>CAZOWT010000101.1:0-10367 GCA_964583345.1 uncultured Clostridia bacterium
CTGCCCAGAGCAAATGAAAAAGGGGCTGCATGGCCGGCCAGCGCTACCGCCAGCCCGAGCACGGAGAATATACCGCCCCCGATCATTCCCCCCACTCCGATGGCGATTAATTCTTTTAGCCCGAGTTTATCCGGTTGTCGACGTTTTTTCGGAGCCCGGCTGCCTGGCATAGCTATCTTTTTCCCTTGATGGACCGGATTTCTTCCAGCATCTCCATCTGCAGTTCCTGGATATCCACCATTCGTTCCCATTGATGGTTGAGCAGGTGGTCGATCTTCTGGTGCAGCTGCTGGATTTCCAGCTCAGCCTTCAGATTTATCTTGTAGTCATACTCGGCCCGTTTGCGGTCCCTGGATTCCTGCCGGTTCTGGCTCATCATGATTACCGGCGCCTGAATGGCGGCCAGGCAGGACAGCACCAGGTTCAGCAGGATAAAGGGATAGGGATCAAACGGCCTGGCCAGCATCAGGAAACTGTTGATGGCAATCCAGCCCAGAATGACCAGGCCGAACAGGGAAATGAACCGCCAGCTGCCGCCAAACATGGCAATTCGGTCGGATACCCGCTGGCCAAAGGTTAACTTGGCATCATACTCCTGGTCCACATTGGCCACCAGGGTTTCGAATTCATTCAGGGTATGGATAACCTCTTTCTCCAGATTGGAAAGTTCCCCTTTTTCGTCCTCCAGTACCTGGTATAGGTAATCATAACGGAATTTCTTCAGTTCGTCTTCGCAGACAAAACCGGATTCGTCCCAGGCCGGAAAATTTTTTCTGATCATGTCGGCGATAACCGGGCGGACCACGCCTGCCGGCACCAGTTTGACCTGGGGCGCGGTGCGCTGGCAGATCTGGCAAAACCGTTTTGTCTTGTTCATGAATCTCTCCTTCTGACCTGCCTGGCAAACGCCCGCGCAGGATTTTGCCTCTTTTTAAAATATTTGAAGTTCAGGGAATGACCAGGGCCACAAAAAAGTTGTTGTTTCCCCGGCGCACCAGCAGCGCAGCGGAATCACCGCTGGAAATTCTGCCGATTTCATGCTTGAACTGATTCACCGATTCAATTCCGATGCGGTTGACTTCTTTGATCAGGTCTCCCCGCCTGAGTCCGGCATCCTCTGCCGGGCTTCCAGAAGAAACCGCCAGAATGACGACGCCTTTTTCGTTTTTATATCCCAGTTGCCTGGCGATATCCGGCGTCAGGTTCTGGACCGACAATCCCAGTTTTTCATAGGACTGGGTTTCCGGACGGGCCGGGGCCGATGATTCCGCCTGCCTGTCGGCCGGCCGTTCGGCCAGTTTCACCTGCACATCTTTTTCCTTGCCGTCCCGGATCAGAGTGACGGTAATGTCTTTGCCGGGCTGGGCCTGGGCCACCTGCAGCCGGAGATCGGAACTGTTTTCCACCGGCTTGCCGTTGATCCCGGTAATCACATCACCGCGTTTGATGCCGGCCCGGTCAGCCGGACCGTTGGCCACCACATCACCCACCAGGCTCCCCTTCTCCTGTTTAAGGTTCAGCGCTTTGGCCAGGTTTTCATCAATATCCTGGGAAAGAACACCCAGGTATCCCCTTGAAACCTTGCCGTCTGCAATCAGTTTCTCCATCACGCCTCTGGCCATGTTAATCGGAATGGCAAATCCAATACCCACGTTCCCTCCCGAGGGGCTGTTTATGGCGGTATTGATACCGATAACCCGACCATCCAGATCCGCCAGGGCACCGCCGCTGTTTCCCGGATTGATGGCCGCATCGGTCTGGATAAAATCCTCATAATCGGCCAGACCCATAGAAGATCTGCCTTTGGCGCTTATGATTCCGGCGGTGGCGGTGTGCAAAAGCTGGAAGGGATTGCCCACGGCAATCACCCACTGGCCTACCTTGACCTGATCGGAATCACCCAGCACGGCAGCGGGAAGATTCCGATCAGCGATTTTAATCACCGCCACATCGGTCTGGGGATCGGTACCGATGACCTTGGCCGTATATTTCTTGCCATCGGTCATGACCACGGTCAGTTTTTCCGCTCCCTTGACCACATGGTTGTTGGTCAGGATATATCCGTCTTTACTCACAATTACACCCGAACCCATGCTGCGCACGGTGCGTTTTTGCCCCTCTCCCGGGGTGCCGAAGAATTTCCGGAACAGGTCGTCGCCAAAAAAATCCCGAAACGGATCTGTCGGGGATGAAAACGGATTCTGTACCACCACTTCCTGTTCGGCAAATATCGGTACCACTGACTGGTTGATTTTTTCAGTGGCGCTTTCGAAGGCCTCGCTCAATTTTTGGGCAATTTCACAGCCTTCGCTGACGTTTTCCGTGGACACTGCCGGCGTCTTTACCCGGTCTGTCGTCGAATTTTCGGCAGTGGTGCCGCAGGTTCCCACCAGCAGAACGCCCACTGCCAGAAACAAAACAAGAATAAATAAAAACGAGAAACGTTTTTGATCCATTTTCACCTCCAGTTGTTGAAATTATGCACGTACCGGAACATAAATTCAAGCCGCTCCATTCATTCTTTTTTATTTTTGTAAAAAAGCATTTTTTTTTAGACAGACACTGGCTATTCGTTTCAAAAAGGTGTAAAGTATATCCTTAATTTTCAGAAGAAATAAATCTAAACCTTGATCTGAAAAGCAGATGAAAGCACTGATTATTGCAGCCGGAAAAGGCAGCCGATTGTCGTCACTGGGTGACTGTAAGCCGCTCATCGAACTGGAAGGTATTCCTCTGATCGAACGGGTGATGCTTTCGTGCATGCAGGCGGGTATTCGGGAATTCCGGGTGGTCACCGGTTTCAACGGCCATAAAATCCGTCAGCGATTGGCCGGTTTTTCAAAGAACCGGGCGCTGTCTTTGGCGTTCATCGAAAATCCCCACTGGGAAAGGCCCAACGGCCTATCGGTACTGGCCGCCGAAGAAGATCTTAAAGCGCCTTTCTTCCTGCTGATGTCCGATCACCTGTTCGATCCGGCCATCATCCGGGAACTCCGGCATTCCGGCATCCATGACGGCCAGGTCAAACTGGCGGTGGACAAACGGATTCACAACCACCCCCTGGTGGATATGGACGATGTCACCCGGGTGAAAGTGGAGAAAGGGTATATTCTGGATATCGGAAAGGGTATTCCGGATTATCAGGCCTTTGATACCGGCATTTTTTTATGCTCTCCGGTCATTTTTCCGGCTTTGAGAGACAGTATCGCCGTCGGAGACGAATCCCTTTCCGGCGGAATCCGCGAATTGGCCAGCAAACGGCAGGCCCTGACTTTTGATATCCGGAACCGGTTCTGGATGGATATCGATGACCGGCACGCATTTTCAAAGGCCCGAGTCCTGCTGCAAGAACAACAATCGAAAAAAAATCAGGTCGAGACCACATAGGCGAGGTGATTCATGGTTGATATTCGAAGAGGCAAGGACATCCGGAAACAGGAAGGCAAGCTGGGATGTCTGATTCCGGGAATCGGTGCCGTAACCTCCACCCTGCTGGCCGGGGTATTCGCTTTCAGAAAGGGCCTGGCCCGGCCGCTGGGATCGGTTACCCAGGTGGGGAAAATCCGCCTGGGGAAACGAACCGAAAATCGCATGGTTCCCATCAGGGAATTCGTTCCCCTGGCCGGCATGGACGATCTGGTCTTCGGAGGTTGGGATGTCTTTCCCCGGAACGCCTATCAATCAGCCCTGAACGCCCGGGTACTGGATCCGCGTAATATCGAACCGGTCAAGGCGGAAATGGAAGCCATCGAGCCGATGAAGGCGGTTTTCAACCGGGAGTATGTCAAAAATCTTGATGGCCCGCATGTAAAAAAAATCGCCAATAAAATGGATCAAGCCCAGGAATTGATCCGGGACATAGAGGATTTCCAGTCCCAAAACCGGGTGAACCGCCTGATCATGTGCTGGGCGGCTTCAACCGAAGCTTACCGCCCGATATCCCCGGTTCACCGCGACCTTGTTGATTTCGAAGCCGGATTAAAAGCCAGCGATCCCGCCATATCACCCAGCCAGATCTATGCCTACGCGGCTCTCAAGAAAAAAATTCCCTTTATCAACGGGGCGCCCCACATTTCCGTGGATTGCCCGGCCTTGCTGGAACTGGCCGAAACCAACCGGATACCGGTCAGCGGAAAAGACTTCAAAACCGGCCAGACGCTGATGAAAACCATCATCGCCCCGGGCCTGCAATCCAGGATGCTGGGTGTTCAACCAATATCCTGGGCAACCGCGACGGCGAGGTGCTGGATGACCCCGATTCCTTCAAATCCAAGGAAATCAGCAAACTCGGCGTGCTGGACACCATCCTCAAACCGGATGTCTATCCCGAACTCTACAAAGACCTGTACCACAAAATCAGAATCAATTATTATCCCCCCCGGGGCGACAACAAGGAATCATGGGACAACATCGATATCTTCGGCTGGATGGATTACCCCATGCAAATCAAGATCAATTTCCTCTGCCGGGACTCGATACTGGCAGCCCCGGTGATGCTGGATCTGATCCTGTTCACCGACCTGGCCTGCCGGGCCGACCTTTACGGCATCCAGGAATGGCTTTCATTCTATTTCAAAAGCCCCATGGTCAGGAAAGACCTCTACCCGGAAAATGACCTGTTCGTCCAGCGCACCAAGATGCTCAACACCCTGCGGTTTCTCATGGAAGAGGAATTGATTCACCACACCGGACTGGATTACTATTATGATCTTGATGAATCCTGAATCTGCCAGTGGAAAAAGAACCGGGAACCTGGCTGAAACCGGACGCCAGCCGGATCATATATCCCTCCTGACATGAAAAAGACCAGGCCCGAACCGATTGCTTTCGATTTTAAAAAAACCCTGAAAAAAAACCACTCGGCCTTTAACCGGAAAATGAGTTTTATCGATAATACCCTGAACCGCCCGCTGGCCGCCCTGATCGTCAGGGCGGTATCATCGACCCGTATTACCCCCAACCATCTCACTTATATATCAACCCTGTTCGGGCTGACAGCTGCCGTTCTGTTTTCCCGGGGAACACATTTTTATTTCATTCTCGGCGGTATTCTCGCCCAGCTCTCTTCAATTGTTGACGGGGCGGACGGCATGCTCGCCCGTTTACGAAACTCGTTCAACCATTACGGCGCCCATCTTGACCTGATGATGGACCGGGTGGTGGATTTTTTTCTATTCCTGGGAATCGCCTGGGGCGCCAGCCTGGCATACCAGAACCACCGGCTGCTTCTGCTGGGGGGCCTGGCTGCCGGCCTTTACATGCTGGAAATCAATATATACTTTCTGACCAATAGTCTCAGGCAACAGAAGCAAACCGGCGATTCCGGCGCCTCCCGTGCCATACTGTACTGGGTGATCTTCATCCTGGCCTTAATCGGCCGGATGGATATATTCATCCTGGCGGGACTGGGCACGATTATCATTATCATTCTGGTCCGGCTGATTGTTTTTTTTCGCCTGGGCAAAAATAAAACCGGATAATCCCCCCTTTTGCCCGGATGCCGAAACCGGACCTTTCCCCCTTTTTGAAAATACCATGGCCAACAATCCCACACCGGCCATCACCAGGGCAATGATCCGGCGTATCATAACCAGCGTGACTCCCAGGCCGGCATCCAGGCCCAGGATGACAAACAGACCGGCATAGGTGACTTCATATATGCCCAGAGAAGCCGGGATAAAAGGGAATATCATGCTCAGGCTGCCCAGGGTGGTAATCAGAAAACTTTCCCCCAGGGTAACATTCGCTCCGAGATAGATCAGATTCAGGTGAACCTCGGTTACCCATAACAGGGTGAGCAGTCCAAAAAGAAAAAAGGTCATTAGAAAAGTGGTTTTATGAAACAGGTAAAAATCGGAAATATAGCGGTCGGTTTCGGCGATTTTTTCTCGGTTGCGATTGATCAGGCCCTGGCCTATTTTAAACCGGGATATAATCCGCATCATCCAGCTCAGCAATCCCTGGCGCTGTTTGAGCTGCAGAAAAATAACCAGCAGCGCAGCCAGCGTTACGGCGCCGATAAAAAAAACCTTGGTTTTAACCGAAAGTGAGAAACGGGCAAAAAGGGCAGCCATGGCAATCAGGGTGAAAAAGACCGCACTCAAAAATTCGATGGTTTTTTCAATGATTACCGAAGACACGCTGAGCTTTTTTGAGACGCCACGCAGGGCCATTATCCGGGACGCTTCGCCTCCCACCTGGGCAGTGGGAGTCAACTGGCTGACCGCATGGCCGATCATTCGGGCCCGGAAAAGTTCATAAAATCCGATATGATGATCGTATACATTCAGGACGACCTTCCAGTTAACGGTGCGCAACAGCCAGTACATCAGGCGAAGGCCGACCAGAATCATGAAATTCACCAGGCTTATTCGTTTGATGTTATGCCAGATCTTTACCGGGCCGATGGTGACGATGATCAATACCAGCAGGGCAAAGCCAAGCAGCATCATAAGGCGAGCAACCTTTTTCTTCATCATTACCGCCGTTTTCCCATTAAACCTATTTTAATCACAGGCATGATTCAGAAAGCCGGATCGATACGGTCTCCGGATGCCCTTAACCAGGGGGTCCAGATCAAAACCAGGGACCTTACCAGGATATCGTTCTTGCGGGGATTGACCTTTATTTTTTCCACCACTGGGCGGCCGACATCCAGTTTCTCCTGCATTCTCAGGGTTTCCTGTTCGAATTCCTGCTGCAGTGTCGTCATCTGTCCCTGAAGGGCCTGAACCTCTTGCTTGGCCCGCTGGACATCTTCCTTTTCCCGTGATATCCGTCCGGCGCCCCGCATGGCAGTGGTCGCCCGGCCGATGTTTCCGGTGCTGGCCACCTTCCGGCCGAACAGGGCCCCGAGCACGGTGGCGCCCACCGATATGACGGTTTGCAAGGTCTGGGCCGTGACCTGGGATTTTTCCACATCCACCCTGGCTTGGGCAGACCGGATTTTTCCCTCCAGCGCAGCCAGTCTGGGCGCATATTTCTGCTTTAATTTTTCCAGCTCCAGGTCCCGTTTTTCCCGCAGGTTCAGGCTCATGCGGGCCACAAAATCGCCCTCGGTTTCACCGGGCCGTGAAGCTGCGCCAACCGATGGGCAGGAAAACAGTTCAAAACCAGCCGACTGATAAAGATGGCTTTTCAGCATTTTCTCCCACAGGGAATAATTCTGTTTATCGCCGATACCGGCCGGAAGCCCTTCAAAGCCGGCGTTTTCAGGTGCTGTCTTTTCCAGTACCGGTTCCCGGTCAATGAACACCAAGGCGTCTGGCCAATCCACATCACTGCCCCGCATGAAGGGAGCGGCCAGCAAACGGTCCTGCCAGACATCCAGATTTAGCCCGCTATCTGTAAAATGCAGTTTTACCCTCGCTCCCAGATAAGGGCGGTATACCAGTCCGGAATCAGCCGGGAAAACCGTTTTCGGTTGAAGAAACGCTTCTTCGATTCCCGGTGGCATAACCGGCCTGGCCATTGAGGGAACCGGGAATCCGGCAATCTGGTGTTCGGATCCGCTTTCAGGCTTCGGCTTCTTTCCTGAATCCGGGTTATGCATATCCATTTCTGCCCGCACCGGAGCCATAAGGGTCCGGATCTGGGGTAGTGTGAGCGGGCCTCTCAGGTAGGACAGGGCCCAGCGGGTTTGAAACAGCTCCGGTCGGTTGTCATGGACGTTGTTCATGAAAAAAACCCGCTTCTCCAAACCGGAAATGAGTGATTCCATCTCCTTGCGGTCAACCGACTGTCCGCTGCCCAGGCTTTGAATCCCGTCCAGCAGGCGGTCACGGTCCCGTTCGGTTTGAAGCCTGCCGATAAACCAGGTACCGGCATTGGATAGTCCCTTGTAATCCAGGTCAACCGGATTCTGGGTGGCCAGGACCACCCCCACTCCGAATGCCCGGGCCTGCTTGAGAAGGGTGAGCATGGGAGTCTTGGAAGGCGGATTGGCGACAGGAGGAAAATATCCATAAATTTCATCGATGTAAAGCAGGGCTCTCAGGCTGGAAGTTCCGGGCTGGGAACGCACCCAGGAGAGCATTTCGTTGAGCAGAATGGTGACAAAAAACATCCGTTCCGCATCCGAAAGGTGGGCTATGGAAAAGATCGACAGCCTCGGTTTACCCTCCGGGGTATATAAAAATCGCTGGATATCCAGCGGTTCGCCCACGATCCAGCTGGAAAAACTGGGTGACGCGATCAGGTTATTCAGCATGATGGCCAGCTCAAAGCGTTCCTTGGAAGGAAAAAAAGATTCCAGATCGAATACCCCCACTTTCTGAAAAGGAGGTTTCTGGATCTGCTGGATGATGGCAACCAGGTCCAGGTTCTGTCCCTGTTTCCAGGCTGATTCCAGGATTCGGGAGAGCAGGATATGTTCCCGGCTGCGTATGGGATCGGCATCGATATTGAGCAGGCCCAGAAGCCCGGAAACGGCCGATAGAATACGGTCATTGGTATATTCGGTATTTTCCCGGATCTGCGGTGGGGGGGCCTCGAATGAACGGAGTACGGAAACCGGAATGCCGAACTGGCTCCCCGGGGTATAAATATGGGGTTCTACCGCCTCTTTGAACTTCCGAATTCTGGAAGGGTCTTGACCCCATTCGGCCAGTCCTTTTCGCCAGAATTCGGCAGTGGCAACCGCCTTGTCTTCCAAAGATATTCCCTCCCTGGAGGCTTCTCCCTCATCGATCCAGGGCTGGAAATCGGCGGGCTTCAAGTCGGGAAAAGTAAGCATCAGGTTCCCCAGGTCACCCTTGGGATCGATGACAATGGCCGGAATACCGTCAATGGCGGCTTCCTCCAGCAACGAGATGCACAGGCCGGTTTTCCCGCTGCCGGTCATACCCACGCAAACCGCATGGGTGGTCAGGTCCCGCGAATCATAAAGCAGGAGACCTTCACCCGGCTGCCGGGATGCCCGGTTAAAAAGCTTGCCCAGATAAAAAACACCTAGTTTTTCATAATTTTCCAATGCCTGTCTCCTTGTGAAGCAAACGTGATCAACAACCGGGACAACCAGGTTGAATCCTGACCCAAGGGTGGCCGGCAATCACATTTTATTTCTTTGGATGGTAGCGGTTCTTGTCGGCAAAAACATCGATGACCCGGAAACGGGTAAGAAATTTGGCGCTGTGGATAACACCGGCCGGGATGTGATAGCTGTCCCCCGGCTGGTAAAGTTGGGTTTTGCCGTCGATGGTGAGTTCCATCTTTCCTTCCACCACGATTCCCCACTGTTCGCCGTGGCTGTGTGGCGCCACATCTCCGATGGGTTCGATATCCATAAAAATCACCTGGTGATCCGGACCCTGCGAAATCCATCCCCTGACCCCGGTAAAGGGTATGTCGGCTTCCGGCAAACCGGTAATCATTTCCGGAAAAGGAACCTGAGCCATATTAACCTCCAGTTTTTTACCACGGATTTTATTGGTAACTGCATATTCTATGCGAAAAAAGGCCGGTTTTCAAGTATATTTTTACGGTTGCCGGACCAAATCCCGTCAGGTCGGGGAACTCAGGTCTTCCGCACGGTCAGTACCGGGCAGGAAGCGGTTCTTACCACCCTCTCGGTGTTGCTGCCAAGCACGATATGGTCCAGGGCACTCATGCCGCTGATGGGCATAACGATAAGGTCTATCTTCTTTTTACGGGCATAGCCGCTGATCTCGTCATGAACCCTGCCTTCCCGGACCACATAGGTTGCTCCGCTTTCGGGTATCCCGGTCAGTTTTATAAGATTCCTGATAATATGGTCTTTTAAATTCGGATTGGCTCTTAAAATGGGTTCGGTGGAAATGGAATAAAACTCGGGATGGGCCTGCTGCTCCACCACATGCATAAACTCCAATCTGGCCTGGAAATCCTTTGCCAGAACAATGGCCTGCCGGATGGCAACCCGGGAAAATTTCGAGAAATCAACCGGAACCAGGATTTTTTTGATCTCCCGTTTCCGGAAATTTTTATGCACGGTGATGACCGGAACCGGTGACAGGTTAACCACGCTTTCGGCGATACTTCCCAACATCAACCGTTTCAGGCCGGTCCGCCCGTGGGTACCCATGACCACCAGGTCATACTTTTTTTTCTCCAGGACTCCCAGGATGGATTCGGAGGCGGAAATATCCCGGAGCAAAACCGAGTTGATCTCCACCCCGCGCTTTCTGGCATGGCTGCAATGGGTGTTGATTTTTTCCGCCCGCCTGTTTTCCTTCTGTTCGATGATTCGTTCATAGGCAGCCAGATGTTCCTTCTCGTCTATATCTTCCTGAAACAGCACAACCGTGTGCAGCAGCGTGATATTGGCACACATGGCCTGAGCCATGAATATGGCATAGTCCACCGCTTTATCCGAGTAGGGACTGAAGTCG
>CAZOWT010000102.1:0-10366 GCA_964583345.1 uncultured Clostridia bacterium
TGCCCACGGAAACCGCGGAAATAAATTCAATTTCCGGCAGATCGGGAATCAGGTTTTCATAGACCAGGTGCCGGAGGATTTTAACGGTCAGCACCATGCCGGCATTGAGAGCGGCGCAGCGGGTGCTGCCGTCTGCCTGGATCACGTCGGCATCGATGAGGATGGTTTTCCCCTCGATGGCTTTCAAATCAAAGGTGGACCTCAATGCCCGTCCCAGAAATCGCTGGATTTCGATATGTCGGTTATGGGAATAACTGCGTTCCCTTCTCAGCCGAGGGATCCCCACCGAACCGGGCAACATTCCGTATTCCGCATTGATCCATCCTTTCCCCGAATCCTTGAGGAAGTGGGGAACCCGGTTTTCGATCGAGGCGCTGGAGACAATCCGGGTCAGGCCCTGCTCGATAAAAACCGATGCCGGTACATTCTGTAAATAATCAAGACTCAATTTTATTTCACGAATATCGGATTCGGACCTGTGGTCATGTCTCATGTGAATCTCCTTGCGGTTGATTTTTCCACCGGTTGTGAAACCAGAACCATTGCTCGGGGTATTGCCTGATCTTCTCCTCGATCAGGGTGTTACATATCTGGGTGAGGTCCACAACATCCTTTTTAAAATCGTCTGATTTTTTGAATCCCACCTCTTCCAGGATGTCACATACGATCTGGCCGGGTTCGTAATGGATGAATACCGGTACGATAGGGATGTTCCATTTCAGGTGAATCTGGGCTACCGATGGGATGGCGCATACCTTGTGAGAAAAGAAATCCACGAAAACGCCTTCCTCGGGAAGGGTGTTTTGATCGATGATCATGCCGATGACCTGGTTTCTTTTCAGCTCCTTGAGAATGGTTTTGATCGAGCCTTTCTTATAGATGATGTGGGATCCCATGTATTTCCTGAATTCGGTGACCTTTTTTTCAATCAGGGGATTATCCATCCTTCTGGCGATATTATAGGTTTTTTTGTTTATTTCCCGGCTGATGATGAAAGGGGCCAGTTCCCAGTTTCCGAAGTGGGCGGAAAACAGGATGACGCCCTTTCCCAGTTTGAGAATTTTATCCAGAATCCGGCGGTTGTTGATGATGATGGGCGGGAGGATTTTTTCCGGTTTTTTTTTGACAAACAGCGTGATAACCTGGGTGAATATGGTGGAAAAATGCCGGTATATCTTTTTTTTCAGCCGGGAAATTTCCCGGCTGTTTTTGCCGGGGAAGGCCAGTTCGAGGTTGCGGGTGACGATTGCCGAATGGCGGCGGCCGATGAGGGTAAAGAGAAATCGCAGCCACAACCGGTGGAGGGGGATGAAGGCGATGGGGGACAGCCTGATGCTGTTGATGTAGCCGCTGAAAAAGACATATTCGATGAGGTGTTTAAATGAAACCTTTTTTTTTGGCATGACTCCAGATAATCGCATACAAATCGATACTGAATTGTAACGTATTTTCCAGATAAATTAAAGGAATTTCCGGCAAATTAAGCGATTTTATTTTGATGAAGTCTTTGGGGGTGCAGGCCAGGGTATCGGCGTGGATGCGTTTCCGCCATTGGTCCAGTTTAAGGATATCGTTCCGGCTGTACCGGTGATGATCCCGGAAGGATTTGAAGGCCGCCAGATTGAACCGTGAAAGGCTGGCCCGGAACCGGCGGTTGTCTCCCACGGCCGAGAATCCCAGAATCCGGCTATCCCGGATATCAACCGGTTGTTGCTCCCGGTTATAGAACCCGGCGGTTTTGAAGGTATATTCCCCCCGGACAGGGCCGGAATCCGTTGACGATGCGGTAAAGCCGGCTGTTGGCCAAGGCCGGATCTCCCCCTCGGACCTGAGGCTGAGCACCACGTCTTCCTGTCCGGCCAGCCAACGAAAGTTTCTCAGGTAATAGTAGGGATGGCCGGGATTCAGGAGCATGATTTTCAGGTCTTTTTCGATTCCGGCGGATTGGAAGCCGTCATCCAGGATAATGAAGCGGTTTCCGTTTTCCAGGGCGTTTTCGATTGACCGGTTGCGGTTTCTTCCGATAAAGATATCCTGCCGGGAAAAGGCTCTTTTAATCAGGGCCGCTTCATCACCGACTTCATGAGGCTGATGGTCCCGGGAGACCGGGGTGCCTTTTTTTTCAAACCGGGACCGGTATCCCCGGCTGACGATGGCAAATTTGGCTTTTTTCCGTTCCAGTTCCCTCCCGATGTCCATGACCAGGCTGGTTTTACCGGTGCCCCCGAAAGACAGGTTGTCCACCGATATGATGAAGGCCCCCGGAAAACGCTTCTTTTTCAGGGATCTCAGCCTGATTATGGCCAGGGAAAATGTCTTGAACAGCACAGAAACGGCATTCAACAGGGCGGTCATGGTTTGGTGAGCTCCCGGATATGGTCCAGAATGCAGTCTGTGGATCCCCGCTTTTCCATAACGGTTTGCCTGGACAGGTTTTTTATTGAATCCAGTACTCGGTGGTCCAGCCGGAGAAGCATGTTTTCCAGGTCTGCGGAGTTACGGACAATCTGGTAGATATTTTTTCTGATCAGTTCCTCTCCGATAGTCGGAAAATTGTTGACATGCGGACCGCCCAGGATTAATTTGCCCTGAACCGCAGGTTCGTACAGGTTATGCCCCCCGATTTTGCGGGTAAAGGCCCCGCCCATGAAGACGATATCCGATACGGCAAAGATATTGAACAGGAAACCGATTTTATCAACGATCAGTACCGATTCCTCCAGATCAACCGGCCGGCCCTCGGTCCAGAGCGCGACCCTGATATGAAGGGCGTCAAGCTGGCGCCGGATTTTCTGGCTGCGGTCCGGATGCCGGGGAACGATTATCAGACCAAACTTTTCCCGCAATGCAGGCAGCGCGGGAATGATGATTCCCTCGTCGCTGGCATGGGTGCTGGCAAATGTGACCACTTTTTTGCCTGTCGGCTTTATTTTCAGCTGCTTCAGGATTTCGGATTTTTCCGAAACCGATTCGAGTTGGGCCGCGGCCTCGTCGGCCTTGATGTTTCCGCAGACATGCATCCTGGATTCCGGGATGCCCAGAGCGATAAATCTTTTTTTATGGATTTCCGCCTGCAGAAAATAGAAATCAATCAAATTGAAAAACCGGCGGAACAGAAACCCGAACCTTTGGTATCGTTTGAATGCGGATTCGGAAATCCTGCCGTTGATGAGAATGACCGGAATTTTTTTCCGGTGCATAAAGCGAAGCCAGTTGGGCCAGATTTCCAGTTCATTCAGGATCAGCAGGGTGGGGTGGATCCTTTTGAAAAATTTCCTGATAACAAAGGAAAAATCAAGCGGGGCGCTGATCACCCGGATCCCGGTGTAGGTGTTTCGTGAATACCGGTATCCCGAAGGCGTGGTGACCGAAAGCACGATGTGGGGGGTTAGTTGCGAGAGGCGGGATATCAGCCGGTTCAGGCTTTTAACTTCCCCGACCGAAACCGCATGAATCCAAATATTCGGATGCGGGCCCGGTTCGATGTCGGGTGAGAAACGAAAGCGGATGAGCTGCCGATACTTTTTTTTGAACAGGAAGCGGAACCACAGCGGGAATGACAGCAGTAGGAAGAAAAGGTAACCCAGGTCCAGCAGCATCATTTCCCCATTATAGCATAAATCAAAAAAGCAGTGCCATGCCGGTGCTGCCGCCGGTTCCCGGCCGGCCAGGGGAGGGGGTCAGGATTTTCCCGTTCTTTTTTTTTCCGAAATTTCGCTGGAAATGATTTCCGAGAGCTCCTGTTTCAATTTCTCGATTTTGATCATTTTTTTGGCGATTTTGTCAAAGAGCATCTCCTGGTGCTTGATTCCCTCCTGGATGAGAAAAGCCGCGCTCTCGGACCGGCTCTTAAAAAGTCCGGATTCGACCAGGGCGGTCAATTTTTTATTGGCATCGTCATTGACCCGGATGGTCAGGACTGTGTTCCGGGAAATCAGGGCCCTTTCAATGGTTTTTTTTATGGATTCCACTGTGCGGGTGGCGAATTTTTCCACCTGGTCCCCGAGTTCTTCCAGCACACTTTTTTCTCCGCTGCCGGAATCCGCAGGATCGGAGCCGGTTTCATCATTTTTCTTGGTTGATTCTTCTGTCATGGTCACCTCCGCGGCAAATAAGATCTGCCGGCCAAATGTAATCAAATTACAAATTACACGAATCGGAACAACAAGTCAAGTCTATTTTGGATTTTTTTAAAAAAAAATAAAAAAAGGAAAAAAACAGCAAAAATCGAGCGAATTTGCCAAAATTTTTTTTTATTTGCTTGCCCGAATAAAATTCGGGTAATTTCCGGGAAAAAACCGGTTGGAAAAACCTCTGAAAAATCAATTATGTCTGATATATCGGTTATTTTAGGGCTGGCAATTTTGAAAGCAAGGTATATTCAAGGTTTCAAAATACCGGTTTTCAAACATGCCCGATATAACTACAAAAATAAAAAAAAAGTTGACATTTGAATTTTTCTATGTTACTAACAATTAGAAATGAGTAAGACAAAAACTTGGAGACTGGTATGCCTGTTTTCAATTTTATGAAGTCAAAAAAAATCGTGGGACTGGATATCGGCAGTTTTGCGCTCAAACTGGTCGAACTGAAACCCAAGAAAAAAGGGAAGGAAACCATTTTCGAACTGGTTTCCCTGGGGTACGAGCCGGTTCCCTACCAATCCATCGTAGAAGGCAGTATCATGGATTCTACGGCCGTGGTGGACGCTATTCAGCATATTTTTTACGAAAGCAAAACCAAGACCAATCAACTGTCCTTCGGGGTTTCCGGCAGTTCGGTAATCGTCAAGCGGATTGAGGTCCAGAGGCTGAATCCCAATGAAATGCATGAGCATATTCTCTGGGAGGCCCGTCCCCACATTCCCTTCACCCCCGAAGAGGTGAACATCGATTACGAGATCATCGAATCCGAGGATATCCATCCCGAACGGGTGGGGGTGGTTCTGGCCGCGGTCAAAAAAGAAAAGATTAACGACTACCTGAATGTGATTACCATTGCCGATAAAGTTCCCCAGATTATTGACCTGGAATCATTTGCCGTACTGAACAGCGTGTTAAACAATTACGAAATGTACCGCCAGCGAAGCATTGCCATCATCAATATCGGCGCTTCCATTACCAATGTGCTCATAGCCCGCGGGGGCCATCCGGTGTTTGTCCGGGATATCGCTTTTGGCGGGAACCAGTTCACCGACCTGATTCAAAAAGAGCTCAACCTAAAGTATGAAAAAGCCGAATCGGTCAAGAAGGGCAGACAGGTCGAAGGGGTTTCGCCGGCAGCGGTCAAACCGGTGATCAACCTGATTTTCAACGAACTCAAGAGTGAGATCAGCAAAACCTTTGAATTCTATCGCTCCAATACCACCCAGGGAAGGATCGACAATATCATGCTCAGCGGCGGAACCGCCAATCTGGAATCGATCGTGGATTTCTTTTCCCAGGAGTTTGATATTCCGGTTGAAGTGGTCAATCCCTTCAACAATATCGAAATAAATCCCAAAAAATTTGATCTGGAATTTATCAAAGACATGGCTCCGGTGTTCAATGTCGCCATGGGCCTGGCTTTGAGAGCGGTCGGAGAAATTTAATGATCAAAGTAAATTTATTAAGTCCGGAAAAAAAAGATGTTGCCGGGAGAGCCGAAGGCGCGCCTGCTGCCGATGAAATCCGTGAAAGAAAGATAGAGGTGGGGGCGGCGGTTGCCGCAGCGGTGATAACCGTGGGGTTGATCGGATTCCTCTATTTTTCCCAGTCCCACCGGCTGGACTCCCGGACCCGCAGCCTGGCTGAACGGAAGGCCCGGAAAACCGAACTGGAAAATGTTCTGGTAACCCTGGAAGATCTGGAGAAGGCCAAAAAAAACCTGGATCGCAAGGTGAAAATTATCGGGGACCTGAAACGGCAGCAGAAACAGACCGTGTTCATGATGGATGAGCTCTCACGGATTCTTCCCGACTGGGTCTGGCTGACCAAATTGAGCTTTGCCGGCGGTGTCCTGAACCTCAGCGGACGGGCCCGGACCAATCATCTGATTGCCAATTTTATCGATAATCTCCAGAGCACCAACCATTTCACCAACATTACCCTGAATTCGACCCAGAGGGCGGTGATCAGCGGCATCGAAATTTTTAACTTCAGCCTGAATTGCCGTTACCTTCGGGTTGAAGAAAAGAAGGACGTGTAACATGGAAATCCAGAATTTACCCTGGTACGGACAATTTCTGATTTTTTTGCTAATCGGGGGAATTTTGACCGGTATTTTTTATTATGTACAATATTCTCCTACCCAGGAAACCATCCAGAATATTGATACCGAAATCGAGAATCTCGAACGGGAAATCAAACGGGCCGAACAGAAGGAGAGCAAACTGAAGCTGATCAAAGAGGAACTGGAAACCAAGCAGGCGGTTCTGGAAAAACTGAAGGCCATCCTGCCGGAAAAAGAGGAGATCAGCGGCATATTGAAGCGGATTCAATCCATTATCACCAGCGCCCGCCTGAGAATCGAGCGATACGACCCCCAGGCCCTCCGGCCCCGCGAGGTGTATATCGAGAATCCGATATCCATTGCGCTGGACGGCAATTACCACAACCTGGGTATCTTTTTTGACCAGCTTGCCAAACTGAAAAAGATTTTTACCGTGGATAACCTGGCCATCAACCCCATGGGAGGCCAGGACAGGGAATATACCATCAAAGCCACCTTCACGGCCACCACGTATTTATACCGGGAAACACCGAAAAAAAATAGAAATACATGACCTTGACGAGGAGACAGGAGGGGGTAATTACTTAGAGGAGAAGGGCGATGAAAATTTTTGTTGTTTTGCTCATGGCGCTGTCACTGGTTATCTCTGCTCAGGAAAATGAAAACAAAGACGAGCAGGAACCGGTGGTGGCCGAAGAAGGAGTTCAAACCGATGTCCCGCCCGGTGAATTTGTTTATCAGCCCCAGGGAAGGAGAGATCCTTTCTGGGATTTGACCAGGGGCGAAAAAGCAAAGACCGAGCGCGAGGAAATGGAAGGGATTGCCGGTTTGTTGATTGACGAACTGAAGCTCGAAGGTATCATTTTTTCAAATGGCGAATACAAGGCACTGATGTCAGGCCCCAGCAATGCCGAGCCTCCGTTTGCAGTAACGGTTGGCGTCAATGTGTATGACGGAGTGATTGTCAAGATTGATGCCAATTCCGTGGTATTCAAGAAGATTCTTACCATGCCTTTGGGAGGAAAAAAAGAGAAGTATGAAACCAAGTGGCTAATTCCTGAAAAGGAGGCAAAAAGAAGATGAAAAAATCATGGTTATTGATATTATGCTTTCTGTTGTTGTTTCAGCTGTCCGTTCATGCCAGATTCATGGTCCAGGATGTCGAATGCCTGACCGGTAATGATTTCGTTCAGCTTCATTTCAAGTCAGACCGGATCATTCCCATTCCGGATATTTTTTACCCACAGAAAGACAACTACCAGTTTATTGTCATGAGGATCAATGACATTGATATGAATATCCCCCGGGAACAGTTGAAATTCGATTCTCCGGTGATCCGGGAAGTCCGGATTAAAGACCAGAAAGAGTACGTGGACGTGGAAATCACCCTGAAGGAAAAGGTCAATTACCGGGTGTTTACCAACCAGAACGGCGTCTATATTGAGTTTCCCAATATCAAGAACATCCGATCCTCCTCCACGGCGCTGCCCGGCCCGTCGGAACGGAAAATGCCGGCCGCCAGCGAAAAAAAAGCGGAACCGGTCAAATCGGCCGATGTACCGGCCACTTTCCCGGCTGATTCTTCCGACAACGGAGCCGGGAGCAGCATCCGGTATTTCCGGATAGCGGAGAAGAATCCCGACAGTGTCACCTTTCATTTCGTGCTGTCAAAAAGCATCGAATACCGGGTAATCCCCATTCCGGATAAACCGTCCCGGCTGGCCGTTGACCTGGTCAATGCCCGGTCCAGTCGGATCATGGAAAACATCGATTTTCTCAACGTCAACCGAATCCGGGGGGCTTACAATTCCCCGGCCGTGTATCGGCTGGTGTTTGATCTGGATTACCTGAAGAATTACTCGGTTCGCCTGAACAACAACATCCTGGAGGTTAGCTTTTACGAACATGAAAAGCCCCCGGAACTGGCAGCCGGGAACGGCCTGCCGGAAACCAAAGAACCGGCAAGCCAGGAAAACAAGGTCGAACCTTCCCCGCAACCCGCGCTGGCCGATCCGGTCAGCATCAGCCCCACGGAACTGGCCTTGCGAAAGAAGGCAGCCTCCATCCGGAATGTGGAGACCGTGAAAGACCAACCGGTCAGTCCCCAGAAAGACCAGGCGGTCGGCGGTTCGGGGTCACAGGAAGTTGTTGGGCTGAACGCCCAGACCGTGAACCCGGTACCGGCCAAATCCGAGTTTTTCTCGGAGGAAAAATCCCAGGTCAGCACCGATGACTTTACCGAGAACTACCTGAACGCCCAGGACAATGAGAGTGACACCGGCAGCGGCAGCCCGATTATCAAGCAGACCATTGCCGAGGGCCAGAAACGCTACCAGGGCGAACCCATGGATTTCAATTTCAAGGATGCCGACCTGAATAACGTGCTGCTGTTTTTTGCCAAGATTTCCGGCCTGAATTTCCTGATCGATCCCAATGTCAGCGGCAAGGTGACCGCCAGCATGACCCAGGTTCCCTGGGACCAGGCCCTGGAATATTTTCTCCGGGTCAACAAGCTGGACATGATTCAGGAGGGCAACATCATCCGCATCGGCAAGGTGGATGTCCTGGCCAGAGAAGCCCAGGAGCGCCGCAAGCTGAGAGAGGCCCGGGAAATGGAGGGCCAGATGGAGGTGTTTACCGTCCCGCTGAGCTATGCCAAGGTCGAGGAAATCCGGCCCATCCTGCAGAAATACCTGAGTCAGAGAGGCGAGATTGTGGTGGATAAACGCACCAACCAGCTGATTATCACCGACATCCCCCACAATCGCTCAACCATCGATAAATTGATCGAGACCCTGGACCTGCCCACCCGGCAGGTGTCCATCGAAGCCCGGATCGTGGAAACCGAAATCAACTACACCAAGAATTTCGGTATCCAGTGGGGTTTCAATTTCATGGCCGATTCCTTTCACGGCAACCAGACGTCACTGGCCTTTCCCAATTCCATCGGCATAAACGGCAGTTCGATAACCAACCCCACCGCACCGGGAATAACCGGCAATCCCCTGGGCGGGTATGCCATCAACCTGCCGGCTCCCACGTTTAATTCCGGAACCGTTTTTTCATTCGGCAACGTGGCCGATACCTTCCGGCTGGACGTGGCCCTGACCGCCATGCAGAAAGACGGCAAGGGCAAGGTGATTTCCGCGCCCAAGGCCACCACCCAGGACAACCAGCAGGCCACCATCCAGCAAGGCCGCCAGATTCCGGTCCAGACCATCCAGAACAACACCGTGACCACCCGTTACGTGCCGGCTGCCCTGGAACTGCGGGTCACCCCCCAGATTACGGCCGAAGGCACCATCATCACCAAGCTCTTCATCACCAACAACTCGGCCGATTTCGCCAACCTGGTCAACGGTATTCCCCCGATCATCACCCAGAAGATGGAGACCACGGTCATGGTCAAGGACGGCGGGACCATCGTCATCGGCGGGCTGTACCGGGTGGAGGATTCCAAGAACGTGGAATCCGTTCCCCTGCTGAGCAAGATCCCCATCCTGGGGAGCCTGTTCAAGAACAACCAGCGGACCGGGAAGCAGACCGAGCTGCTCATTTTCATAACGCCCCGGATTATGAAATAGGGAGGAAACCATGAAAAAGAATATGATTAAAATCATGATGGTGGTTGTGCTGGCCCTGGGCTTTATCAACTGCAATATATTCGAAAGCGATAGCACATCGAATTCGGCATTGATTATCCAATCAATCACCGGCAAGGATCTGGAGGGGAATGATGACTCTCCGGTTATTTTCATTGATGTGGTGACCAACGGAACTGTATTCAATGATAATGGCACAGCCAGCCTGACGGCCACGCTTATCAATCCCTACAACGAAGCCGACACCACCTTTTACCAGGACATCATCGTGGACCAGATCGATGTGTCTTATTCACGGGCTGATGGCCTTAACGAGGAAGGTCAGGACGTGCCCTATAGTTTTTCTCAGAAGGTAAATGCAAGGGTTGCGATTGGGGGAACAACAGATCTTCCGTTTATCATCGTCCAGCATGTCGCAAAATTGGAATCCCCGCTGGTTGAATTGGTGAATGGCGGACAGGAAAAAGTACTGAAACTGGAAGCCAAGGTCACCTTTTACGGCCATGACGTGGGCGGCCACCGCATCCAGCCGGTTTCGGGGTCGGTTTCGCTCT
>CAZOWT010000103.1:0-10179 GCA_964583345.1 uncultured Clostridia bacterium
TTACTATTTTTCTTTTTTTTCCAATAACCTGAAATCAAAATTTATTCAGGTCCTTCTGATCGACCTGGTTCTGATCATCACCGGGATTCTGTTCACGGTGATTAAAAACATAAACAAAAAATGGATACAGATACTGTTCTTGCTCATCTTGTTTTTCAATTTCATGTCCTCCTTTAATGCCATTGTAGTCAACAATTATGATAAACTGCCCGGAAAAAGAGAAAATCCCGCCAATCAAAAGATCACACCCCGGAAAATGAGAATCGTGATTATGGACGGGCTGTCCTTGAATTTTTTGTTTTCCCTGTCCGCGGAACAGAAATTATTGAATTTCGATTACCTGATAAAAAACGGGGTCCGGGGCCGGGTAAAATTTTTCAAGCCCAATTATGACCTGGCCCTGATAAACTCCACCCTGTCCGGATTGGAACCGTCCCAGTACCGGTTTCACTCACTATACCGATTTAAAATTTCAGACCTGAAACATGAATTCAATATATTTCCCCGGTATATATTTTTCCGCTACTCATCCCTGCTGGGTTTTACATCCTTCTATAAAAAACCCAACCCGGTTTTCAATGACGAGATCATCAAAAAGTATCAGAAAGGCAATTTCGATACCATGCCCATTATCAACTCCGTCCTGGCTCCGGTTTACTCAAAAAAAAGATTGGAACACAACAACCTTTTCATCCATCTTTTTTCAGACATTTTAAAAAGTGCGAATCCGAAATATGAAATCGTCAGGAAATCTTTCTTCCTGGATGACTATATGAAAAACCGGATTCCGGCGCTCAAGGACAGCAATTATTATTATTCCATCACCAATTTAAGGGGACTGGATACCCTGAGCAAATATTTCTATCAGTATTACCTGCATCAGATTTTCGGAAACATAAGCGAAAAGGATATCAATCAATACGGCTGGATCATCAAAAAATATTACGAATATTATGATTCCATCATCGGGAACCTGATCAGCTCCACGGGTGATAATGAACTGCTGGTTATCCTGAGTTTTTTCGAATATGAACCGCTACCGGTATGGAGAAGGATTTTACTGAATCTTTTCGGCGAAAAGGATGTATACGTCTATAAATCTCCGGATTCCCAGGGAACCGTCCTGATGTACGAAAAAAATGCCCTTAAAAAAGATTACCCCTTAAAGACCATTTCGGTTTTTGATATCTTCCCCACCCTCATCTACTACTCGGGATTTCAACTCTCAAAAGATCTAAAAGGCGAGGTTATCCGGGAAATTTTTTCCGATGAATTCATTCTCAATAACCCGATTGACTTCCAGACCAACTGACAAAGCAGTTGCAAAATCCGTTTATATGGGGTAAACTCAGGAATAAATGAGATTCATAATTGCCTTCGCCATTACCCTTACCATCCTCGGCGGTTGCCGTAAAATCGGGCTGGTTCCGGAAATTACACCCGGCATTATCGAGAAAAGAATCGAACTGAAAAATGAAAAGGAATTGCCGGATAAACTTTTAAAATATCAATCCAATATCATTTTCATCCAGCACAAGAAAAATATCGAATGCTTCGATCCCCTGACCGGATCGATTGAAACCCTGCACAGCCTGCAGGCTGAGGCGGATGAAAGTTTCTTTTTCCAGCATGACAGAATGGTTCTCAGGAATTCCAATTCCAAAGATCATTTTATTTTCAACCTCAAAACCAAAGAAACGGAAAAAATCCCGGAAGGGTTCGAAGGCGGGGAAATCATCGGATTGGACGGCAGTCTGATTATTATCCGGAATCTGAATCAACTGATTTTGCTAAAATACACCACGGGAGAAATCGCCTGTAGAATAGACCTGAGTGAAGAGACCATGTATAATTGCGAATTCGCCGACAAATTCCTTTATTTCATGTCCACGAAAAAATTTTATACATTTTACCCGAGCAGCGGAAAACTCGATTCCCATACCCTGGATTCGGAAGCATCATCGGGATTCCTCCTATGGAATAACCACATCTACTACGGTTCAAAAAACCGTGAGCTCATCAGGTATTCTCTGAAACAAAATAAAACGGTCTGGAAAACAAAGCTGCCCATGAATCTTGTTCTCAAACCTGAAAAAGCCGGAAGCTACATTATGGTGGCCCCGGAAGACAATAATATTTATTTTTTCAACAAGAATGCCACCCTGTACTGGTGGGAGAAATGCAACGGCACCAGGCTGGTGGCTCCGGTCGTCATGAGAGAGAATGTGGCGGTATTTTTATTGGATCAAAAACTGAAATTTTTCAATTTCAAACGCAGAACCGTCCAGGATTATACCCTGAAAAATCCGGCGCTTAGTAATCCGGTAACCATAAATGACTACCTCTATTTCATGTCCCGGGCAACCCGAAAAAAAGGAAAGACCAATTTCTTTATAGAAAAACTGGGAAACCAGTACCACGTCAAAATAAAAACCGAACCGGAATATGTGAAACCGGCCGGCCAATCCATTCAGTTTACCCTGTCGGCCATTAACCTAATCAAACCTGAAATGGATATCAAAATCATCAACAATAAACAGGAAGACATTTTCAAAACCAGCTTCAAAAAGAATGAAATGGCGACTTTTGTTTGGATCCCGGATAAGGAAGGAAAGTACAAAATGGTGCTGACCGTGACTTCCCAAAACCAGAAGAACCTGAATATCGAAAAGGAGTTTATCATCATCGACCTGGGTAGAATCGCCAATGAATCTGGCAGGAAAGCCATAGAAAAATGCCCAACCGGAAAACTGAATTAAAACCCGTTGACATAAACAACCTGCTCGATTTTCTCAAGGAACATTCTATCCCTCATCTGCTGGATGCGGATATCAGGCCCTTTGTCTCCATCAGAATCGGAGGCAGGGTCAAACTCATTGTCATTGTCCGCAAAATCCGGGAGTTGGAAGAACTTGTCATCAAGATTTCGGAAAATAAAATTCCCCGGATATTGATTGGCGGCGGCACCAATGTGGTTTTTCCAGACGATTATTCACCACTTGCTGTCATCATTAACCGAACGACCGGCATATCGAAACTGGAAGATCATTTAATCCGGGTGAACTCCGGTGTATCAAACCAGCGTCTGATAAGTTGGTGCCTGAAAAACAATATTTCCGGCCTTGAATTTCTCGCCGGGATACCGGGAACCATTGGCGGCGCAGCAGCGGTAAATGCCGGTGCTTTCGGCAAATCGATTTCTGATAACCTTCAGGGAGCGGAAATATTGGATGAGACCAACACTGTGCGGCAGGTGGAAAAGGATTTTTTTCAATATGATTACCGGCATTCGGTTTTCCGAACCGGCAGCGGGGTGATTCTGAACCTGATCCTCTCCCACCAAGTGGCAGAAAAGGAAAAGATATTGAAAGAGGTCAAATATAATATCCAGTATAGAAAAAAAAGTCACCCCCCTTACAGCCAGTTTACGGCAGGATGCTTTTTTAAAAATCCTCTGGTTCAGGGCAAACGAATTTCGGCCGGGAAAATCATCCAGAATTCGGATCTGGACGGGTTACAGTTCGGGAAGCTGAAGGTTTCGGAAAAGCATGCCAATTTCATCATCAATACCGGAAATGCCTTTTTTCAGGATATCCGGTCACTGGAAACCGAAATCATAACCCGGATTTCACGGGGCCAGGGCACGCGGCTGGAGCGAGAGGTCATATATATCTCTCCGGACGGACGAAAGTACTAATGAAGAAAATGAGGGCTCCCGCACAGTTCCCTGAAGGTTAAAACATGCCCAAAGCCATCTTTATTTTTCTGGATGGAGTGGGCATGGGCGACCGCTCCGGACAGAACCCGTTTTATGTCTGCCGGCCGGCCTATCTCCCATTCTATTCCCGAAACCCGGGATGGCCCGATAAAACCCCGGTAAAGCCGATTGATCCGCTCCTGGGCGTTGGAGGGTTCCCCCAGAGCGCCAGCGGCCAGACTTCCCTGTATACCGGAATATCTGTTCCCGGGATATTAAAAAGACACAAGGGCAGTTACCCGGATAAAACCATGCGGAAAATCATCAAGGAACGCAACATTCTCTCCCGCCTGAAACATAATGGTACCCGGGCGGCATTCATCAACGCCTATCCGGTGTATACCCGTTTTTTCACCCCGAAACATATCCATATCCTGGACGATGGACAGATGCGTTTTTCCGGAGAATTTCCCGAGATTTTCAAAAGAAGGATATCGGTCACCACCTGCATGATGATTTCCGCCCGACAGCTTCCCTTTAACGAAACCGATATCATCGAAGAAAAAACCGTGTACCAGGACTATTCCAATCGCTCACTGCGGGAAAGGGGCTTGATAGTGCCGGAATTCAGCCCGGAGAAAGCGGCTGAAATCATTTTTAAAAAATCCCTTGAATACGATTTTATCCTTTACGAATATTTCCAGACCGATATTTGCGGACACCGCAAAACTTTAGCTGAATGTATCGAATTGATAGAAAAATTGAACCGGTTGTTCAAAGCCCTGGTATCATTGCTGGACCGGAAAACCGATACCCTGATGGTCACCAGTGATCACGGCAACCTGGAAGACTGCAGCGCCCGCACCCATACCCGCAATCCGGTTCCGCTGATTACCTGGGGAAACGGCGCTGAAAAACTGAGAAGAAACATAAATGATATTGCCGGTGTCACCCCGGAAATTATCAATTTCTTTTTTAAAATAAAAAAAAATCCAAAAAGCGATCGGCGGGAGTTCAATCCATGATTAAAAAGAAAAATTCCTACATTAAATATTCTCTTTTTTTGTTTTTTCTAATGGGTTTTCTGGCCACTTATCTGCTCCGGGCTGAAGGGAAAAAATTGACTCTGGAATCGGCTGTCTGCTCCGCCCTGGCTAATAATGAAAGGGCGGCAGTGGCCGGGGAAAAGGTCATTGCCTCCAGAGCCCGGTTGCTGAAAGCTCGGGCTGTCTTCCTACCGGCATTGGATGCTACGGGCACATACACCCGGCGTCCATTCGAAGTGGTGAGGAATCTGGAAGACCAAACCATTGTAATTCAGAGCCTGAATGCCCTGGCCGCCAGCATTACCCTCAATATGACCGTATTCGATCCCGCATCCCTGCCCCTGGTAAAACAATTGAAACTGGAGAGCCGGGCAGAGGAATACAATTCACTGGAAAGCAGGCGTGAACTGGCCTTTGAGGTGTGTAACGCATTTCTATTAACCCTCAGCATCGAACAGATGTTGAATGCCGCTCGGCAGCGGCATGAGCTGGCAAAAATAAACCTGGAAGCGTCAAAAGCCCGGTTTGAAGCCCAGCTGATTTCGGTTAATGATGTTACCCGCACCGAGCTGGAAGTTGCCACAGCGGAAAAAGACCTCATCAGAACCACCGGAGATGTTGAGAATGCCCGGCTGGCACTGGAATTTCTGTTTGGCAGCCAAATAGAGGGAGAGCTGGAATTGCCTGACCGGCTGCTGGCGGAAGCCGAGTCACCTGCGCCAATAGCGAATGAACTCATCACCAGAGCGCTTAATTTTCGTCCAGATCTGCATGCTTTGCAATGGACTGCCAGGGCCCAGCATGCCGGGGCCAGGGAACCGAACCTGCGCTGGCTTCCGAACCTAGATTTGAATGGACAGTATCGCTTTACCAATGAAACCGGGCTTTCCGGGCGGTCCAGCAACTGGTCAGTAGGTCTCACCCTGAATTGGTCTCTATTTGACGGATTTTCACGAACCGCAGATTTCAGGGAGAAAAAAGCCCTGGCCCATATAGCTGACCTTGACCTTCAGGAAGCCAGACGGCGGATTGATGTTGAGGTACGCAACGCCTTGATTACCCTGAAAAACCAGCAGGCATCCACAAAACAGGCGGCAGTAGCCCTGGAAGTGGCCAGAAAAAATGCCGCTGAAACCACCGAGTTATTCCGCCAGGGACTTACCGGAGCGCTGGAGGCGGCAGATGCCAATGTCAGTCTCTATGAAGCGGAAGTGGGATTCATTCGGGAACGGTTCGGTCTGGCCATCGCATTCTTGAACTTACGCCTGGCGCTGGGAATCGGCCCGTTCGGGCAAAACAGCGAAAACGGGAAAAAAAACATAAAGGACCGGACTGCTAAGGAGTTTTAAACATGAAAATCGATAGAATCAAGACAATAATTGTTATTCCAATTATGGTCACGGCACTCATTTCAAATGGCTGCAACCGCGACAAATCAATTTCTCAGCCAGCGGGAAAATCCGGAAAAAATGCGGTTATCCGGTTTCCGGTCGAAACCGAAACCGTAAAAAACCAGCAGGTCACCTATTCCATTCATGCAGTCGGTTCGGTAGAAGCCTTTGAGGTGGTGCTGATCACCGCACGCGTGGCCGGAGCGGTTGAAAAAATTCTCTTCTCAGAAGGAAAATGGGTGCGGGCCAACGACGTGCTGGTGGAAATCGAACCCGAGCGTTACCGGCTGGCGGTGGAATCAAGCCATTCTACCTGGGAAAAGTCCAAGGCGGCAAAGGCCGAAGCCGAGACCGGATTGAACCGCCGCCAAAAAGTCGTGGAAAAAAATCCCGGCTTAATTCCCGGCGAAGAACTCGAAGCCTGGAGAACGCGTGTCCAAACCGCCACTTCCGAAGTGGCTCTGACATTCGCCCAGCTCAAACAGGCGGAACTGAATCTGAGAGATGCCCTTGTACGTGCCCCTGTCTCCGGAGTGGTTCAAACCCGCACCGTGCAAACCGGCCAGTATGTTCAACCCGGAACCATCATGGCCACTATGATTCGCCGGGACCCGCTGTTACTCCGTTTCAGAGTCTCGGAACAGGAAGCCACCATGCTGCAATCGGGTCAAACCACTTTTTTCAAGGTAAAAAATGACAGCCGGGAATATACCGCCGCCATCAATCATGTTTCGGCTGCGGCAGATGAAAATACCCGTATGGTAACCATCACCGCCAAGATCGATGATAAGCACAGAGAGATGCTCAGGCCCGGAACTTTTGCCGAAATCCATATCCCGGTCGGGAGCACCCGGGACGTCCCGGTTATTTCCCAGACGGCTATACGTCCCAGTGAAAAAGGATTTTTGGCATATGTAGTGGAAAACGGGAAAGCGGTTGAAAAGATACTGAGCCTGGGCCTGCGGACAACAGGGGGCAAGGTGGAAGTTCGGCAGGGATTGAAAGCCGGTGAAAATCTGGTTATTCGCGGTTCCGAAGCCCTGAGCAATGGCGTCCAGGTGCGGATAACGATGGAAAACGGCATCCCGGCTGCCAATGACCTCCCCGAAAAAGAAGAACCCAAAAGGTAAAGGAGCGAATACATGAATATTACCGAGGTTTGTGTCAAAAAACCTGTATTTGCCTGGATGCTGATGGCGGCAACCGTGATCTTCGGGGTGGTGGCGATTTCCAGGATCGGCATCAGCCAGTTTCCCGATGTGGATTTCCCCACCATAAATGTGACGGCCACCTGGGAGGGGGCTGCTCCGGAAGTGATGGAAAACGACGTGGTGGAAATTCTGGAAGAAGCTCTGGTTCAGGTCGAAGGTATGCGGACCATCACCTCGGTATCTCAGCAGGGAGCAGCCAATATTACCCTGGAACTGGACATTTCCCGGAACGTGGACCTGGCATTGCAGGATGTCCAGACCAAAGTGGCACAGGCACAGCGCCGTCTGCCAAAAGACATGGACCCGCCGGTCATTGCCAAGACCAATCCCGAAGATCAACCCATCATGTGGATCACGCTTTCAGGCCCATTTCCCCAACGGGTTCTGAGCGATTTTACCCGCTACCGTGTGCGGGAAAAATTGCAGACCATTCCCGGCGTAGGCGAAATTACACTGGGAGGTGCGCTCGAGAGAAATATTCGAATCTGGCTGGATGCGGGCCGGCTCGATGAACGTGCCCTTACGGTTAATGATGTCATACTGGCCCTGCAGCGCGAACATATCGAACTCCCGGCCGGCCGGCTGGAAACCACTGGCCGAGAGGTCAATATCCGAATTCTGGGCGAAGCGCTTGACCTTGAAACCCTACGGCGTATCGTCATCCAAGATACCGGCGGAAGCCCCATTTACCTGGAAGATGTAGCCCTGGTGGAAGACGGATTCGAAGATGTAAGACGTATGGCCCGGGTGAACGGAACCCCGGCCCAGGGAATCGGGGTAAAAAAACAGCGTGGTGCCAATGCCGTGGCCGTGGCCCATTTAATCAAACAGGCAATCGCCGAAGTACAGAAAACACTGCCAGAAGGTATGATATTGGATTTCAATTATGACTCCACCAAAATCATCGAGGAATCGGTAAAAGAGATTCAATTTGAATTGATTCTGTCGGTGCTTCTGACCGCACTGGTTTGCTGGATGTTTCTGGGTTCATTTTCCAGTACCCTTAATGTCGTGCTGGCCATTCCCATGTCGCTGCTGGGAACCACGGCAATCATCTACTTCCTGGGTTTCACATTCAATACCTTTACCCTCCTGGGTATGGCGCTGGCGGTCGGCCTGGTCGTGGATGATGCCATCATGGTCATGGAAAACATCTACCGCCATGCGGAAGGGGGAAAGAAACTGGTATTGGCCGCCCTGGACGGCACAAAGGAAATATCCTTTGCCGCTCTGGCTGCCACCCTGGCGGTGGTAGCCATTTTCGCTCCGGTGGTTTTTATCAAGGGTGTGATTGGCCGTTTCTTCCTTCAATTCGGCGTAACCCTCTGCCTGGCAGTTCTCCTCTCCTATGTCGAGGCCGTAACCCTTGCCCCTTCCCGCTGTTCGCAATTTTTAAAAACGTCCCGGGAAGTCCGCAGCCGCGCCGGAATTCTGATGGATCGCAGTTTTTCCTGGTTGAGCAAAAAATATGCCTCTGTTCTGAAAAAAGGCCTGAAACGGCCGGTTCTGATACTGGTGATCTCCCTGGTGTTGTTCCTGGGTTCGCTCTGGCTCATGACAATACTCCCTAAGGAATTTGTCCCTTCCCAGGACATGAGTCTGATGCTGGTCAGGTTGCAAACCGCCGTCGGTTCTGATATCTCGGAAACAGATAAGCTGGTACGACAAGCCGAGGACCTGATCGCCGCCCATCCAGAAGTGGCCCGGCGTTTCGTGGTTATCGGCGGCATGAGGAGTTCGGGCGTCAACTCGGCATTCATGTTTGTAACCCTGGTCCCGCCCCGGCAGCGAAAATTGAATCAGAACCAGTTCACTGTGGTCCTGCGCCGGGAACTGAATTCCGTTCCGGGGATTCGCGCCGTTATCCAGGATATATCCCAGCGGGGTTTCACCGCGCAACGCGGTTTCCCGGTTGAATTTTCGGTTCGGGGATCGGACTGGGATCAGTTGGTCAAAATCAGCCAGGATATGATGACCAAGCTCGAATCCAGCGGCCTGGTCGTGGATCTGGATACCAATTACCTGCTGGGAATGCCGGAACTTCGAATCAGGCCTAACCGTTCCCGCGCTGCCGATATTGGTGTTTCTATCGATGATGTAGCCACCACTCTCAGCACTTTGGTGGGCGGCATACGGGTGGGGAAGTACAGTTCGGGCGGACGCCGGATAGACGTTCGCCTGAAACTGCTGGCCAACCAGCGGTCCAGGCCTGAAGACCTGGCCCGGTTGCGGGTTCGAACCCGGACCGGGGAACTGGTCCCGCTTTCGGCCCTGGTGACTTACAGCGAAGAACCGGCGCTTCAGGCCATTACCCGCCAGGACCGCGAACGGGCGATTACCGTATTTGCCAATGTGGCGCCAGGGCATTCACAGGAAGAAGCGCTCAACCTGGTAGAAAAAATGTCGGCCCACCTTCCCCTGGGATACCGTGCTGTTCTGGGAGGGGCCAGTGTGACTTTCCGGGAATCCATGCAGAGCCTTCTTTTTGCCCTGTGGATGGGAATCGCGATTGCATATATGATCTTGGCATCCCAGTTCAACTCCTTCCTGCACCCGGTTACCGTATTGAGCATCCTTCCCCTGTCCATCATCGGCGCCGTTTTGGCCCTGCTGCTTGCCCATCAGAGTCTGAACATCTTCAGCATGATCGGCCTGCTGCTGTTAATGGGCATCGTCAAGAAAAATTCGATTATTCTGGTAGACTACGCCGGTCAATTCCGGGAGCAAGGCCTGGATGCCCGTGAAGCCATGGAGAAAGCCGGCCCCATTCGTCTGCGCCCCATCCTCATGACTGCGATTTCCACGCTCATGGCCGCTCTTCCCCCGGCAATGGG
>CAZOWT010000104.1:0-10170 GCA_964583345.1 uncultured Clostridia bacterium
GACCGTATTGTCAAACAGATGTTTACCCGCCTGAGGGATGAAGGCAGAGTAAGGTTTATTAAGCCTTTCCCCATGTTTCCATCCGAACGGGAAATTCTGCGCAATCCCGCTTCCCGTTCCGCAAAATTAAGAGCGGTTGAGGTCATATGAAACTGATGAAGAGCCGGCCCATCAGCAGCGTTTTTATTTTTATTGCTTTCCTGCTTTTTATTTTGCTTTTTACCTATTCGAGTTTAAATTTGAAAAATATTGACTATGGGTATCGGATGCAAAAATTGCTTCAGGCCCAGAAGTCACTTCAGGAAGAAATAGACAAGTTGAAAGCGGAAAAAGCGACTCTGTTGAATCTGGATCGGGTGGAAAAAGAAGTCATGAAGAAACTGGGCTACCGGTATCCTGAACCGGAACAGTTAATAAAAATATTCGTGCAGGCAAAATGAAGATTAATATAAACGAGAGGAAAAGGGCATTTGTTGTTTTTATGCTGTTCTGCAGCTGGGTGCTGATCATTGTGTTCACGCTGATAAAAACCCAGGTTTTCAGCTACAACAAGTATCTCTCCAGAATAAAGGCACAGAGTCACCGTATATTTTCTCTGAATCCCAAAAGAGGGACGATTTATGACCGTGAAGGTGAAGTCCTGGCGATTTCAATTAAAACCAAATCTGCTTTTCTGAGCAACAAGGACCCAAAAGCATCCCAGGATATTTTTAAGCGGATAACAGGCTCTGTAACGATTTATCCTGAAAAAATCAGAGCCATCAGGAAGAGAATCCTCAATGGTGAGAAATTTATCTGGATAAAACGCCAGCTTGATGATGGTGAGTATTCGGTTCTAAAAAAAATCGGAGAAAAAAATACCGCTGCTTCAATCATCGGATTTATCGATGAATACAAGAGAATTTATCCCCAAAAAGAGACGGCGGCCCACATCCTGGGTGGGGTGGGAATAGATGAGCAGGGTCTTTACGGGATCGAATATGAGCTTGATGATATCCTGGCGGGCAAGGGCGGCAGTGTGGAGGTGTTGGTTGATGCCCGGCGTAAAATTTTTAATTTTCAATATCTGGATCAACCCCGGTCCGGGAAGGATATCCATCTGACCATAGATTCGACCGTTCAATTTTTCATCGAAAAGGAACTTGAAAAAGTCATATCCGAATTTCAGGCCAAAGGTGGAACGGTGCTGGTCATGAATTCTATGGATGGCTCAGTCATTGCCATGGCCAGTTATCCCTCCTATAAACCCGAGAATCTCAGATATACCGCCAAAAAAAAATTGAAGGATTATTCGATTTCGTTTCTTTATGATCCGGGTTCAACCTTCAAAATCGTGCTGGCTTCATCTGCGCTGGAACATCATGTCTGTTATCCTCACCAGGTTTTTGATTGTTACAACGGAACCTATCAGATTTATGACCGGGAAATTTCAGATGTCCATTCGTTCAACAAACTGACATTCGAGGATATTATTATCAAATCCAGTAATATCGGCGCGGTCAGGATCGGTTTGAGACTGGGCCGGCAACGGTATTTCAGCACCATAAAGGATTTTGGTTTTGGAATGAAAACCGGCATCGGCCTTCCGGCCGAGGAATCCGGAATTCTGAATCCGCTGAACAAATGGAGCAAAACCTCGATCGCTTCTCTTTCTTTTGGATATGAAATCAGTGTCACTCCGATTCAGATGCTGGGGGCGTTCAATACCATTGCCACCGGCGGCTTCAGGATCCAGCCCCGGCTGGTCGAAAGTATCGGGGATCTGCTGATTGCTCCCGCAAAAAAGATTAAAATTTTGTCAAATTCCACCTGCCGGAAGATGTTATCGATCATGACCGAAGTGGTCAATTCGGGAACCGGGAAAAATTCCCGGATCGAAGGCATTGATCTGGCCGGTAAAACCGGAACAGCCCAAAAAATAAAGAATGGGAAATATGAAAAAATTTATGTTTCTTCTTTCGGGGGGTTTTTCCCGGCCCAAAAACCCGTGGTCACCATGTATGTGTTAATCGATGAACCCAAGGGTAAATTTTATGGAGGGGATGTCGCGGCTCCGCTTTTTAAATTGATTGCCCAGAGGTTGATGATTTACCTGAATATTTTCTCTGAATTTGAGGGGGGGAATGAAATAAGGATATGAAGGCATTGAAAAGTCTTTTTAGAGATTCGGATATTATCCAGGTATGGGGAGAACCCGATATTCAGATTTCCGGCGTCCAATCCGATTCCCGGAAAATATCTGAAAGCAATTGCTTCATTGCCATCACCGGATTCAGGTCGAATGGGCTTGATTATCTTCCCCAGGCCATGAAAAACGGAGCCAATTCAGTGGTTTCGGAATTTCCCCTGGATAAAAAATACCATGGGCTCACCTGGGTGCAGGTAAAAAATATCAGGCGGGTTGCCAGCCGGATTTCCGCTGGATTTTTTGATAATCCTTCCAAAGACATGTATGTGATCGGCGTAACCGGTACCAATGGCAAGACGACCCAGGTATCCCTGATCAATTCCATTCTGAACCGCAAGGAAAATACCGCAAAGATCGGAACCTTGGGAATGGATTACCAGCCCGCAGAAACATTGACCGGCTTCAGCCGGAAAACCAGCCTGACAACACCGGAAGCCCCTGATATTTTTGAATTTTTTTCCCAGGTAAAAAAACTGGGGTGCAAAAATATTGTCATGGAGGTTTCTTCAGTCGCCCTGAAAATGTTCCGGGTTGAGGATATTTGTTTTTCCCAGGGAATCTTTACCACTTTTTCTGGAGATCACCTTGATTTTCACCAGACCATGGAGGAGTATTTCCTGTCAAAGAAAAGGCTATTCGAAAACCTGTCGGCAGACGGATGGGCGGTTTTAAATGCCGATGATGAATACTCATTCCACCGAATCATTGAAAAATTGAATTGCAAATATTTATCCTATGGTTTCTCGGCCGCAGCGGATATCCGGCCTGAAAAATATGAATTTTCCCGAGAGGGAATCCGGGCGGCGGTTATGACGCCCAGAGGGAAAATCGAAGTCGAAAGTCAGCTGGTCGGCAGGGTGAATCTGCTCAATTTGTTGGGTGCCATCAGTTCGGTGATTATCAAAGAAATTCCATTCGATGATATCGTTGAGGCCATCAGGTGTTTCAAGCCAGTCAGGGGGAGATTGGATTTCGTTTATAACAATGATTTTTCGGTTTTAATCGATTATGCCCATACTGACAAGGCATTGGAGAACCTGTTGCAGTCTTTGAAAGAAATTGGATTCGGCAGGATTATCCTGGTGTTCGGCGCCGGCGGTTCCCGGGACAAATCAAAGCGGCCGAGAATGGGGCAGGTAGCATCGATATATTCGGATTGGGTTATTGTAACCAGTGATAATCCCAGGAATGAGGAACCCGGGGAGATTGCCGCAGATATCGTTGGCGGTTTTGAGGCGAATTTTAAAAATTATACCCTGGTTCTAAATCGGGAAAAAGCCATCCGGGAAGCAATCGGGATGGCCCGGAAAGGGGATATCCTGGTAATTGCCGGCAAGGGACATGAGGACTATCAGATTTTCAGGGACCGTACGATTCATTTCGATGATTATGAGATGGTCGGCCAAATTCTGGGGAAAAGGCAAATTGCTGCCGGTTCAGGTCGATCCGTGAATGAATCGGATAAGCATATGAAAGGTGGGGGACCCGATGCCTGATCTGACCGCCAATGAGGTTTGCCAGGTGATGGGAGGCGATATTTCCCCGGGCGGGAAAGGATTGACATTTTCTCACTTTCATTTCGATACCCGTTTGATTCGATCGGACAACACCCTGTTTTTTGCCCTGAAGACAGAGGCTGATGACGGTCACCGTTATCTGGACCGGCTCGAACACAGGAAAAATTCCGCTGCTGTTGTCTCTGCGGAATTTGACGGCAAATCAACCAGCCTGCCTCTCATCCGGGTCAAGGATCCGCTCAGTGCAGCCCATAAACTGGCTTCTTATGTGAGAAACAGGTTCAATTCGGTAAAATATATAGGGGTGACCGGCAGTGCCGGTAAAACCACCACCAAAGAGTTTATTTATCAGGTCCTGTCCTCAAAATACCGGGTCTTCAGATCCATTGAAAACTGGAACAATTGGATCGGGCTTCCATTTTCCGTCCTGGCCATGTCTGGGTGTGAACAGGTGGCGGTGTTTGAACTGGCCATGAGCTACCCGGGGATAGGTGAAATCGATCTGCTGGCTGAAATACTGAGACCTGATATTGCGGTTATCTTGAATGTTTTTCCCGTTCATCTCGAGTTTCTGAAAAATCTTGAGAATGTGGCCATCGGGAAGTCGGAAATACTGAATTATTTGTCTTCGGACGGAGTGGGTTTTATAAACGGGGATTCAGAATACATTGTCAAATATTCCGAAAAAAAACCTGGCAAAAAAATCTTTTTCGGGTCACCGGGAAAAAGGAATGACATCGTCTTGAAATCGATTACCCGGCTTCATAACCGAACCGAGGTTCTTATTGATTTTTATGGCGTGGAAACCATTTTTACCACCGACATTTTCAACAGAACCCAGATTGAAAACCTTTTTGTTGCCATTATTGTTGCCCAGTCCCTGGGTTTGAAAAACGAGGAAATCCAGGCGGCCCTCAAGCATCTCAAACCCCTGTCGGGGAGAGGGCAAATCAGCCGCTACAGGGATTTTACGGTGATTGACGAAACCTATAATTCCAATCCGGAAGCTCTTAAAAAGACGCTAAAGTGGGTGGATGAGGCATTCGGGCAGAAAAAAATCGCCATTATCGGAGATATGCTGGAACTGGGTGAACATGAGTCCGAATTTCATGCCCGGGCCGGTGAATTTTTTGCCACCCTGAATTTTGACCTGTTGATAACCGTTGGCAAACGGGCAATAAACATTGCCGAAGGTGCAAAAAAAACCGGTTATAACCCGGAAAAAATAATGTCTTTTTCAACAGCCGAAGAAGCCGGTTTGGCCCTGAAAAACAGCAGGTTATCCGAAAGCGTGATTTTACTGAAAGCATCCAGAGGCATGCGGCTGGAAAAAATTCTTGAGGAGATTCGCCGTGACCGGAACTGAATCCCAGAATCCGCTGGATGGTTTCATCCGCTCATCTAAGGTGGCGGTAATCGGGTTCGGCAAAACCGGAGAAGCGGTTCTTGATTTTATCCTTGAGGGGTACGGCGAAAAAAAGATCTGTATTTATGACGATGACCGGATCATTGATGAGAAGAAAAGAAAACGGTATGAAAAAAGCGGGGTGAAATTTTTGCAGGGGGAACAGGGTTTTTTAGAATTGAAGGAAGCGGATTTCATAATCATCAGTCCCGGGGTTGATGGCCGGCATTCGCGTTTTAATGAAATCCGGAATCTCCGGATACCCCTGGTTTCGGAAATTGAATTTGCCGCCGGCTTTATTAAATCCAACATTATCGCTGTCACCGGAACCAATGGAAAATCGACCACCGTCAGCTTGATTCACCACTTCCTGAGTCAAAACGGACTGGATGCGGTGCTGGCCGGTAATATCGGAAATCCGTTAATTTCAGAGGTAAATCGAGTCGGAAGCAGCACTCAGGTTGTTCTTGAAGTTTCCAGTTTCCAGCTGGAAGAAATCGTCCGCTTCCGGCCTCATATTGCGGCCATATTGAATGTGACGCCGGATCATCTTGACCGGTATGCCGATTTTAATGATTACCTGTCCGCCAAGTTGCGGATAAGTGAGAACCAGAACCTGGATGATGTGCTTATTTTTAACCATGATGATCATATGCTTGGCCGGTGTATCCGGACCCGGGCAAAAAAAATCCGCTTTTCAACCGTATCAAAGCTGGATGAGGGTTTTTACATCGAGGATGGCTGGGTGACCGGGAAGACCGGTTCAAAGACGGAAAGGATTTCGCTGAAAAACAATCCCCTGAGAGGGATTCACAATCTTGAAAATCTTCTGGCCGCCATTATTGTGGCCCGGCTTGCGGGGATATCGGTCCGGAATATTGAACAAACCATGGCGGGTTTCAAAGGTTTGCCCCATCGGATTGAACTACTGGGTAAAATAGGCAATATAGAATATATCAATGATTCGAAAGCCACCAACGTCGATGCCGCTTTGAAGTCATTGGTCAGCTTCGATTCCAGGGTGGTTCTGATACTGGGTGGGAAAGACAAGGGCGGTGATTTCAGTGTTCTGCTGGATGCGATAGATAAACGGGCCAAGCGGGTCTTGCTGATCGGGAAAGCCGCCGGAACCATTTACAAACAACTGTCCCGATTCAGTGATCGGCTCGATTTTGTACGGGATTTGGCAGAAGCGGTCCGAAAAGGCCATGAGGTTTTGGGGGATTCGGGAGGGGTGGTATTGTTGGCTCCAGGGTGTGCCAGTTTCGACATGTTTGAAAATTTTGAACACCGCGGCGATGTTTTCAGACAGGAATTCCTGGCATTCAAGCAGGAGATCGAAAATGGTTAAGAACAGCGGCGTGGATAAAATTCTCATTGTTTCGGTCATTTTTCTCCTGCTCTTTGGATTGATTATGGTCTATAACGCTACCATGATTCTGGCCAAGGAAAAATATGCCGATAGTTTTTATTTTTTCAAGAAGCAGGTATTGTGGATTACCATTGGGTTACTTTTGTTCTCCATTATTTCAATGCTTAAATATCCGCTTTATCTCAACCAAAAAATTATTTTTCTGGTCATGGTGATTTCCGTTGTCGCCCTGACCATGGTTTTCTTCTCCGCTAAAATTAACAATTCCTACCGTTGGCTCAGGTTTGCCGGATTCTCGGTCCAACCATCCGAATTTGCCAAAATTTCCGCGGTGATGTACCTGTCCTATTTATTCGGAAAGAAGAAATTTGATGTGAACAACATCAAAAGGTTAATTGTCCTGTTGATTCCCATTTTTGTCATCGAATTGCTCATCCTGAAAGAACCGGATTACGGAAATTTCTTTCTGATTCTGCTGATGACCTTGATCATTTTATTTGTTTCCGGGTTTAAAATCCGTTATTTTCTCGTGGTCTTCCTGTTTCTGTTTTCTCTGGTATTTGTTTCCCTGAAACTCAACCCGGATAGAATGAACCGGATCATGGCTTACCTGAACCCCCAGGACTATACCTCCACTTACAGTTTCCAGACCATGCAATCCATATATGCGCTCGGCTCCGGGGGCATTTTCGGCAGGGGTCTGGGCAAATCAACGCAGAAATTGTATTTTTTGCCCTATGCCTATACGGACTTTATTTATTCCATAATCGGAGAAGAGGTTGGCCTGATCGGTTCTCTGCTGGTGCTGGGATTTTTCTTTGTTCTGCTGGCCCGGGGATTGGTGATTGCCAAACAATCCGGGAACCTCCATACCTATCTCCTGGCTATTGGGCTTACATTTCTCATCGTGTCCCAGGCCTTGTTAAATATTTCGGTGGCTCTGGGTATTCTGCCGACCAAAGGCATTCCACTGCCATTTGTTTCGATCGGGGGGAGCTCGTTGATTGCATCAATGATGATAGCCGGAATTATGGTCAATATTTCAAAACACAGAAAAATGGTGCTTTTCAATGATTGAATACAGCCGGATAAATAAAATTCATTTTGTCGGAATCGGCGGTTCGGGTATGTCCGGCATAGCCGAGGTTCTGCATAACATGGGATTTGAAATAAGCGGTTCGGATATCGCCGAGAACTATGGCGTGAAGCGCCTGCGCAGCCTGGGTGTCAGGGTTTTCCTCGGCCATAAAAAAGAGAATGTCAGGAATATTGAAACCTTGGTTTATTCCAGTGCTGTAACCCGGAATAATATCGAAGTCCGGATCGCGGAAAAAATGCGGATCCCGGTCATCTCCCGGGCGGAAATGCTGGCTGAGCTGATGCGGGTTAAATTTTCGATTGCCGTAGCCGGGACCCATGGCAAGACCACCACCACCTCGATGATTGCCACCATTTTAAGCACGGCCAGGAAGGACCCGACCTTTGTGGTGGGAGGAAAACTGAAGGTGGAGGAAAGCGGAGCGAAGCTTGGCAAATCCGTTTACCTGATTGCCGAAGCCGATGAGTCGGATGGAAGTTTTTTAAAGCTGTTCCCGACAGTCGCGGTTATTACCAATATCGAGGACGATCACCTGGATTTTTACCAATCGCCGGAAAACCTGCTGGAAGCATTCGAGCAGTTTTGCAACCGGGTTCCATTTTACGGTTCGGTGATCCTGAATACCGATTGCCAGAAATCGAGGCGGATTATCCCATTTTTAAACAAACGCGTCATCACCTATGGGCTCGAGGGTGAACCGGCCGTAACCGCCAGAAACATCAAGCATTCTATTTTTGACCTGAGTTATGAATTGAAGCTGGAAGGCCGCAGTCATGGTCGGATCACCCTGCAAGTCGGAGGCATGCACAATGTGATGAATTCCCTGGCAGCCATCGCCGTATCCCGTGAAATAGGGTTGGATGTTCCGGTTATCCAGGAAGGGTTGACCCGCTTCTCCCTCCCGGAGCGGCGTTTTCAATTGTTGTTTTATGATCGGGACAACCTGGTCATTGATGATTATGCCCACCATCCGACTGAAATTGCCGCTACCATAAAAACAGCGAAATCCGGCAGTTTCAAACGGTTGATTGTCATCTTTCAACCCCACCGTTTTACCCGCCTCAAAAACCTGATGGAAAAATTCTCCACGGCATTTGCCGGGGTCGATATTCTCATCATTACCCGGCTCTATGCGGCCGGCCAGAAGAAAATAAAGAATATCAGCGGTCGATTACTGGCCGAAAACATAAAAAAAGCCGGGGCCAGGCAGGTGCATTACCTGGAAAGTTTCAACGAAATCATTCAGTTTTTAAAAAACGAAGTTAGAAAAGGGGATGCCGTGGCATTTTTATCTGCCGGAGATCTGACCTCTGTCGCCCATCAGTATGCCAAGATAATGGAAAAAACCGGAACCGGAGATGGCATGAAATGAGACAGGTGTCGAGTATCGGTTTGAGAGGGGAAATGGATTTCCTCAGAAGGCACAACAACCGTGATATTACCAGGCAGAAAAGAATCCGGCTGATCAAGGTCAAAGGCCTTCATCTGGGAATCATATGCGGCATTCTCTGTTTGATCGGGGCCAGCATATTTTTTGCGGCACGGTTTGTACTGACCTGGGAAAACTTGAATGTGAAAACCATAAAAATCATCAACAGCCCGAAAACCGGAAAAGAAAAAATCAGGCAACTGACCGCCTATTTGAATGGAAATATCCTGAGTTTGAGTTTTGAATATTTGAGAAATGAATTGCTCAAAATAAATGAAGTCAAGGATGTATCATTAAGCCGGATTTTACCCTCAACCATTGAAATTCATTTTGTCCTGAGAAAACCCGTTTGCCAAATTTATACCGCCTACCGGTATCATATTCTCGATATAGAAGGTGTTTCGCTTTATACCAGCAAAACCAAACAGGGTGATTTGATGACCATCAAAGGTATCGGAAAGGATGAATTTGAAAATATGACCCCCTTCCTTCCCGAGTTGATTAAAATCCAAGATTCTCTGGATTATATCGGTTTTAACAAGCCTTATGGTGTGGTGATCAAGCTTAAAGGCCTGGATGAGGAATTTTATCCCGGCGAGAGCCGTTATGCGGAAAAAATCAACACATTTCTCAAAATAAGGAAATCTCTGGCGCTGGCAAAAGCCAATATAAAAAAAGTTGACCTGCGATTTGATAATCGGTTTTATCTTGAATTTGACAAGGAGGTGATTAATTAACATGAAGGGCAAATATCTGGTTGGTATTGATATCGGAACAAAAAAAATATGCACCCTGATCGGGCAGCTGAAAACCCAAGAGGAAAACGAGGAACTTGAAATTATCGGTTATGGGATTTCGGAATCCAAGGGAATCAGGAAAGGCGTAATCGTTGACATGAACGGTACGGTCGAAGATATAAAAAAGTCGGTGAAGGAAGCGGAATTAACGGCCGGCGTGGAAGTGGAATCCGCCTACGTCAATATCTCCGGCAGTCATATTCAATCCATTAACGCCAAAGGCAGCATCAATATAACCGGCAGAAACCGGGAAATCACCACCGAAGACATCGACCGCGCGGTTACCCATGGCAGCAGCATCATGCTTCCCAACAACAAGGATATTCTTCATTTGCTGACCCAGGAATTTATCTTGGACTCCCA
>CAZOWT010000105.1:0-10140 GCA_964583345.1 uncultured Clostridia bacterium
TTCGAAGATACAATAAGGTAAATTATAATCCCCCAAAACCGGAGTTTGCGGAAATTTTATCTTTTTTGTTGAAAAGAAATAATCGAACCGATGAAAATCAAAGATGTTGAGTTGGCCAAAACTGTTTTTGACCGGATGGAAACCATTCTGGATGACCGGGCAAAAATCGTATTTATCGGCCGTTCGAATGTGGGAAAATCCTCGCTGATCAACGCGCTGCTCAACCGCAAAAAAATAGCCCGTACCAGTTCCAAACCCGGGAAAACGGTCAGCATCAATTACTACCTGGTTAACCGGGAATTTTATTTCGTTGATCTGCCCGGTTATGGATTTGCCAGGATATCAAAAAAAGATCATCAACGGGTCAGGGGGTTGATGTCATATTTTTTCGAACATATGGACCGGGTGAAATTGGTCTGCCTGCTTATCGATGCCCGCCGGGGTTTCCAGAATTCGGATATTGAAATTCTGGAAAAAATTATGAATAAAAATTGTAAAATCTTGACAGTTTTGACAAAACGTGATAAACTGTCGACTTCGCAGTTAAAAAATCAATCACACAATCTTCAACAGCGATTTGATTTACGCGCAATTCCTTTTTCCATAAAATCGATTCGAGACAAAGAAAACATGCTGGAATATATAGAAAAGGCGTTGAGCGGCAAAGAAGATAACTAAAGAGGATCAGCAGGGAATAGCATATTGTGCAACCTGAAGAAAGATAAATTAACTTAAAAAGGAGCGATCATGTATTCATTAAAAGATTTACAGGCCATGAAAGTTGAAGATCTCAAGAAAATAATCAAGGAGTTCGATCTGGAAAAAGTGGACATAAAAGATAAGAACTCGCTTTATTTTAACGTGTTGAACGCCCAGGCCAGCGCTAACGGAAAATTATTTGCCGAAGGCGTCATCGAGATTCACAGTGAAGGGTATGGTTTCCTCCGTTTTCAGGAGTATGCCTACCTGTCGAGTTCAGAAGATATTTACGTTTCTCCTTCCCAGGTCAATAAATTTGATTTGCGCACCGGGGATACGGTTTCCGGGTCGGTCAGGCCTCCGAAAGGCGGAGAAAAGTACTTTGCCCTGCTGACCGTGGAAGCGGTAAATTCAGAGGACCCCGAGCATGTGCTTGCCACCAGGAAAAATAAAAAATTCGAAAAATTGACGCCTTTGTATCCGGATGAGATGATCAGGCTGGAAACGGTTTCCGAAAATATTTCAGGCCGGGTCATGGACCTGCTGACACCGATCGGCAAAGGCCAGCGCGGATTGATCGTTGCCGCTCCCCGAACCGGGAAAACCATGATCCTCCAGACAATAGCCAAGTCTCTGGAAGTCAACCATCCGGAAGTTATTTTAATCGTGCTTCTAATTGACGAACGGCCTGAAGAGGTGACGGACATGAGCCGCAATGTCAACGGCGAAGTCATCTCTTCGACCTTTGATGAGATTCCGTTGAGACATACCAAGGTGGCTGATATCGTATTGGAAAAAGCCAAAAGGCTGGTGGAGATGGGCAAGGATGTGGTTATCCTGCTGGATTCGATAACCCGTCTGGCCCGGGCCCATAATGCCATTACCCCGGCATCCGGGAAGGTGCTTTCCGGAGGCATCGATGCCAATGCCCTGAACAAGCCCAAGAAGTTTTTCGGAGCCGCGCGGAATATAGAAGAGGGGGGGAGTCTCACCATACTGGCCACTGCCCTGGTGGATACCGGCAGCCGGATGGATGAGGTCATTTTCGAGGAATTCAAGGGAACCGGAAACATGGAAATCAATCTCGACCGGAAACTGGTAGATAAGCGGGTTTTCCCGGCCATTGACCTTTTCCGTTCCGGAACCAGAAAGGAAGAGCTGCTCATCGACAGTGAAGATTTGAATAAGATATGGGTGCTGCGGAAAGTACTCTCTCAAATGTCTGAAATCGAAGCCATGGAACTGTTGATTGAAAAATTGTCCAAGACCAAGACCAACAAAGACTTTATCAAGATGATGTCCCAGGGCATGTAGACCGGGATAGGCCCTTGGATTCATGTCTTCCACCAAAAAGGCAAATTACTGAAAATTCCTGAAAACCGGACATTTTTTTAGAATTGGGATATAATTGACAGTAGCCATGCTGTTAAAAACTGTCGCTTCTCTGATATTCTTTTTTTTCTCACTCCCGGTTTCCGCCGGGAACCTTCTTCAGGACGTGCGCCAGGCAATCAACCGGATAAAACCATTCCGGGTCAATTTCGTCCAGCAGGTCATCATTGACGGAGAGCTGGAAATCGAAGAAAGCGGTGAAATTTTATTCCAGGATATCTCGCGACTGAAATGGACCTACCTGGATCCTGAATTCAAGGTATTTATTATGGATGGAAATTCCTTCCGGTTTTATGACCGCGAAAACAAACAGCTCATCAAAGGCGAGGTCACCAAGAAAAACCAGAAATGGATCTGGCAGTTGTTGTTTTCCGATGAAGACGCCGCCAATATCAGGCTTGATGAAAAGAAAAGAGTCATACATTTCCATGATGACCAGGAGGATATGGATTTTGAAATTTTCATTGGTGAAAACCTGCTGCCCGAAAGAGCCTTTCAGCAGGATACCACCGGTGTGAAATACCGGTATTTTTTCCGACATTACAAAAATAGGGTGGCCATTTCCGGCAAGGATTTCGAATTGGATCTGCCTGTTGACGTGGAGATCATCGATGGAAACCTTGATTAAAAGTATGTTTTTAAAAACTTTTTTCTGAGAAAACCGTAAATGTTAATGGATGATGATCAGGTATTGATTAAGAAAATACTTGGTGGAAAAAAGTCGTCCTTTGAGGAATTGATGAGAAAATACAACCGGAAAATTTACAACTTCGTTTTAAGGATGATCAGGAATGATGAAGTTGCCATCGAATTAACCCAGGACTTTTTTATAAAAATATTTACGGTCCTTCATAAATATAACTTTCAGTACAAGTTTTCAACCTGGGCCTACCGGATCTGTTACAATCTGGTCATTGATTATATCCGGAAAAACCAGGCTTTCGTAGATTCCCTGAGTGACGACAGTATTTCACAAAAAAAAATGCTTGAGTCAAAAAATTATATCAGCCAGGACGGATTCGATCACCTGGAGAAAGATGAAATAAAAAAATATCTCTGGGAAACGGTTGAGTTAATGCCGGAAAAGTACCGGGAATTGATTCTGCTGAGATACCTCCAGGAACTGAAATATGACGAAATTGCCGAGATTGCCGATTTGCCCGTGGGAACGGTAAAGAACAGAATATTCAAGGCCAAAGAGTTACTGAAAAAGGAGATCGAGAAAGATGGATTGCTTAAGTGATGAAAAAATTCTAAAGTATATTGACAGGGATCTTAATTCGGTCGAACAATCAATAATCAGAGACCACCTGATCATATGCCAGAAATGCCGCTTGAAACACGACCAGTTCAGCCGGCTGGAAAATTTATTGGAAGATCCGCTCTTGATTGATCCCCCCGCCCAGATTGAAAAAAATGTGATGAAACGGATATATTCCAGAATTCCAACATATTCGTCTGTCATGGCCTTGATTGCCGCCAGTTTCGTATTTTTGATTTCCTGGATATATATATATTTTGATTTTTCCAACAACAGTTTTATCCGGGCATTGCGTTTAACCTCGGACAGCACCTCGAACTGGATTTCCTCATTGATCAAAATGATGACGACCGTCTTTTCATCGGTTTATGCGGTTTACCGGGCTATCAACAAATTTTTTGCTCTGATCTTGAATGTCAACATCGGCATTGAGATATTTACATTATCGGTTCTGGTTCTAACCACCATTCTTTTCTATGGGGTTTATCAGCTGTTTTTCAAAGGATCACGAAAACAAAAAATCTGATATGGGATCTATTCAACCGCTGGAGGAAAATTAATAATGAAAAAACATATCGCGTTGATACTGGCCATGGCAGTTGCTGTCAGCCTGTATTCTAAATCGGATTTTAAATTGCATAAAAAACTGACAGTGGACAAAGATACCCGTTACTCGGAGAGCATCGTATCACTGGGCGGCAGGATTGATGTCCAGGGTACAGTTGATCAATCCATTTTCATGATTGGCGGAACGCTGGTCATTGACGGCCAGGTCAATCAGGACGTCATCTGTTTTGCCACCGATATCAGGATCAGGAAGACCGCATGGATTAAAGGTGAACTCCTGGTTATCGGAGGGAATTTGGAAAGGGACGTCCAGAGCCGGGTCAACGGAGAATTCTTCTATTTCAGATTCGATTTAAAAAAAATTGAGAGCACCCTGATTCCCATCATCAGCGATTCGAAAACCATCACCTTCCTGAGAATAATTAAAATTATATTCTGGTTTATTTTAACCCTGCTGGTACTGGCGATTGTGCCACAAAAAATTACCCTGGCCCATGAATTGTTTGAGAAAAATATTTTAAAAACGGGCCTGACCGGGCTCCTGTCCATGTTTTCGTTTCTATTCCTGCTGATTATATTCATTGTGCTTATATTTTTAATTATCGGAATTCCATTGCTGCTGTTGCTCATTCTGGTTTATTTCAGTGTCCTGATACTGGGCAGAACCGTCATGTTTTATTTCATCGGCTCCGGAATTTCCCGGGCCCTTAAACTCGGGCATATCTCTGCTTCCTTTTTTCTTTTAATCGGCGTTATCGTTTATACGATATTGAAATTCTTGCCGGTTTTTGGGCCGGTTTTGCTGGCGGTGATGAGTATATTCGAACTGGGGATCGGGGTCATTTTTTTCCTGCGAAACCGGATGAACCTGAAGCATTAATATCATGGGTATCGGTTGAAAACAATCGGGCCCGGCTTGAAGATGACCGGTTTTAACAGCCGGGGAAGAGGAAATGACCGAAGCCGTAATAAAAATGCCATGGCTGGCAGGAGAGATGGAGTGATAATGAAAAGAGGTTCAGAAAAACACAAAAAATTGCGAACAGTTTTATCGATATTTCTGGGCCTTTCAATTCTTTTCTTAGCACTGATTCTGTTCACCGATTTTTATAAAATTTTTTTAAAACCCCTGGATATCGGTGAATCAATCAACAGAGATTTTGGCGATGTAATACTGGTTCTTGGCGGGGGATTGAGGCCCGGCGTGGAAATCGGTTTCAGTACCGAAGAGCGTCTGAATCTGGCGGCCGAACTGTACCGGCAAAAAAAAAGGATGATGATTATTTCCGACGGATCCCTATATAAAAACAGTCCGGCCATCAAAAAAATAAAACGTTATCTGCTCGATCGCGGTGTTGAAGAAAATCATATATTCCTTGAGGGGAATAGCCAGACTACCTTCGATAGCGGTATCAATAGCCTGAAGATTATCCAGGCGGAAAACTTTCGCCAGGTGGTCGTCTGCACCTCGCCTTACCACCAGAGAAGAAGCCATATGATTCTTGGTTTTATCGGTTATCAGGATTATCGAATAGCCAGAATGAGACAGTCAGAAATCTACAGTTCCGGTAGTTTAAGGCAAAGATTGCGCAATATCAAACTGATTCTCAGGGACTATTTTGCCATCATCAAGTTCAAAATATTCAGGCATTAACTTTGAAAACGGCTTGACAGCCAGGCTGTTCGTGCGTATTTTTTTGGTTGACAAGCGCGGCCCAATCGATTAGAATTTATCTTTCATTTCCCCTTAAATCTTGAATTCGAGAGGAGGTCTCAATGGGTAATATTGTTGTGTTTGCCATAGCTCCGGTCACTGCAGTTATTGCATTGATCTTTGCATACGGTTTCTACAGCAGGGTCATGAAGTTATCGGAAGGCAATGAAAAGATGATTGAAATTGCCGAAGCGGTTCGAAAGGGTGCGCGGGCCTACATCAGGCAACAATACAAGATTGTGGCGATTTTCTTTGTTATTGCCGCCCTGTTTTTGGTTTTTCTGTCATACATCCTGAAGGTACAATCCCCCTGGACACCATTTGCATTTTTAACCGGCGGTTTCTTTTCCGGGCTTTCCGGTTTCATCGGGATGACCACGGCCACTCTGGCTTCCGCCCGCACCACAAATATGGCCAGGGAATCACTGGATAAGGCCCTGAAAGTAGCGTTCAGAAGCGGAGCGGTCATGGGTTTGGTGGTGGTGGGCCTGGCTCTCCTGGATGTCAGTTTGTGGTTCATCATTCTGCATATCTGGTTGAAAAACAGCCTGGTTATCACCACTATCACCATGCTTTCTTTTGGCATGGGGGCATCGCTGCAGGCATTGTTTGCCAGGGTCGGCGGCGGCATCTATACCAAGGCTGCCGATGTGGGCGCTGATCTGGTCGGTAAAGTTGAAGCGGGTATTCCGGAGGATGATCCGAGAAATCCCGCCACCATTGCCGATAATGTGGGTGACAATGTCGGGGACGTAGCCGGGATGGGAGCCGATCTGTATGAGTCATATGCCGGTGCCATTCTTTCATCGGCAGCACTCGGTGCTTCCGCTTTCGCGCTATTGAATCCGTCGCTGGCTTTCAACGCGGTAATCTTGCCCATGGTGATTGCCGGCATCGGAATTCTGGCTTCCATACTGGGTATTTTCTTTGTCAGAACCCGTGAGGGCGCGACCCAGAAACAGTTGCTGGGTTCGCTGGGACTCGGGATCAATGTGAGTTCGGCGCTTATTATTATCGGTTCGTTTTTTTCGGTAAAACTGCTGCTGCCCGGGAGTTTGGGAATATTCGGTTCAATTATCGTGGGATTGATCGTGGGAATCATCATCGGGAAAAGTGTCGAATATTTTACCTCGGCCAGTTTCAAACCCACCAGGGAAATCGCGGAAAATGCCAGGACCAGTGAAGCCACTGTCATTATCAGCGGCATGGCCTCGGGAATGATTTCCACTTCGATCCCGGTGATCACTGTTGCCTGTGGCATACTGGGGGCTTTTGCCCTGGCAGGCGGTTTTAAAAATGTCATCATGGGATTGTACGGAATCGGTGTGGCTGCCGTGGGAATGCTCTCCACTCTGGGCATCACCCTGGCAACCGATGCCTATGGTCCGATCGCTGATAATGCCGGTGGAAATGCGGAAATGGCCGGTCTTGATAAAATCGTCAGGGAGCGTACCGATGCCCTTGATTCACTGGGTAATACCACTGCCGCTACCGGAAAAGGATTTGCCATTGGTTCTGCCGCCCTGACCGCCCTGGCCCTGCTGGCCGCCTATATCGAGGAAGTGAAGGCCGGGATGAAGCATATTATTGCCAAAGGGGATCAGGTGATCGTCGGTGGGGGCAAGGTGTTTTCCACGATCGAACAGGTCAAGCACCTCACCATTGATCAATTCATCGAGTTGTTCAAGGTTAACCTGATGAATCCCAAGGTCATCGTGGGAATTTTTATCGGGTCCATGATGGCATTTCTGTTTTCCGGATTGGCTATAAAAGCCGTGGGCCGGGCTGCCTCGAAAATGGTGGATGAAGTCAGAAGACAATTCCGGGAAATCAAGGGCATTCTGCAGGGCACGGCTAAGCCGGACTATGCCTCCTGCGTTCAGATATCCATTCAGGGAGCCCAGAAGGAAATGGTATTGCCCAGTTCGCTGGCCATTGTCGTTCCCATTGCTACCGGAATCATTATCGGTGTGCCCGGGGTTGTCGGACTCCTGATGGGTGCTCTGGGTTCCGGGTTTATTCTGGCCATATTCATGGCAAATGCCGGCGGATCATGGGATAATGCCAAGAAATATATTGAACAGGGCAATTTCGGAGGCAAAGGTTCTCCGGCTCATAAGGCCAGTGTGGTGGGTGATACGGTTGGGGACCCCTTAAAAGATACGGCCGGGCCGTCCCTGAATATCCTGATCAAGCTGATGAGTATGGTTTCCATTGTGGTAGCCGGCCTGATTGTGGGTTATTCGATTTTGTAGAGATATATAATTTTAATAAATATTTTTAGACAAATGCCGGGGGAAAGGCGTGTTGCTTTCCCTTCATTTGAAATAAAGGATTGAGGTGGTGCCATGGACCAGGTATTGGGGCGTATCGATATTCCGTTGAAGTTATTTAAGCGGGGAAAGGTGAGGGAGGTATTTGAATCAGACGACCGGTTGCTTATCGTTTCAACCGACAGGATTTCCGCATTTGATTTTGTGCTGCCCTCGTTGATCCCGGATAAAGGCAGGGTTTTGAATCAGTTATCGGCATACTGGTTCGATACCACCAAAGCGTTCATCCCCAACCATATTATTTCATCCCAACCTGAAAATCTGGATGATTTCAGGGAATTCAGGCAGCTTATCGCCGGACGCTCGGTACTGACAAAAAAATTGAAGACCTTTCCCATAGAAGCCATTGTCCGGGCCTATCTGCTGGGTTCGGGATGGAAATCCTACCAGAAAAGCGGTGAAATTTCCGGTGTCAGGATTCCAACCGGCATGCAGTTTGCAGACAGGTTCCCGGAACCGATTTTCACGCCAACGACCAAAGCTGATATCGGGCATGATGAAAATCTAACTTTTGAAGAGATGAAAAACATGATTGGCCGGGAAGCCGCGGAAAAAATCAGGTCCTTGTCGGTTTCGCTGTTAAACCGGGTCAGCCGCATTGCCCAAGAAAAAGGCATCATTATCGCCGACACAAAATTTGAGTTCGGCCAGGATGATTCGGGGGACGTTATTTTAATCGATGAAATATTCACCCCCGATTCTTCGCGTTTCTGGAAACTGGAGGATTATGCGCCGGGAACGGAACCGCCGGCTTTCGATAAACAATTTGTCAGAAATTATCTCCTGAATTCTGATTGGGACAGAAAATCCGTACCGCCCGAACTTCCCGAAGATATCATATCCAGAACCCGGGAAAAGTATCTGGAAATTTACCGGATATTGACCGGCAAAGCCCTATGAACCTGAATGTCCTGGATATCGTTTTTCTGGTTGTGATCATTTCTTCGGTTATTTTCGGAATTCTGAAAGGATTCATCCGGGAGTTGTTTTCTCTGGTCTTCTTTATAATAGCGGTTGTCCTCTCGTTTCTGTATTATTTCGAAGCCGGGAATGTTTTTCTCAAGCAAATTAAAAACCGGGATGTGGCCAATTTTGTCGGTTTTTTATTGATATTTTTATCGGTACTGCTGGTGGGCTCTCTGGTTACCTATATCATCAAGAAAATATTTGTTATCGGGCCCATGAAGTCCATTGACCGGATACTGGGCAGCGCCTTCGGACTGCTCCGGGGGATATTAATTTCCGCTATCCTGGTTTTCGGGCTCATATCTTTTCCGGTGGACAGTCATCTGGTCACCGAATCCAGGATATCACCATTCCTGATAAACACCATTGAAATATTCTTTGACGTGTTTCCCCAGAAATTCAAAGAAAAATTTAAATATTACAAAGACCATGACAGACAAAAGAATCATCGAACTGGCCGAACAGTTTGAAAGCCTGACCATCAAGAAGGAGATGAAGCTTCTGGCGTTGAAGGCATCACAATCAAAGGTGTATTACAAGGAAGTGATGGAAGAATTCGAAAAAACCCTTCTGCTGGCGATTCTTGAGAAGTACGATTACAACCTCAGCCGGATGTCTCTGGAAATGAAGCTGCACCGCAACACCATTGCAGCCAAGATGAAGAAGCTGAACATCAAGGAAAAAAAGAAAAAAACCCGATAACCGGCCCACAAAAGATTCTCTCTTGACAGCGAAATTATTTTTTGTATAATATGCAATTGAGCTGGGAAGTCGTCTAATTGGCAAGACATATGACTCTGGATCATAGAATTGGGGTTCGAGTCCCTGCTTCCCAGCCATTTTTTTATCTATTGCAAGGCGCTATCGTCTAGTGGTTAGGACGGGTGATTCTCAGTCATCAAACCGGGGTTCGACTCCCCGTAGCGCTGCTTAATATCTCTTTTCAAATCCAAATTCTAATCGGGGAGGAGAACCCCGGAAAGCCTGGGGTTCGACCAATTTTGGTGATGAACCAAAATTGGCACGACTGAGTGCAACGAAGGAGCCGGAGGCGAGCGGGCCGGCAGGCCGCGAGTACTCCCCGTAGCGCTGCATTGCATCTCATCAAAAATCGTCATACTGGTCACAAAATTAATTTATATATATGTCCTACTTGTCCTACTGGTCTATTAAACATATCCCTGTATTCTGAGTAAACTTGACTTTTT
>CAZOWT010000106.1:0-9922 GCA_964583345.1 uncultured Clostridia bacterium
ATGGCGGCCAGGAGTTACAATGCTTCCTTTTTCAGAATCGTCTTTCTTCATTTCCTTCCCATTTTGTTTCCTATAATAACCGTCCAGGCAATTCTGGGCATCGGGGAAGTGGTACTGGCCGAATCGGCCTTGAATTTTCTGGGCATCGGGCTGGGGCCAGAAATTCCCACCCTGGGCTTGCTGATCGATTCCGGACTGGTTCACCTGTTCGATCAACCGTCGCTGGTGGTGGTGCCTGGAGTGGTTTTGTTTTGGCTGGTGCTGTCGTTTAACCTGATCGGAGAGGGGCTGAGAATGTATTTTGAACGGTAGAGGTTTACATCCGGGTGGCGGTGAAGGTTCCCCAGGCCCAGACAATGGGTGGATTACCGGCCACGATAATGCTGGTATCCCATTCGAAGTTGCCGCTCATGGTGTTCTCATTGTCAAAATTTCCGTCATAGGATTCCGAGGAAGAGACATTCAGGATGTTATATTCGATGCTGAATTCCACCCGGTCGCCGTCCACCGAATAGGTGCCGGGGTAGGAGAGGCCGGTATGGGTAACCACGCCGGTTTCCCGGGTGCCGGTGAAGGTGAAATTGAATACCTCCGAGGTGGCGTCAAAAAAGGTGAGCTGGACGCTCCAGGTTCCCCGGATGTCGTACTGGGCAGCGGAATTGCAATTGATCTGCGCCAGGCAAAGCAGTGAAACCAGCAACATAATTGATATAATTTTTACTGTTGTTTTCATTATATTCTCCTTGGGTAAAATCATATTGAACCGCCCATAAAATTTCAAGCTTTCCGGAAAGTTTTCAGTAGCGGACATCCCGCTTCTTCCAGCCCATTTTTTCCCGGAACCAGGACTCGATTTTTACGGCCGGGTGCTGTTTTTCACCGGCCCTCATCTTTTTCATGAACTTGAGGCCGGTTTGGTTTTCCCGGATCCAGCTCCGGGCAAAGCTCCCGTCCCGGATTTCCTTCAGAATCTTTTTCATGGCCTTCCGGGTCTCCGGGGTGACCAGTTTCTCCTGGGTCAGGTAATCCCCGTATTCGGCGGTGTTGCTGATGGCTTTTCGCATGAAGGACAGGCCTCCCAGGTAAACCAGCTCCACGGTCAATTTGAGTTCATTGATGCACTCGAAGTAAGCCACTTCGGGCTGAAATCCTGCCTCCAGCAGGGTTTCGAACCCGGCCTTCATCAACGAGGTCATGCCCCCGCAGATGACGGCCTGCTCCCCGAAAAGATCGGCTTCGGTTTCTTCCCGGAAAGTGGTTTCCAGCACCCCAACCCGGGTGGAACCGATGCCCGAGGCATAGGCCAGGGCAATTTCCCTGGCCCTGCCGCTGGCGTCCTGATCCACGGCAATGAAAGCGGCCACACCTTCCTTTTCCAGGTATTTGTTTCTCAGCATGTGGCCCGGGCCCTTGGGCGAAATCATGGTCACATCCACGTTTTTAGGAGGAATGATCTGGCGGTAGTGGATGGCAAAACCGTGGGCAAAGAGCAGCATTTTGCCCGGGGTGAGGAAGGGCTCAATCCTTTTTTTAAAAAGCGTTCCCTGGATTTCGTCCGGCACCATAAAGGCGATGATGTCGGCGACGCGGACGGCCTCGGGGACATCCAGTACCGGCAAGCCGTAGGATTTTACCCGGTCCCGGGTCCTGCTTTTAGGTCGCAGGCCCACCACCACATCGTACCCCCCGTCTCTCAGGTTCAGCGCCTGGGCATGGCCCTGGTTGCCGAAACCGATGATGGCGATTTTTCTGCTTTTCAGGAGGGTTTTATCCACCTGCCGCTCATGATAGATTTTTGCCATAGTTGACCTCATTCAGGGATGTATCATACCGGATACCCGGGATAAAAGCAATGCATTTATCCCTGCCGGTTTGCTAAAGGGACTGCCGGTATTTCCCGCCCTCTGCCTGGAAACCGGTTAACCATGCCGGAGCAGAGATATCTTTGATTTGCTAAACTATGCGGTAAAAATTAATATATTTTAAATTTATCAGTCCTGTTATTGAACGTCCTGCATGGCCTCGCCGAGCTTTTTCTGGGCTTCCATAACCGCCGGGTCCTGGGCGTACTGGGTCAGCTTCATCATGGCGCTCATCATTTTGGGCATGACCTCTTCCATCTTGGCCATCGCCTCTTTCAGCTCTTCGGGCGGGTTCTTCGGGTCTTTGATTTCCGGGTACTTCTCCTGCATTTTTTTCATTTCCGGCGCCAGGGCCTTCATTTCATCGGCATAGGCGTTGATGGCGGCTGCGGTGCTGGCGGCATCGTTGGCATTTTCCAGATCAGATACAAAAGAATTGGTGGCGTCTGCCCATTTGTCTATGACTTTTCGGGCATCGGCGAACTTCCCGCCGCCGCAGGCGAACAACATGGATAAAAAGACAACTACCATAACCAAAGCAAAATATTTTTTCATTTTTCCTCCTCAAGAAACGCTCAACCAGATGAATACCATAAAAAAATATTTTTTTCAATTAAAGAAATTTATCATTCTACTTGATTTTTAATTTTTACAAGGGTATATATCAGTTTAAAGAATTTTAGTGAATTCCATATAAATTTTTTCTATTCTTTGTTTCCTCTGATATTTTATGTTTTCAGGTGATGATGGGAAAAGTGATTTTTTAATTTAGTTAGATCCAGATATGTTTTTTTTAGGAGGGTATTATAAAAAAGCAATCGTTTATTTTTATCCTGTTTTTTTTGGTTCTTTTCATCGGCTGGTTCAGTGACCCGGATATTAATACCCGGGTCTGCACCGATGGGGAAATATATGCCTGACCGGCTGGTCGCAATATGCCTGGGGGCGCCGGTTAATCCGTTCAATAATTTTGTGGAATGCACAGTGGCCCGGCTGGCGCTCAACTACCGGATCAATGCTTCGGTCTCCGGGGGGCATGGCCGGGTGAGCCCGGCAAACCAGACAGCGATTGCCGGTGAGCCTGCCAGGATTACCATCACCCCGGATCCGGGATACCGGATCGGCAGCATCACGGATAATGGAAATGTAATGGAGATTGCCAGCCCGTATGTGATCCGCAATGTTCAGAACAATCACGGCGTGGTGGTGGTTTTTGAGCCGGATGACTATCCGCCGACCATTAACCTGACGGCGGCGCGCAAGACCGAAAAAGCCTGGATCATTCAGAAGGAATACAGGGAAATCAATATTGAGATCACCGAGCACCCCACCAACCCCATGGACGTGTCCCGTTATATTCTGTACCGGATCGATGGAGCCAGCATGGTGCAGCTGGCCGAATTCGCAACCGCCGGGAGCCATTCCTATATCGATAAATACCTGGAGAAGGGGAAGGCGGTTGGTTATGTGGTCACGGCGGTGGATGCGGCGGGAACGGTGGTGGCCGAATCGGAGACGGTAGAGATATAGGCAGGCTGTTATGTATTTCAGGTCGCTTCCGGGAATATTTCCTACGCTAACGCTGGAAATTGCGCTCAATTTCCGCCTCCGGTCCTCACTCGCCCGGACATTCCGTACTCGTTCCGGGGCACGCTCCGGAAAAATTCCCTCACGCGACCGGGTTTTATCTATTTACGACTCACGATTCACGACTCACGCCGGCCTAATAATCATGGATTTAGGGTGTAGGGACTAGGGGGCTGGTGGTTTTCTCACTTTCTTGCTAAAAGGTATAAAAAACCTCAAACGAGCCGTTTCCTTCATATAAATCATGCAGCTATTTTTCAAATCTTTGTTCTTGAGACCTGATCTCGAAATCAGGAAGCTTCGATATCACTCATGTCCTTGATTATTCGGACAAAATTATTGATTTTCAGGGTGCCCTGGATGATGTCTTTCAGCAGCTCGGCCACCACCCGGCTCAGGTGGGTGAGGGGGATTCCGCAAATCACTTCATCCGGATGTGCGGCGGTCTGAACCGCCAATATCTTATCAACCTCTTTCCAGATATCCAGGATGATCTGGGAATTGCCCAGCATGTAATTCAGCTGGTTCTTGATGTCCGGGATGATTTGGTCGATGGACAGACGGTGCTGGCTGGGGATTGTATCCAGCACTGCCGTATGGTTAAAGGAGGCATTATTTAAGTTTTTCATTTTTTTCTCTTTATGCATGGCTGTCTTATTCCGAGGCGAAGTGGTAGGCTTCGACCTCGAACAGGTTTTTCTGGTAGTCCTGTACTTTATAGGTGAGCAGGTCCAATCCCAGTCCCAGGGCGTTGTATCTGACGCCGTTGATCTTGAGCAGGGAGGGTTTCTTGTCGGTGCAGCCGGTCTTGCAGCACATGGACCATTCCGGGGAGATGGACATCAGCTGGAGATGCTGGGCCACATGGACGGCCTCATGGTTGAACACATAGTCTGCCTGGTCGGCCAGGACCGTGGGGTAGATGCCCCGGGTCCATCCCAGTGCGTTGTCGTAAACGGGATTATCGGCGGTAAAGGTGAACATGCCATTGCGGAAGGAGATGTGGTCGGATTGTTTGATGGCATAGTAGAGGGTGATGAGATCGGAGGGTGACACGGAGATATTGAAAGTTGCGGTTGGGGATTTGGCAAAGGGAGTGGCCACTTCAACCCTGACCGGGCCGAGCGAGTAGCCGATAAAGGCCAGCGGATGGTATCCGCAGGCGACGTTTTCGGTTACCGAAGCCGACAGGTTAGCCAGGATCATACCGGTGGTTACCTGACCGTTGCCGATCATTTTCTTGGCCTGGTAAAATCCGTATCCGGCCACAGAACCGTAGAGCAGCATTTTGGTCACATCTTTAAAGCTCTTGACTTTACCCTGGATAACCCCCCGCAGCAGGGTAAAAGCGGCCTGCCCGGCGACATTGTACAATTGGATGGTACTTTCGGATGCGGCTTTCTGGGGAGCCGGAGCCAGGAACATGGTGGCCCAGATAAAGCTTGCCAGAACCAGAACATTTATTGTTTTTGATTTCATGTTTACCTCCATGGTCATCACAAAACAAATAGCAGCCGGGCTGCCAATGGAGGAGGAAACGTTGAAACCGTTGATAACAAATGGTTTCTGGGGTTTTTGAGGCGAATTTAGGGGGAGCAGGGGGTGTGACGAAAGTTGAAAAAATCTGTGGAAAAACGGATCGGGAATCCGGGGTTTAAATCCCCGTGCCCATGGGTGTTTCAAGCATCATCATCCCGGACCGGGGAATTTCAGGCCCGCCAGGATGCAATAATTGTCCCCGGAAATTAACCGGAGGCCGGACAATCGAGAGGAAAAAATAATTTTATTTATATCAAAAATGAACAATATTGGTTCCTGAATTTTTTTGGTTTTCCAATTTGAAATTTGAAGTCAGTATGATGGTTATTTTCGTCGGCATTAAATTGCTTTGCGGGTTGATTTCATTTATAATACCGGTGTCTGAACACCCGGGCCGGGGAAATTGAAACGGTTTTTCGAATAACGGTCCAGGTAAGAATAAAGCGGAGCAAAATAACCGGGGGTGGATATTAAAAATGGCAAAAATAGAAGAACGGCGGAAATGCAAACGGTTTGAGGTGCCTGGGACCACGGCCAGCATTGAAAAAAAGAAATTTTTTATTTTCGGGAGACCGACCTCCGGTGAAGCGACGCCGGTACTGAATGTCAGCCGGGGGGGATTGTTGTTTCTCAGCCAGGAAATGCCGGTAATCGATCAACGGCTGATTGTCCATATTTACTTCCTGGATGAAAAGAAGCCCATGAAAATGAAAGCCAGAGTTCGCTGGATAGACCGAAATCCGGGCATCAGTTACGACTATATGATCGGGATACAGTTTGATTCCTACGGGAGAAAGAAAAGGAATAACCCGGTTTCCAACCTGGAGAAACTTATCCGGCTGGAAAAAAAAATTACCAGATCCTGAACATGATCGGGAACACAGGATAAGGGCAGGAAATTTTTTAAATTTTTTCGAGTATTTCTTTCAACTCGTTCAAATCGATGGGTTTTTTCAGGAATCCGTCCCGCTTGCATTCCAGGTCACTCATCAGGTAGGTGGCATTTTTGTATACACTGGTCATCATGATCACCTTGGTTTGGGACAGTTCGGGATCTCCCTTGATTTGGCGGCAAATTTCCACACCATGAATCCCGGGCAGCAGCATGTCGCTGATCAATACATATGGTTTTTCACGTTTGATCAGTTCGTAACCTTCGGTTCCATTATCGCTCGGAAAAACCGTCCACCCTATTTCCAGTAAATATTTTTCCAGCAGCCTTAGGGTAACCGGGTCGTCGTCAATGATTACGGCGGTTTGTTTTACAGACATATGTCTCCTTCTTGTATATATGAGTATAATAATATAAGATTTTTCGGATATCAAGCCACACCGGAAATTTTTATTTTAAGCATCCGGGTATAGTACTTTTGAAAATCCCGGAAGGCGTTTCCGAGTTTCTTCAGGGCAATCCTGGCCAGATCAAGATCCTTTTCTCTTCCGGCCGTTTCGATGCGGAATGCATATTCCTGCAAACTCGTCAAATTCAGGTTGGACGAGGACCCTTTCAGGGTGTGGCCCTGGTAATACAGCTGGTCAAAATTTCTGTCCATGACCGCGTTATTGAGGGCTTCTAATCTGATTTTAAAATCGGAAATATAAACCTCGATGAGATCGAATAAAAATTCCTCGTCTCCGCCGGTTCTTTCCAACGCCTTGTTTAATTCGATTGGTACCGTTCCTGTTATTTTCATGGGTTCCTCCTGTCTTTTATAAGATTTTTTTTGATTTCCCTGGTTGTGCATGGCTGTCTTATTCCGAGGCGAAGTGGTAGGCTTCGACCTCGAACAGGTTTTTCTGGTAGTCCTGTACTTTATAGGTGAGCAGGTCCAATCCCAGTCCCAGGGCGTTGTATCTGACGCCGTTGATCTTGAGCAGGGAGGGTTTCTTGTCGGTGCAGCCGGTCTTGCAGCACATGGACCATTCCGGGGAGATGGACATCAGCTGGAGATGCTGGGCCACATGGACGGCCTCATGGTTGAACACATAGTCTGCCTGGTCGGCCAGGACCGTGGGGTAGATGCCCCGGGTCCATCCCAGTGCGTTGTCGTAAACGGGATTATCGGCGGTAAAGGTGAACATGCCATTGCGGAAGGAGATGTGGTCGGATTGTTTGATGGCATAGTAGAGGGTGATGAGATCGGAGGGTGACACGGAGATATTGAAAGTTGCGGTTGGGGATTTGGCAAAGGGAGTGGCCACTTCAACCCTGACCGGGCCGAGCGAGTAGCCGATAAAGGCCAGCGGATGGTATCCGCAGGCGACGTTTTCGGTTACCGAAGCCGACAGGTTAGCCAGGATCATACCGGTGGTTACCTGACCGTTGCCGATCATTTTCTTGGCCTGGTAAAATCCGTATCCGGCCACAGAACCGTAGAGCAGCATTTTGGTCACATCTTTAAAGCTCTTGACTTTACCCTGGATAACCCCCCGCAGCAGGGTAAAAGCGGCCTGCCCGGCGACATTGTACAATTGGATGGTACTTTCGGATGCGGCTTTCTGGGGAGCCGGAGCCAGGAACATGGTGGCCCAGATAAAGCTTGCCAGAACCAGAACATTTATTGTTTTTGATTTCATGTTTACCTCCATGGTCATCACAAAACAAATAGCAGCCGGGCTGCCAATGGAGGAGGAAACGTTGAAACCGTTGATAACAAATGGTTTCTGGGGTTTTTGAGGCGAATTTAGGGGGAGCAGGGGGTGTGACGAAAGTTGAAAAAATCTGTGGAAAAACGGATCGGGAATCCGGGGTTTAAATCCCCGTGCCCATGGGTGTTTCAAGCATCATCATCCCGGACCGGGGAATTTCAGGCCCGCCAGGATGCAATAATTGTCCCGTAAATCGATATGATCGAAACAGGCTTCAGGCCAAACCTTAAAAATATTTTAAAAATGCCGGTGATCAGGCCGCACCGGCAGCCATCAATTTAAGGACGCTGTCGCAGGTTTGCCGAAAGCGTCCGGAAATAATCCATGATTTTTTTTGGTCATGCGGCCCTTTTCATGTTTTCAGCGTGTTTATTTCCGTCAGTTCAGGCATACCCGGTTACGGCCGTCGTTTTTGGCCTTATAAAGGGCAATGTCGCTTCGTTGAAGAATGTCTTCGGGCGAGCTACCGGCCCGGTGGTCGGTGACGGCACAACCCAGGCTGACGCTGACATCCAGGTTTCCCTTGGACGTTTTGAAACCGCTTCCGGCAATTTTTTTCCGGATGCGTTCGGCAATCAGGAGGGTGGTTTTTTCATTGCAATTCGGCAGGACAATTAGAAACTCTTCGCCGCCGTATCGCCCGACCCGGTCATAAGGGCGGAGTCCGCTTTTCAGTCGCCGGGCCAGTTCGGACAGCACCCGGTCTCCGGTCTGGTGGCCGTGTTCATCGTTGATTCTCTTGAAGTGGTCGATATCCAGCATAATCGTTCCCAGCGGCTGGTTTTCCCTTTTGGTCTGGATGAACTTTTCCTCCAGGTTTTTGAGGATTTCTCCCCGGTTGTATAGGGTGGTTAAGCTGTCGTGAATGGCGATCTCGTGCAGTTTCTCCTGGGCGCGCAGCAACTGACGCTGCAGGTCGATAATCCGCTTCCCGATTTTTATCCGGGCTTCCAGTTCTTTGGTATTGAACGGTTTGGTGATGTAATCGTCGGCCCCGTTGCTCAGGCCGGTTATGATGTCTTCGGGATGGTTTCGGGAAGTCAGCAGGATGATATATTGATATTCTTCGGATTTTTGTTTCCTGAGTTTCCGGCAGATTTCAATGCCGGTCATTTCCGGCATCATCCAGTCCAGAATGGCGATATTGATTTTTTCCTTCTTTAATATATTGAAAGCCTCTACGCCGTTTATAGCGGTATATACCTTGAATTTCCAGTCCCGGCTGTGTTTTTCCAGCAACTTCCTGGAAACCGGGTCGTCATCGGCAATCAATAATTTGATCATAGGGCTTTCCTGTTCTCCGTCCGGGACGGATTATTTTTCTTTACCCGTTCGATGACGTCCATGAGCAGGGCCGGATCCAGGGGCTTGGAAACGTAGTCGTCCATGCCGGCCCGGAGGCAGCGTTCCCGGTCTTCTTTCAGGGCGTGGGCGGTCATGGCCACGATGGGCATCCGGGAACCGGCGGAATTATTTTCCTCAATTTTCCGGATTTCCGCCGTGGCTTCCAGTCCGTCCATTTCCGGCATCTGGATATCGAGTAAAACCAGATCGTATTTCTTTTTTTTCAATTCCCGCAATGCCTGAATGCCGTCACCCACCACATCTATCCGGTGGCCCATATTCTCCATCAGTTTACGGGCCACCAGCTGGTTTACCGCATTGTCTTCGGCGACCAGAATATCATAGGTCCTGGATTGCCGTTTGAATCCGGAGCGTTCAGCCTGAGGTTCAGCCTTTTTTTGTTTTTCGGTTCCATCAAGAGTCCGGAGAATGGCTGCCAGCAGATCGGATTGGCTGACCGGTTTGACCAGGTAGGCCCGGATATTGAATTTGTCGCAACCGGGCCGGTTGTCGCTGCCGTCATACGAAGTTAACATGATAACCGGTGGATTTATAGTGGTAAACCGTTGTTTTATGTGCTTCATCAATGAGAAGCCGTTCATGCCCGGCATTTGGGAATCGACGAGCAACAATTTGTATGGCTGTTTTCCTTTCAGGGAATCGGATATGGCCTGCAGTGCCATTTCACCGCTGGGGACCGCAGTCGGTTTCATTCGCCAGTGGCGAAGGGTATTGGTGAGGATGTGGCGGTTGGTGCTGTTGTCATCCACCACCAGGACCGGTATGTTTTCCAGTGGTTTTATATCGGCTGTAGGCTTTTCCCGGGGTGATTCTTGGAGTCCCAGGGAAACCGTGAAGTGAAACTGGCTTCCCTTTTCCCTCTGGCTCTCCACCCAGATTTCGCCTTGCATCAGGTTTACCAGTTGTTTTGATATGGCCAG
>CAZOWT010000107.1:0-5829 GCA_964583345.1 uncultured Clostridia bacterium
CATTGCTGGCTTCCCTGCTGGTTTCTTTGTTTTTTATCCCCATGCTGGCTTCCCGAGGAGTTGAAAAAACTTCTGAATTTGAATTAAGTACTTTTTTAGGTTCTATTGCAGCTTTCACACCGATGTTTTATTTGTTTTGCTCTCTTTTGAATATTTTCGGAAGTTTTAATACAAAATTGCTTTTTTCAATCATAGCATCCTTATTTGTATCTTTATTTATGAAGTCCAGAGTTGGTTTCAATGATTTTGAAAAAAAAGCGAATATTTCAAAAGATAGTTATATCTTCAGTTTTGAAAAAAAACGGATTTTTGTAAATTATTTTAAAATTATTATTGAAATTTTTTCAAATTTGTTTTTATTTTTCAGGAATGTAATCGTTTTAATTATTTTTCTTTTAATTCCTCTTTTATTAGTATTTTTCATCCCGGGATTGGTCATAACCCAGCTTTTAAAAATAAGTTTTGGGGTGAATCTAGGTGTGCAATTTTCAATTGCATTCAGTATTGTTTTGATTTATCCGGTTTTGATATTCACCGGTTTTTTGAAAATATGGATAAAATTCGGCAAACTGATTTCAGAAAGACTTTGTAAAAGATCATTATGGGAGAATTTTTTCAGTATTGTCCTCTTTAATGATTTATTGAATTCTCTGCTGAATAATATCTCAAAACGCTTTATCATGTCTTTTAAAGGTTTTTTCAATCCCCTGTTAATAAATAAAAAGTGGTATGGGAAAATTCCTTTTAATAAAATACTCAAACCAATTTTGTCAAATAGAAAATGGTATATGAGATTGTTATTGTTGATTTTTTATATGCTTCGTTTTTTATGGGAATGGTTAAAACTCATTTTTGTTTATACTTTTATTTTACTGAAATTAGTATTATATTCTTTATTCATTTTTTTCACCAGAGTTTTTCTTTCCATTTACAGTTGTTCAATCGTGTTTTTCAAGGGCATCGGTTTCATATTAACCACATTGATTGCTCCAATCGTTAATTTTTTCACAAAAGCATTTAATATTCTTTTAAATAAAATTTACAGTTTTTATCCGCGTTTTTTGGAATTATCTCTAAGGAATTCCACAAAAACTATCATTACGGTTTTAATTCTTTTTCTGATATCCATTTTCGTGGTTTTACCCCGGATGGGCAGCGAACTGATTCCCGAGGTCCATCAGGGTTCCATCTATATCAACGTGACTTTCCCGGTGGGTACTCCGGTGGAAAAGAGTGATAAAATTCTGGGGCAGATCAGCCAGAAAATCAGCGCGTTGAGCCTGGTTGAAAGCCTGAGTTACTATGCCGGAACCACCAAGGATGAGCTCAGCGAGGATGAGGTGGGCGAGCATATCGGGAAAATCACGGTCAACATCAAGAAGAGCCGAAACCTGAAAAAAACCGAAGAACTGCTCATTGACAATGTTCGCAATATTCTGCGGAATTTCACCGATATTGACACCAATATTTCCCGGCCGGTTTTATTCAGCATGAAGCCGCCGGTGGAGGTGGTGATCAAGGGCTACAACCTGGAACAGCTGAGAACCATCAGCCAGGAGCTCTACGAAAGAATTTCCCAGATTCCGGGCCTGAAGGATGTCCAGAGCAGCGTGAAGCCGGGCTTCCCGGAACTGGTGGTGGAATTTGATCGGATGAAGCTCTCGCATTACGGGATGAATGCCTATGATGTGGCCACACTGATCAAAAATAAAGTCGAGGGTTTTATCGCTACAAAATACAAAGAAAAAGACAAACGCATCGATGTCCGGGTGTATTTGCGGGATGAACAGCGCCGCCGGGCCGAAAACATAAAAAACCTGATCATCAATCCGGGCGGAACCATCCCGATTTTACTGAGCAGCGTGGCCGATGTGTCGATTCTGAGCGGGCCCAATGAAATCAGGCGGGTGGACCAGGACCGGGCGGCCTTAATCACCGCCAATATAGAAAGTACCAACCTGAAGGATGCGGTCGAAAAAATTTACCGGGTCATGGAAAAATATCCCCTGCCTCCCGAGTTCAGGTACGAGCTCTCGGGGCAGAACAAGGAAATGGAAACCTCGCTGAACAGCCTGACCATGGCCATGATTCTGGCCATGTTCCTGGTCTATATTGTCATGGCCTCCCAGTTTGAGTCTTTCCTGCACCCTTTTCTCATCCTGTTTACCATTCCCATGGCCCTGATCGGGGTGTTCTTCACCCTGTTTGTCCTGAATATTCCCCTGGGTATTACGGTGTACATCGGCATGATTGTGCTGGTGGGTATCGTGGTGAACAATGCCATTGTCCTGGTTGATTACGTCAATGTGCTGAGAAAACGGGGAGTCGAGAAACTCGAAGCCATTCGCCAGGCCGGCCAGGTCAGGTTGAGGCCCATTCTCATGACCACCTTTACCACGGTTCTGGGCCTGCTTCCCATGGCAGTGGGAATGGGAGAGGGCACTGAAATCCGGACCCCGATGGCCGTGACCATCATCGCCGGCCTGCTCAGCGCCACGTTTTTGACCCTGGTCTTGATTCCCATCGTTTATAACAAATTCAGCAGGTAAACATGACCGAACCCGAAATCACCGAACGGATGCTGCCGAAATTTTCCATCAGGAGGCCGGTGACCGTGACCATGATCCTGTCGGCCATTCTGGTGGTGGGATTCATTGCTTACACCCGCATAAAGCTGGACCTCATTCCCGCCGGGCTCAATCCCCCGTTTCTGGGCGTATGGGTGCCTTACCAGGACGCCAATCCCAAGGAAATCGAAGAACAGATCGTAAAGCCGGTGGAAGGAGAAATGAAAACCGTCAATAATCTCAAGCGGGTATTCAGCTATTCTTCCAGCCAGGGATGCTGGTTCTGGCTGGAATTCTCCCAGGGCACCAACATGGACCTGGCCTATGCCCAGGCCAGCGACCGGCTGGAGAGGGCAAGGCCATACCTCCCCAGCGAAATTGAATATTTCTATATTCGCCGGTTTCGTTCCAATGATGATCCGGTCATGTACATGGGAATTTCCTATGACCCGAGTGTGGTCGATCCCTACTATGTGACCGAACGGCATATCAAAATGCCCCTGGAAGGGATCAAGGGGGTTGCCAATTCCGAGCTGTTCGGATTGCGGGAAAAGTACATTCAGATTATCGTGGATACCGACCGGGTGAAAACCTACAACATCAACCTGTATGAATTGATGCAGAGGTTGATGCGGGATAATTTTGCCATGTCCCACGGTTATGTGTACGTGGGCAAGAGAAAATACCTGTTGAGATCGAAATCCCGGTTCTCCAGCCTGGATGATATCCGCAACATAGAGATCGGACACGGCGTGCGCCTAAAAAATATCGCGGATGTGGTTTATGATTTTGACGAGGAAATCGACAGCCTGATGCGGGTGGATGGAAAGATCGCTGCCGGACTGGCGATATACAAGGAGAGCGAGGCCAATACCGTGGAGGTCTGCCAAAACCTTCTGGCCGAGCTGAAAAAACAGTTCCGGGAGCAGCCTGATTTGAATGGCGTGCAGTATTTTGTCTTTTTTGACCAGGGCAATATGATCGAGGAATCCATCGGCAATGTGCAGACCACCATGCTCTGGGGCGCTATTTTCGCCTTTTTTGTTCTGTTTTTCTTTTTGCACCGTTTTCGCATTACCCTGATGCTCACCCTGGCCATTCCCCTTTCCCTGCTGGTATCGGTCATGCTGATCTATGGCCTGGACTGGACATTAAACGGGTTTACCATGATGGGACTGATGATATCCATCGGGCTGGTGGTGGACAACTCCATCGTGATCACCGAAAATATTTACCGCTTCAACGGCATGGGGTACGACACCAAGCGGGCCGCTGTTCTGGGCGCGTCCGAAGTGGGCTTGGCAATTGTGATGGCCACCCTGACCACCATCGTGGTCTTCCTCCCCCTGATGGTCATGGGGGGAAACATGTTTCTCACTTTCTATCTCACCCGGATCGGGCTGCCGGTCATTTTTGCCCTGCTGGCCAGTTTGTTCATCGCCCTGATCCTGATTCCCCTGGGGACCACCAAAACTATCCCCAAGGATGTGAAAGTCATCCACTCCACCCACAATGTGGTGGTGCAGAAATACCAGGATTTTCTGGTTAAAATATTGAAGAACCGGGTGAATGCCCTGATCATTGTTCTGGTCGTTATTTTCAGCGTGGCATATCCGATCAGCCACATCAAGAAAACCGATGTGGCTGAGAGCGGGATCCGGGATGCCAAGGTGATTTGTGATTTTCCCTCCAATACCAACCTGGAAAAAGTGGATAAAACCCTGAATTACATCGCCGAAAAGATTATGGAAAAAAATGATATTTACCATATCGACCATATTTCCACCCGGGTGAGGCAGTTCAACGGCAGGGTGGATATTTACATGAAGCCCGATCCGGACAAGCAGTGGTACCAGGTCATCTACCGGAAGATTTCCAATATGCTGGGATTGAACAAATACCGGCGTTTGACCCGGGAGGAACTGACCGAAGATATCAAGAAGGACCTGCCGGTCATTCCCGGGGTCAAAATGAGGACCACCTGGGACGAGCAGCAGGGAGCCACCGACAGTTCATTGACCTATACGCTGTACGGATATGATACCGAGGTGTTAAACAGCCTGGCCGACGAACTCGAAAAGCAGATCAAACTGGTCCCCAATGTGCTGACCGTTGAGACCGATGCCGAGACCGGCAATGATGAAATTCATATCGTGGTTGACCGGGAGAAGGCTTACAACATCGGTGTTTCACCGTTTTATCTCAGCCAGTTGATTCGCTTCAACCTCAGCAAGCGGAAAATATCCAACTACCAGGCGCCGGAAAAAGAAATTGAAATCTATGTTAAAACCCGTCCCGATCAGCGGGAAACTGTGGCCCAGCTGAAAAACACCTTTATCGCCACCGATAAAAACAGCGGCACCAACCTGTCCTCGCTGGCGGATCTGACTTATCACCGAAGCCTCGGCCGCATCCGGAGAGAAAACGGCAAGTCCTCGATGGAAATTAAAATTTATTCGACCGAGGCTGACATGAAGACCATTTCCTCCCAGTTGGACACCATTTTTAAAAACTTTCGCTACCCCACCGGGTACTCTTATGGAAAGGGATCCCGTTCCCGGCAATTCGAAAATGTCTTTGAAGACTTGGACAAAGCATTGCTATTCTCCATTGTTTTTGTCTTTCTCATCATGGGCGTGCTGTTCGAATCCTTCATCCTTCCCCTGACCGTTCTGATTGCCATTCCGGCGGCTTTTGTGGGTTCCTACTGGCTGTTGTATATTACCGGAACCACCTTCGAGATATTCGCCGGTATCGGTCTGGTGGTACTGATCGGCGTGGTGGTGAACAATGCCATTGTTTTGATTGACCTGATCAACCAGTACCGCAAAAGCGGCATGGGACGGGAGCAAGCCATTCTGGTGGCGGCCATGCACCGATTCCGCCCGATTTTGATGACCGCTTTGACCACCATATTCGGGTTGTTTCCCATGGCCGTCGGCAATACCGGCCTGATCGGCATGCCTTATGCGCCCATGGGCATTACCCTGATCGGCGGCCTCATCAGTTCCACATTTCTCACCCTGTTTGCCGTTCCCCTGTTTTACACCTATTTTGATGATCTCAGGCAATTTTTCCCCAACTTTATCAGAAAATTCTTTTAGTGTAATGGCGGCATCCTTTTCACAAATCTATCCCGATTCCAAATGAGCTGATTTTCGGCTGGACAGTGTGGACAACGGTTTCCGGGATTCGGAAAACCCTGCCGATATTTTATTTGTCTATAATCATGGATTCCAGCTCAGGGATTTCAACCTGAAAA
>CAZOWT010000107.1:5839-9886 GCA_964583345.1 uncultured Clostridia bacterium
CAGCAGCTGCCGGGCCAGATCCAATACCCGGAGGGGGGTTTGATCGATGATCTGGGAATCCGATGTTGCCAGTATGCCTTCTGGCGCAGTCTTAAGACGGCTGTCAACCTTCGGTTCCGCAATGATCTCCGGCTGAATTTTCCTTGCCGTACAGCCTTTTTCCAGAATTTTACCGTGGAGAGGACGGTTCCTGACGCCTTTATCCAGGTAGATGGCCACCGGACCGGGTTTAAGCCCTGAAATGAAATCCAGGAGCAGATCGATGGAACGAAAAAAAATGCTTTCGTTTTCGATCTTCCCGTAGGACTCTCCGGCGTCCCTTAAAAAACCGTCATTGGCGATAAAAATGCTTTTCCCCAGCAAATAGTTCATCATGGTAAAAAGCACATTATAACCGTCAACATGAAGCGTCTGGTTTTCCCATCTCCGGATGCGTTTTTTTTGCCGGTTCCGGACATTGGACCGGGAGGTGGCGCCACGGTACAGAATCAGCCGCTGTTTGCCGGAAAGCTGGTAGCGGTCTCCGGCCAGTTTCAGGGCCGGTTTTTCCGGATATCCCCGGTTCAGCAGAAAAAAATAGTCGTTCAGGGCCTGGCGGAACTGAAGGGAGTACAATTCGCTATCGGGCACCTTTCCCCCGGCTTGTTTTAAAAATTTGCAAGAAAAATTTCAAGAATTGAGGCGTTGATATGTATCCCGCTATCCGGCGCAGTTTGATGTGGCAAAGGCATCACCGATCCCGGCTATTCCAAGGTTTAATCCGGTAAAACCAGATCACCCAAACTTAGTATCATTTCATCCGGTTTTATCAATTTGATTTGTTTCTTGGCCAGTGGAATTGCCATTTTTTTGATCAATCTGAATTTACGGTCTCTCCAGGAAAATATTTTAACGATCAAATCCGGGACCGGTAGTTCTTTTTTTCTTCGCCGGTGGTGATGAAGGAAGCTCTGGTTGAAGGAGAATCTGAAGTTGCCCTTTTGGTTGGTGATGATACAGGTGATATAATGACTGAATATCCGGTGGTAATCGAAAAAAATTATTTTATGATATGCGAGAGGCCTGGCGCCCTTTTTCAGGGTGCCGGATATGGTATATTCATTTCCCTGTTCAAACACATGGGAAACGGCCAGATACACTTCTTTTTTATCTCCCAGGTATTTTTCTAAAAAATCGCGGACATCATGCCATTCGTCGGGAATTTTTGAAAGAAACAGGGGATTGAGGATAATCATTTCGGAATTCACCAGCTCCGGGACGATATTCTCCATGTCAAAAATGAAGGACCAGTTTACTTCTCCCACGCATTTCCCGGATTCCATATCGATGATGTCTTTTACTATTTTGTCAATATTAATGTTCGTCATATTCACGCTCCTTAACCAACGATAATACGGTTGATAAATTTTTTATTTTGGCCGGTATTATATCTTGCCTGCCCTGCAGATTGCCCGGAGATCCGGTCTGATTTTTTCATTGCTTGAATTTCAACTGGCTGTGGTCGAGCAGCCGGTAAAACTTCACCTTCAGGAAATCGGTGATGACAAAAGCGACCAGCGCATACCCCCACACAAAGAGTGCCAGTTTCCAGCCCATGGCCGGGAGCAGGAATCCGTACACCACAATAAGCGTGGCAATGAACTGGGTGGCCAGGACGGCAAATAGGAGCAGTTTCGATGGTTTGATGGACCAGAAGGGGCCCCGGGTTCTGGCTACAAAAACTGTCAGATGACCGGCTACTGATAGCTTCAGGTAAATAAACGATTGCAAAATCTCCCGGCTGAGATGAAAAATATCCCTGCCGATGTACAGGATGAAGAAGGACATGAAAACCCCGACCAGACCGAGGAACGTGGAAATCCTCAGGATGCTGCCCATGTTCCATTTTTCGGGTTTTTGGGAATATTTTACGTTGTCATAGGCGATACTCATGATCGGGGCGTCATTGAGCAGGGCCAGAAGAACGATCATCAGCGCGGTGACCGGGTAGAATCTGAAGGCCATGATAGAGGCGGTGATGAAAATCAGCACCCGGATGGTTTCCGTGATTCGGTAGATGGAATAATTTGTCATGCGCTGAAATATTTTCCGGCTCTGATGGATGGCATCAACGATGACAGACAGGCCGGGCTTGGTGAGAACGATATCCGCTGCCGAGCGGGCGGCGTCGGTGGCCCCCTCCACGGCGATTCCCACATCGGCTTTTTTCAAGGCCGGCGCATCATTTACCCCGTCTCCGGTCATGCCCACAATATGCCCGCCGGCCTGAAGGGCTTCAACAATACGGTACTTATGTTCGGGCAAAACCTGGGCAAAACCGTCAGCCTTTTCAATAAGTCTCAGGTTCTCCTGTGCGGATGCCTTCAGAAGCAACGGGGCTTCGATGATGTTGGTCCCCAGGTGAACATTCCGGCAGATTTCTCTGGCAATGGCGGCATGGTCCCCGGTGATCATTTTGACATCCACGCCCATCTCCTGTGCATTTTTTATGGTTTCAGCCGAATCATCCCGGGGAGGATCGTTTAGGGCCAGAAGCCCGATTAATTTCCATTTTTTCCCCGCGGATCGGGCAACCGCCAGAGAGCGGTATCCCTTGGATGCAAAATCATCCACCATTTTTTTTACCCGGTTGCTCGTGGCCCAGTCCGGCTTGCACAGGCTGATGATTTGCGGGGCTGCCCCTTTGGTCACTCTAAAAGTGGCGCTGGATTTTACCTGGATAGTGGCTTCGGTTCGTTTGGAGATCGGATCGAAGGGTATGAATTTTATTTTTTTATATTTCGCTGACAGCTGATTTGATTTATCCTGTTTCTGATAAGCTACCCAGACTGCCTGATCGATCGGATCCCGGTTGTCGTCTTTGGTGGCCAGGCAGGCGGCCAGCAGGACGTCTGCCTGACGGTGTTTGCCCAGGGGGATCACGTTTGCAAGTCTGATTTCGTTTTTGGTAATGGTACCGGTCTTGTCGGAACACAAAACATCCATGCCGGCCATTTCCTCGATGGCGACCAGCTTGCTGACAATGGCCTTCATTTTTGCCAGCGCCACGGCACCCACTGCCATGGTCACCGATAGAACCGCCGGCAAAGCCACCGGGATGGCTGCCACGGTCAGGACCAGGGCGAACTGCAGGGTTTCCAGAAAATTTTCATGGCGGAAAATAGCAAACAGGAACACGATCAAAACCAGGAAGAGCGCCAGTAGAATGAGATAGTCTCCGATCTTGACCACAGCCTTCTGGAAATGGCTCCTGGAGCCTGCTTCCTCCACCAGTTTGGCTGTCCTGCCGAAAAAGGTGTTCATCCCGGTACAAACCACCAGGCCTGTCATTTCGCCCTGGGAAACCACTGCCCCGCTGTATCCGATATCTCCCTTATGCTTTTCAACCGGAAGGGATTCGCCGGTCAGCGAGGATTCATCGATTAACAGGTAGTCCCCGTTCATGAGTTTCACATCGGCCGGGATGATGTCGCCAAGCTTCAGACCGATCACATCACCGGGAACCAGTTCGGCGGCAGCTATGGTTTTCCATTTGCTGTCACGCAGAATCCTGGCCTTTAAGGCCAGTTTTTGTTTCAGGGCATCGATGGCATTATTCGCTTTATACTCCTGCCAGAAGGCAACCACCGCGTTGATCATCAGCAGGACCAGAATGATCCAGAAGTCTTCCAGGTGATGGATTATCAACGAGAGGATGGCGGCCACTTCGATCATGATTGGAATCGGACCCCAGAAATATCCCAGAAATTTCAGCAGGGGGTTGATTCTTTTTCCCTGAATTTCGTTGGGGCCGAAATGCAACAACCGTTTTTCTGCTTCGGACGATGAAAGCCCCTTGCTTCGGGTTGACAGGATTTTGAATAATTCACTGATCTTTTTTTTGGCTGCGGCTTCGCTACTCATGACAGGCGTATCCGCATTTGCTTTTTTATCCGGGGTCATCGGAATATCCCTCCTTAAGACCTCTAATGCCAGGGTTTCGTCTCAATGGTATTATCGGTAATATCCTTTTTTTATTCAATAGAATAATTCACCAAATTGATTTTT
>CAZOWT010000108.1:0-9878 GCA_964583345.1 uncultured Clostridia bacterium
GTTTTTTGAGCAGGGAAACCTCTTTCTGCTCAATCAAAATCGGAAACTGGTCCTGCACCATGATCTAAAGTCTATTCTCCAGCGGGACGATTTTGAAATGAACCAGCGGTTTGCCTTTCAGGATGAAGCAAAGGATGTCAAGGCCAGGCAAATTGTCCATGATTTGAATACCGCTCCCTATTTTGAAAAAGAAATAGAAACCGGCCATGTCTCATATCTGGTCCTGGTTCGCCGGATTCCGGTCCTAAACTGGTACCAGGTTTATACCCTGAATAAGGATGAACTTGAAAGCCCGCTGGAAAAGCGCTCCAAGCTCTATATAGCAGCGGTTTTTATTGCTTTTTTGTTTTTTGTCCTGGGTCTCTTTTTTTATTTCTTCAGGAGGATTGTCAGGCCCATCAAATCCATTTCCCTGAACCTGGATCGTTTTCAGTCAACGGGGATGGAAGAGGTCGACCAAAAAAAGAAGCCTTTTTTTTCACCGCTGGATGACCTGTTCGTGAATATCGAAAATGTATTTACCCGGCTCAGCTCCGATGTCAGGGAAATCGAGGAATCCAAGGAATACATAGAAACCCTGATGAAAACCGTGCAGATATTCATCATGGTTTTCAATAAAAAATTGAAGCCTATTTACATGAATGATTATGCCCTGAAGAAACTGGAAATCCGGAAAGAGGATATCTCCACCCTGAACCTGTTTCATTATATAGAGAAGAAGTTTCTGAAAGAAATTGCCCGGGAGTTTGATGAAAGCGACAATATCCTGAACCGGGAGACGTCCATGCTCCTGAATAAAGGGAAACGAATCGATGTCAATATTTCTTTGTCAAAGTTATTGAATGTGTCGGGTGAATTGATCGGGTACATTGCCGTTGTGGATGATGTGACCAAGAGAAAAAAGGCCGAAACCAACCTGAAGAATCAAATTGCTTTTTCCCGGCAAATTTTCAAATCCATCCCGGATATGATTTTTATAGTGGATACCCGGTTGAAGATTGTATTCTACAATCAGAAAGCCGGTCGTATAATAGAAAAATCTTCTTCATCCGAGCGAAACATTTCATATTTCCTGTCTGAGAAGGCAGTGGAAAACGGATTTGACGAGTCCCTGCGGAACATGATCAACAATGGTGAATATATCAAGCAGATCAATGTCATGAATCCGTTCAAAGAAGGTTTTAATTATGTGGATCTCATTATTGAACCCCTGAAATCGACATCCGGTATCATCGGGGGATTAATCATCATGCGCGATATTTCCGAGTGGAGAAACTTGACCGAGAAAATAAAAAACTTGCAGGAATTCATGGGTCGCCTGATTGATGCCAGTCCCTATGCGGTGATTTCCATCAATGAAAATGATCAGATATCCCTGTGGAATCAGGCGGCAGAGATGCTCTTTGGCGAGCCAGGCGACCGGGTCATGAATCGGAATCTGTTTGAAGTCAACCCCTTTTTCCTGAGTTACAAAGACATCATCAATGAGGTGAAAATCGTGAAGAAAACCTTTTCCCTAAGCGACCAGAAAATGGATTTTGAAAGGGAATCCCCGGCGGTATTGAATCTTAATTTTTATTCGGTCCAGAGCGACGGAAGAAATGTGGTCATTAATATCGAGGATATGTCCAAGATCAGAAAATTGGAAGACAGCCTTCTTCAGGCTCAGAAGATGGAATCACTGGGCTTGCTCACCAGCGGTATCATCCATGATTTCAATAACATTCTCAGCGGTATCATTGGATACGCTTCGCTGCTGGATAAAAAAGTTGCCCCGGATTCGGAAATGAAAAAATACAGTTCCAATATCATCGACTACAGTGAAAAAGCATCCAGCATGATCAAACAGGTTTTGGGATTTTCAAAAAAAAGGCTTTCAAAAAAGGAAGTCCTGGACCTGAACCTGTTGATGGTGGAGTTGCTGAATTTCCTGAAGGTGAGCCTCAAGAATATCAAAATCGTAAGGGAACTGTCCGGGAACCGGATACAGTTGTTTGTGGACAAGACAAAGTTGTCCCAGGTGATCATCAACCTGATGATCAATGCCAAAGAGGCTCTGGAAAAATGCGCCCAGCCGGAGATAAGGGTTTCCACGGAGGAAGTTTTTATCAAGAACCGGGAAGACCTGCTGGACGGGCCATACGCGAAAATCAAGGTTTCCGATAATGGTTCGGGTATAAAGAAGGAGATGATCGGGAAAATTTTCGAGCCCTTTTTCAGCACCAAGGACAAGGAAAAGAGCACCGGCCTCGGACTGGCCATGGTCAAGGATATCATCAAGGATTTCAATGGCGCCATCGATGTGGAATCCGAATTCGAGAAAGGGACCACCTTTTCGATTCTGATTCCGGTTGTCAAAGAGGAGTTGTATGAAACCCAGGAAGAGATAAAGAAAAAAGTCGAGACCGCTATCGAAGGGGCGATTTTGCTGGTGGATGATGAGCTGGTTATCCGGGAAATCGGCGAGGAAATGCTGAAATCGCTGGGTATCAAGTGTTTCACCGCTGCCAATGGCGATGAAGCCGTTCGCATATTCACCGAAAATTCCAAGGAAATCAAGCTGGTGATACTGGACATCGAAATGCCCGGTCTTTCAGGGGATCAGGTAGCCGAGTCCCTTCAGAAAATCGAGCCGAATATAAAAATCCTTTTTTCCAGCGGCTATACCAGGGATTATCTGGAATCAAAGGTCTTCAAGGAGAAAATAATCCATTTCATACCCAAGCCTTTTCATCTCGATCAATTATCGGATAAGCTGAACATGTTGATGAGGGAATCATAACCATGCCCGAACCCGGAATCCGGAAACCGCCCCTCACCCGGTCCCGGGAGTGGAAGGCGCTGGATAGCCATTTTCGGGAAATGAAACGGCTCCATCTCCGCGAGCTGTTTTCCCAGGACCAACAGAGAGTTGAAAAATTCTCCCTCTTTGATGACGGCCTGCTCCTGGATTATTCAAAAAATATAATCACGGTAAAGACCATGAAGCTCCTGTTCGACCTGGCCAGATCCAGAGGCTTGAAAGATGAAGTCGAGAGGATGTTTGACGGCCAGAAGATAAACAGGACCGAAGACCAGCCGGTTCTGCATGTGGCGCTGAGAGATTTCAGCCAACAGCCTCTGTGGGTGGATGGTATCGATATCCATGAACGGGTCATTCGGGAAGTTGAGAAAATGAAGGATTTGGCACAACAGGTGCGTGATGGCCGCTGGTCGGGTTTTTCCGGCAAGCGGTTCCGTCACATTGTGAATATCGGAATCGGAGGCTCTGATCTGGGGCCGCGCCTGGTCACCAATGCCTTGAAGTTTTACGCAAAAAAAAATCTGAATTTCCATTTTCTGAGTAATATTGACGGCACACAGGTAAAAGATATCCTGGACGGGATTGATCCGGAAAAGACCCTGTTTGTCGTTTGCTCAAAAACCTTTTCCACCGAAGAAACCATGACCAATGCCGAATCGGCCAAGCAGTGGATTCTGTCCCGTTTTCATAGCCGGAGGGCGATCCGGAATCATTTCTGCGCTGTAACCGCCAATCCCGCCCTGGCAGCTGGTTTTGGTATCGATAAAGAACATATTTTTTCCATGTGGGACTGGGTGGGGGGCCGGTTTTCCATTGCCTCGGCCATTGGTTTTTCCACCATGATTGCCACTGGGCCCGAACACTTTGTGGACTTTCTGAAGGGATTCTCGGCCATGGATTCCCATTTCAGGCATTCGCCCTTTGAAAGCAATATTCCGGTTATCCTGGCGCTGCTGGGCATCTGGTATGTTAATTTTTTTTCTCTTACCACCCAGGCGGTGATTCCATATGACCATTACCTGAGGTTGCTCCCGGCTTACCTGCAGCAACTGGAGATGGAATCCAACGGTAAATCGGTAAACCGGGAGGGAGAACCGGTTTCATATCAGACTGCCCCGGTGATATGGGGAGAAACGGGAACCAATTGCCAGCATGCATTTTTCCAGCTCCTGCACCAGGGAACCCGGATGGTCCCGGCTGATTTTATCGGTTTCAGTGAAAGCCTGAACCCGGTTTCCGACCATCACCAGAAATTGATGGCCCATTTCTTGGCCCAGACCCGGGCATTGGCCTTCGGGAAAACAGAAGCTGAATTTTCCCGGTCAGGTGAACCGGAATATTTGGTCCCTTACCGGGTTTGCCATGGGAATCAGCCGACCAACACCATCCTGGCTGATAAGTTGACTCCGTTTATGCTGGGAAGGTTGCTGGCCATGTATGAGCACAAGGTATTTGTCCAGGGAGTTATCTGGGATATTTTTTCCTTTGACCAGTGGGGTGTTGAACTGGGTAAAGATCTGGCCCGGGGAATCCTCCCGGCCATAAAGGGCAATCCCGGTAAGATAACCAACCTGGATGCCTCGACCAGGCACCTGCTCGCTTGTATTCAAAAACCGGCGGTTTCAAAAAAAAACCAGTCCGATTGACCGGGCCGGTCGCTTGAAACGGAAAAATGTGCGGTTATAAAACCATAAAATCGCGGTTGAGAAAAACCAGGGTGATTCTGCTGGTTTTAGGGCAGATGATTGCTTTTTCCTATGGCTTTACCGCCAGAGAGCCGGCTTCGGAAACCGTTGCCGATGCCCAACTGGAAATGGGCATTGATTCGCTTCAGCAGAAATATCTGAGGCCCATATTCAGGTATGATTTTCCACTGCCCGATTTTACCCTGTTCGGGGAGGTCATGTTCCACCAGCGGGCCGGTGACCAGTTGCGGGGTGCCATTGATTTCTGGTTGAGCCTGGGAATGCGAAGAAATTTCAGCGGAAATTTTAGCGGGGAAATCCGGTTGAATCACATGTGCCGCCATCTCAGTTGCCGGGAGAATCCCGATATTTTAAACCTGAATGAGGTCCTGGCCCGGGGGTGGTACAGGGGTAAAGGCTTCAGGTTCGGCCTGGGTTACGGCATCTATACCGGCGGTAATCTGGATTATAGTTTTCTGCTTATTCTCAACAGCGAATTCCCCAACATATTCGGGACCGAGCTGTCCTTTGTCGGCGAAATAAAATCAAGGGATTTTACGGAACTGCTCTATGAACTGGAGCTTTCTTTTGCCCTGGATAAGAGCACGGAGCTTTTTATCCGCAACTCCAAATATTACCAGTTCGAAAACACTACTTTTATCGGGATCCGCATGAAAGCCGCGGGGCAATTTCATTCCTACCTGGACAGCCTGAAACTCTCAACCGGTTTTTATACCCACTACGAAAACCACAAAATCCTGGTAGAGGGCCAGTTCCGGATGGCCTTTTTTAAAACCGAATGGAGGCGGTTGAATTTCACTCTGGATTTCATGGCCCCGATCATCAGGAATCATGGATTCTGGGGAGACTTTTACCCCGAGAATATGGTATACGGCTTTTGCCTGGAATACGAGAGGACTGTTAATAGCGGGCTGTTTCTGAGCTGGTACGGACGGTACAATCTGGATATTCCGCTGGATATCGGCGAACGATTTTTTTCCGATCTGGGAACCGGGATCCGGCTGAAAAATCAAACCGATTTCGACCGGTTGGATAAGGCTATCCGGTTTGAATTATCGGCGGGCTATAATTTTTCATATGATTATGACCTGGATGCAAAACTCGGGTTCAATCTATTAGAATTGAAGCGGGTCAGGTGTGATACCGATTGCCATGTCCGGCTGAACAATACCCGGTTTTATTCCGGATTCAGTATATTTGCCGAACTGGGAAAAACTTTATCCGTCCGCCCCTTCATCCGGTTTGATATCTCTGATAATCACACGGTTGAAGCGCTCGCGGAGGTGAAGTTTTTGGTCGGAGTCAAATTGCTCAAGTGGTATGACCGGTAGGGCTTAGCCATATGAACGTTGCATCTTTTTTTTATAGGAAGTGGTGATCCTTCATCCACCGGTCATTAAAGATGGTACTCAGGTAGCGGGAAGCGCTGTCCGGGAAAATGGTTACGATCCGGGCGGGTTTCTTCAATGATTTGGCCAGTTTCAGCACCCCCCACAGGGCAGCCCCGCTCGAACCACCTCCCATGATTCCCTCTTCGCGTACCAGTTTCCGGGTATAGAGGAATGCATCCTGGTCCCTGACCTGGTAGATATCGTCGATGTGGCTGAAATCAGCGCAATTGATCAAAAATTCGTCCCCCAATCCCTCTATCAGATAGGGGCTGGTTTTGACTATTTTCTTAAAGTGAAAGTAATCGTGGAAGATCGATCCCAGGGGGTCAATGGCAATTACCCGGATATTGGGGTCCTGTTCTTTCAGGTAGCGGGCCACACCGCCAATAGTGCCGCCGGTTCCGATACCGGCCAGAAAATAATCGATGCGCCCGTCCATCTGTTCCCAGATCTCCGGCCCGGTTGAGTGGTAATGGGTTTCGTTGTTATCCCGGTTGTTATGCTGGTCCGGGAAAAAACATTCCGGGGTTTCCCTGACAATCCGCGGGGTAATGTTGTTATAACTGTCAGGAGAATCGGGGGGGAGGGTGCTGTCCACCAGTTGAATGTCAACGCCAAGATTTCTGAGCTGGTTTATCTTTTCGCTGCTGATTCTGTCTCGGACAATAACCTTCAGTTTATATCCTTTTTGAATGGCAACCAGGGCCAGGCCCAGGGCGGTATTTCCCGAAGAATTTTCGATGATGAGCTGTCCGTTTTTTATTTTTCCGTTTTTCTCCGCTTTTTCGATCATGTATTTGGCAATTCTGTCCTTTATGCTGCCCATGGGATTAAAAAATTCAAGTTTTGCGAAAATATCGCTTTCCACATCGCGGGTAATTTTGGCCAAACGAACCAGCGGTGTGTGGCCGATCGTATCCAAAATGCCGGTGAATACGCTTTTATTTTTCATGTTTTTCCCCGATTTATTCGACATAGAATTCCATTGTCCCTTTCATTGACATCCGTTGCTGCTTTTCGGAAAGCCAATCGGTTGGATGGAACCACTATTGTATATTAATTTTTTCACCCTGTAAAGCATTTAAATCGGAACGGTCTGAGCGGGGATGACAATTGCCGGGATATCTGTTACAATTGAATCCATCGCCTGAAAGGTTTTTCTGACATGATATATACTAATTTTCTTTATTTTATCATCGCCATTATCCTGTTTTCCACGGCTCCCCTGGCTCGCGGCAACCTGGTCTCCCTGCCTGGAAGCCTGATCGGGCTGCTTCTGGTCATTTTATTTTTCTGGCAGTTCAATCAGGTTCGTTTCAACCGGCTAAAGCTGCAGGTCGAAGGTGAATCCGTCGATATCAGCCGGTCCAAGCGGGAATTGTCGCACCTGGTCAATTTGCATACCGTAATGGCCATCGTGTTGTTCGCGCTGGAATTATTTGTTTTTAACCTGAAGGCGGTATTGAGCCGGATCCCCCTCATAGGCGGTTCGGAAACCGTTCTCAATACCCTGGGACTCTCATTCTTCCTGATCCACCTTTCCATGGTTTGGTACTGGTCTTTCCGGTCGGCAGGCAGTTTGATCACCACCTCCCGGACAGCGAAATCTTATATTGGCGCCAATATCAAATTTAACCTGGTGATCGTGATTCCCTGGTTGATCATGTCCCTGATCCTGGATGCGCTCTATGTGGTGAAGATCCCCCTGATTCACCACCTGCTGGATTCGGCAGCGGGGCAGGTGGTTTTTGTCGGCCTGTTGCTGGTTCTGATTGCAATTTTTGCGCCGGTTCTCATCACCCGGCTCTGGGATTGCCGCCCATTGCCCGATTCGGAATTGAAGACCGGAATAATGGATTTTTGCCAAAAACAGGGTGTCCGATTCCGGCAGGTGATGTCCTGGAATGCCCTGAACCGGGGCCTGGTGACAGCCGGAGTGGTCGGGTTAGTCCGGCCGTTTCGCTACCTGTTGATCACACCCGGTCTGATTGGCCTGCTGACGGAGGATGAAATGATGGCTGTGGTCAGCCACGAAGTGGGCCATGTCAGGAAACGGCACCTGCTGCTTTATTTCATTTTTTTTATCGGATTCATGGTGCTGGTCTTTGGCCTGCTGGACCGGCTATTGAATCTGTTCATGAATACCGGTTTCGGATTCAACCTGCTGGTATCCGGACAGGGGGAGGCCAACCTGGCGATTCTCAGTTTATTGAGAATCTTCTTCTCCCTGTTCATTTTTATCCTCTATTTCCGGTTTATTTTCGGGTACTTTATGCGCAATTTTGAACGTGAAGCGGATCTGTACTGCTTTCAGTCCGGTATCGATCCCGGCCATCTGATTTCATCCTTCATGAAACTCGGCGCTGGAATGGCGGACGGGGGAAGGCAGGCAAACTGGCATCATTTCAGCATTGCCGAACGCATCGGTTTTATCAGAAAAGCCCAGGAAAAACCCGCTCTGATTCAGCAGCATAAAAAGAAACTCAGGCGCTCACTGGGATTATTCCTGGCCGGGCTGCTCATATTCAGTGTGGGTTCGTTCAATCCGGTCGCCAGCCGGGTCGACAGCGCTTTATTGACCGGAATCGTGGAAAAACTGGTTGCCAAGGATCCCGGAAATGCCCGCTATCATTCCTATCTGGCCATGCTGTACTACGAACAGGAGAAATGGGAGCCGGCCCGTGATGAACTGGAAGCATCCCTGTTGCTGGACCCCCGGCAGCCGGATACCCTGAATAATCTGGCCTGGCTGTATTTGAAATGCCCCGATAGCCGATTCCTGGACGAAAAAAAGGCCCTGGAGCGGGCGCTGCAGGCCTATGAATTGAAAAGAACGGCTTATATACTGGACACGCTGGCCGAAGCCTACTGGTCCAATTCCAGGTTTAAAGAGGCCTTTCTGGCTGCCCGGCAGGCCCTGGCCCTGGCCCGGGAAAACCGCGCGTATTATGAAAAGCAGTTGAAAAAAATGAAGCAAGCCTTTGAAAAATTCGGTAACAGTATCTCGACCTAATCCAATTCCATAGCGGCCAGGAAGGCTTCCTGCGGAATGTCCACCTTGCCGATCCGTTTCATCCGTTTTTTACCCTTTTTCTGTTTTTCCAGCAGTTTCATTTTTCGGGTAATATCCCCGCCGTAGCATTTTGCCAGCACGTTTTTTCGCAGGGCCTTGACGATGGTCTTGGCAATGACCCGCTTGTGAATGGCCGCCTGGATAACTACTTCGAAAAGCTGGCGGGGGATGAGAGATTTCATCCGGCTGGTCAGCTGGTTCCCGGTGGTGTAGGCTTTTTCCCGGTGCACGATCAACGACAGGGCGTCGACCGGCTGCTGGTTGATGAGAATATCCAGTTTGACCAGCGGGGATTCCTTGAATCCCTTGAATTCGTAATCAAATGAGGCATATCCCTTGGATAACGATTTCAGCTTATTGAAAAAATCATACAGGACTTCTGCTAGCGGCAATTCATAGGTCAGATAAATTTTCTGGGCGCTGATATATTCCATTTTTTTATGAATTCCCCGCCGGTTCTGTAGCAATTTCAATACATTGCCCAGGGCTTCCTCCGGGGTGAGTATGATGGCTTCAATATAGGGTTCCTCGATTATTTTGACGTTCTGGGGGGGAGGGAGCTGGGAAGGCGATTCGATTTCCAAAATTTTCCCGGCGGTCGTGGTCACCCGGTAGCGAACTGATGGAGAAGTGGAAATGACGGACAGGTCGTATTCGCGCTCCAGGCGCTCCTGAACGATTTCCTTGTGGAGAAGGCCCAGGAAACCGCACCGGAAGCCTATTCCCAGGGCCGGTGAGGTTTCGGGTTCGAATTTAAGCGAGGAATCATTAAGGGTTAATTTTTCGATGGCCTCGCGAAGCTCTTCATGTGATGAGCCTTCGCCCGGATAAAATCCGGCAAACACCATGTTCTGGGGTACTTTGAACCCGGCCAGCGGGCGAATATTGTTCTCTTTGATCAGGGT
>CAZOWT010000109.1:0-9876 GCA_964583345.1 uncultured Clostridia bacterium
TATCTGCCGGCTGCCGGGATTAATAATCTGAATCAGCCCATCAATTTCCTTTATGACGCTGGCAATTTTGGGGAAGTAATGCGCCTTTATCTTTTTTATGCCGAATACAGGCCTCTTCAATCCGGCCTTGCCTTCAATGGCGATTTGTTGGCGGTTAAAAGGATAGGGGCCTGATCTTCTGAAATTTGTCGGTCCGAAAATGGCAATCAGGGGAACTTCCAGTTTTACGGCCAGGTGCATGGGCGCCGAGTCATTGGAAATCAGGAATAAAGAGTGGTTTAGCAGGGAGGCAAATTCGAAAAGGGCCAATTGGCCCGATAAATTGAGTGATCCGGGCAACATGCCTGCTACCCGGTCTCCGGTTTCCTTCTCCATGGGGCCCGAGCAGATTACAATCTTTAAATTATATCTGGACATTAGGTAGAGTGCGATTTTTACAAATTTATCCTCTCCCCATTTTTTCACATCCCAATACCGGGCGACCGTCGGGTGGATAACCACGAATGATCCGGATTCAAGGCCGTGCCTGTGGCAGAGACCGTCTATTTTATCGTTTTCGGAATTAATTAATTCGAACCGGAAGAGGAATTTTTCCGGGGTGAATTTTTCAACCAGCCTGAAATTCTGTTCCCAGAAATGAATGGTCCGGTCGAACCGGATACTGTCATTGAGCAGGTGTTTCCCGCCCAGGTTGAAAAATCCTCTCCTGACCGAGGCTCCGGTCAAAAATCCGAACAGGAAAACAATACGGAAGTCTCCGCGGAAGTCAATAAACATGTCGAATTTTTCTTTTCTCAACCGGAATGCAAATTTAATGACTTCTGTCAGTCTCCAGTGTTTTTCATGGTTGAAACAGTACCATTTGAGGTTGACCGTATAAATTTTATCGACAAAATCAAGTCTTTCGGCAACCACCCGGTTCCATTCAGGGGTAATCAGATGAATCTGGCAACCGGGAATATTTTTTTTCAGTGAATAGATGGCATCCAGGTTCATCATCAGGTCGCCGAGGTGATCAGGCCTGACCAGGAGAATCTTTCTGATATTCATGTCAGGGTTCTTCTTCTTATAGAATTGAAGGGGGAATGTCAATATGTCAAGGCAGAAAGCCATGACTCTGGCTTTGAATGAATAGTTGGCGTAACCGGTCATTCAGGTATTATAGCAGTTTGAAAATTTCCTGGCAAAAGCCAACTCTTTCGATGAGGGAAACTTCAGGCTAATCAAGGGTTAACAAAGGTGAGGAACCGGATTTTCAAACGACTGATCAGTTTTCTGGCTGATCAGTTGTTTCCGGGAGCGATTTTACTTTCGTTTTGTATTGGGTGCGGAATAAAGCGCCGAGGATAACTCCGACCAGAAAAACAATGAAAATAACCAACGCTCTGGAAATGGATATCTGCCAGAAAAGAAAGTTGATGGCCACCGTATCAACATTTTGAAAGATAAAAACAACCATTACCACACCGAAAATAATTCCGGCAACAAATTTCATGTTCAACCTCCTGATCGGGTTTCGGGAAGCGTATCCCATCACCCATTTCTCATTATACGTCAATATCTGGTATAATACAATTAAGCAAAGATGTCCGATTTTAAAACGTTCGCCGATTCCCTGGAAAAAACCATCAAGAAATACAAGAATATTCTGATATGCATAAAGGGTTCTCCGGATCCGGATGCCATCGCGGCTTCGTTTTTACTCAAAATTATGTGCGAATTATTCCAGACGGCCGCCACCATTGATTCTCCGGTTCCGCCTTCACTCCCGGAAAACATGAAAATTATCAAAGAACTTCAGATCCCGGTTCAGTTTAAACCGGTTGGGGACCTGGTGAAATCCTATGATTCCTATGCGGTACTGGATCATCCATCGGTTGAGATCGAGATGCTGACTGGTGTGATTCCCTGCGCGATTCACATCGACCACCACCAGGAAACCGAAATGAAAATTCCGGTGGATTCTAAGATTATTATCCCCCAATCCGGATCGACCAGCTCCATCATGGTGCTGTTGCTTCAGGTGTTGCAGTCCCGGCTGAAGTTCCGCTTTAAAAGATATCCACAGGTTGCAACCGCACTTTATTTCGGAATCAGGACTGACACCGATCGATTCAGCCATGCGACAAAACTGGATAAGAAGGCAATGGAACTCATCAAGCCCGGCCTGGATGAGAATGTGGTCAGAAAGATAGATGCCATGCCCGTTCAACCGGAATTTCTGAAGTTCCTGAATCTGGCCATAAAAAATCAGGTTGTTGAAAACGAGTGGTTGATTTCGGGACTGGGATTTCTGGCCGAAAAAAACCGGGATATGATCGCCATCATTGCAGACTTTCTGGTAAACAGTGAGGATGTATCCAAGGTGTTGGTCTTTGCAATCATCGAGAAAAAAAAGGGGCTCACCCTGGATGCCTCACTTCGGACCCGTGAAAAGCGGTTTGACTTGAATGCGTTTATAAAAAAAATAACCCGGCACGGCGGAGCCAGGGCGTACAAGGGAGCCTATCAGGTTGATCTGGATTATTTTTTCTCCTGTCCCGATCGTGATTTGCTTTGGAAATTGGTTAACCAGACCACCATGGAAATCTTGAAAAAGCTTGGCGTAACAGCGGAAATTCCAGTGTTGAAGAAACGGGTAAGGGGCCTAAAAAATAAACTGCTGCACCTGTGGAAAAAATATTTTCCGGATTGAAAGCGGTTATTGTTTGTTGAATATCGTTTTCATAACTTTAAAATCAGATCAATTCCGGGGGATGCTTCTTCTGGCGATGTCTTCCAGAATCCTGATTTTGAGCCTGTACAACCATTTGTTTACCGGATTCAGGCATTTCTGGTTTTCTTTTTCGGTTAATTTCCCCATGTATTTCCCCACAAATTCGGCTATTATAATTTTGGCATGGTACCCGGTCCAGAAAAATCTGTGGGTAAAGGGGAGGGGAAGAAAAAAAATAGAAATGATGGCGCGGTGAACCAGTCTGGTCATGATATTCCAGATCAGACTGATTTTGTTTTTAACATAGATGACTCCAAATTCATGCAGGCTGAGATGCTGATCCAGACACTGGCGTCTCAGGCAGTAGCCGAAGCCCATTTTATGCCAGTGGATGAACCGGGCTTTTTTCGACAAAGCGATGCTGTGGCCATTGAGAATCAGTTTCTTGGCAAAAAACATATCCTCGCCGTAGGGTACATCGGGAAGCCGCAGTTTCAGGATTAATTCTTTTTTTATGCAGGATGCACAATTATCAAAATTACACCGTTTCCTCCGTTCAAGCGGCGTCAGGTTTTCCCATTCGCTTCTGTTCGCCGGCAGGGTGATCTCCGGAAAATTTTGATGCCAGTTATTATTCAGATAGGCCATTACCGGATCATTCCGAACCGGATCAGTCTGATAGGTTCCATAGACGGCCGGGATGTTCTGCTCAAGAACCGGCCGGATGAGTTGAACCAGGAAATCTTTCCCCTGGGGAAGGATATCCTCGGTAAAGAAAATTATGAAACGCCCCTCTGCCAATTCCGCTCCTTTCATGCGGGTGGAACTATGGTTGAATTCGCTTTCGGGAATATGAACGATTTTTTTGCAGGCAAACGGAATTTTTTTTAAATAATTTTCCGTACCATCGACAGATTCGGTCAGCAGAAAAATGATTTCGAAGGGATAAGGAAAGTCCTGGCTGAGAATGGATTCAATTAAACCGTCAATTATGCCGACCGCGTTTTTTGTGGGGATAACGATTGAGAAATCAGGTTTCATCCTTTCGTGGATTAAGGTAATTCTCCAGCAGTTCATCGAAAAACCGGCGGATTTCTTCGCTGAACCGTTCCTTGTTGTACTGCTTGCTTTTTTCGCTTGATAATTTCGCCATTGCTTGCAATTTATCCCGGTTTTTCATCAGTTCAAGGGAATGGTGAATAAGCTGGACAGAAGAATTGACCCGGAATCCGGTTAGTCCATGCTCGACAATCTCCCGCTGACCGCCACCATCAAAAACCAGCGGGACCAGACTGTTCTGCATGGCTTCGCATATGGTCATGCCGAAATGTTCTATCTTTGAAGGGTCATGTTGCCCCAAACCGCAAAGGTGCCAGAAAATTTTTGCATCCTGATAAAGAGACTTCAGCTCATCAGCAGAGATATTGACCTTCAGCTCGATCTTTTCTTTTCCAATTCCCCGGATAAGTTTTTTCACCGATTCCAGATAAGGGTTTCCGGGATTTGATCCTCCAGCCAGAATAAGTTTCCAGCCTGACGATAAGCGGCCCGATATTTCTTTTAACCTGGAAAATGCTTTGACCATTTCAATCTGCTTTTTGGTTCCGCCTTCCTCGAAGCGGGCCACAGAGATAATCAGGTTTTTTTTCGGATTGTTGTTCTCACTGGTTTCCATGTCCACCGGCGGGTAAATATGTTTGTGCGGAACGATATTCCATTTTTTTTCAATCCAGGACGCCGTGTAGCGGCTGTTGTACATGATCCGGGTATAGAACGGGGGGTAGAAGTGGAAAACCGGCCTTCTTTCCGGAAAATGAACCATCATTACCGATATGCCGGACAGGGGAAATACCATTTCCAGCATGCTGTTGTTGATAAAAAAGTCGTAATTGCCGGATTCCAGACTGACCGGATGAAACGGATTTTTCATTTTTTTTGTGACCAGGGCCGGATCGAGATGGACTGTGCCCAATTGTTCATAAAACGGCAAAGGGATAATTTTAATGGGACAGTTGCTGAGATCAAGGTTGTACCAGTCGAAAATCTGCTGGTGGGAAACCGTTTTGTTGGCCAGGATAGCAATATCAAACCTGTCCTGGAGGGCTTCTGCCATGGTCATTCCGTATTTCTGCCCGCCTCCAATGAAATGCAGGCAGTTATCATAGATTGCCAGCGTGGGTTTTCGGATGCCCGAATAGATTTCTATTCTCCTGATGATATTCAATGCCGCCTGAATACCAACATGGCGTTTCAGGAATATCATGGCTCTGGAAAGCGCTTTTTTAAAATCTTTTACATTGTTTCCCCGGGAAGCGGCGATAAGAGAGGCATAGATGTTTTCCCGGATTTGTTCCCTTGACAGCCTTCCCGGGTCATTTTCAAAAGATCGGATAATAGAATCTGGTTTTTCGGAACCGGTAGAAACAGAAGGCGCTTTTTTCATTTTTTTTAATTGGTGATTCCTGATTTGCCGCCCAAGCAATCCGGCAGGTGCACAGTGCATCATAACATGTTGATCCGGTAAAAACAAGTTTAATTGTCTCGAAATGGTCAGGTGAGTCCCAAAAAATATTTTTTTATTGCAATTAAATGGGAATTCCCATAAACTGGTTGAGGGAGATTGGCAAGATTTTCCCGAATAGGAATGAGAGGACATGAGGAAAAATATTAAAAAAATCGGTGTGCTAACCAGTGGCGGAGATTCTTCGGGTATGAATGCCGCTATTCGTTCGGTTGTCAGATCAGGAATTCACAGTGGACTTGAAGTCTATGGAATCTTTTATGGATTCCGGGGGCTGCTGACCGGAAAGTTCAAAAAGATGAGTTGCCGCTCCGTGAGCAATATCGTTAACCGTGGCGGGACCTTTCTAAAGACCGCCCGTTCCAAAGAATTTATGACTGCCGAAGGCCGGGAAAAGGCTGCCGGTATTTTAAAAGAGAAAGGGATAGATGCGCTGGTTGTCATCGGAGGCGATGGTTCGATGAAAGGCGCCCATTTGCTCTTCCATGAACATCAGATACAGGTAATAGGTATTCCGGGCACCATTGACAATGATCTTAACGGTACGGATTTTTCCATCGGCACCGATACGGCAGTGAATGTGGCAATGGAAGCCATTGACAAGATCCGGGATACGGCAATCAGCCTGGAAAGAATTTTTGTTGTTGAGGTCATGGGGCGCAGCCTGGGATATATCGCCCTGCAGGTTGGCCTGGCTGCAGGAGTGGAGGAAGTGGTGATTCCGGAATTCAAATATGATTTGAAATCCATGGTCAATGATATCCGCCAGGGCCACAAAAAGGGCAAAATTTCATGGATAATTGTGGTGGCTGAAGGGGCTGATTCCGCTGCCAATATCGCCAAACAAATCACCGATCTGACCGGATATGATACCCGGATTACCGTGCTGGGTTACCTGCAGCGTGGAGGTTCACCAACCGCAATGGATCGAATCCTGGCAGCCAGTTTCGGGAAAGCGGCCATCGATGCCCTGGTCAACGGGGAGTCTGATAAAATGGTAGCCATTTCGGCCAACAAGATAAAACTGGTCAAGTTGGGATTTGCCTGCCGAAAAACTACGGTAGATATGGACCAATATCGTTTAATTAAAATACTGGCTTCCTGATCCGAAAAACCTGTAAGTTTTTTAATGCTCAATTTTCTTTTTCCCCGGTTTCCGAAACTAATCGGAAGCTATAAAAATGCCGAGTTGAATCAGTTTCTGGAAATCGTCACCTTTTCTGATACATTTGACCGGTGATACGGTTAAATCCAGGACCGTGGAACCATGCGAAGGGCCCATCGGTCCCTTATCGATTATCAAGTCGATTCCCGGAAAGTTTTTTACAATGGGTCCGGGATGGGTGAGCGGTTTTTGGCCTGACCGGTTAACCGATGTCGAGATCAAAGGAACATTCAATTTTGCGACCAGTTCCAGCATCAAAGGGACATCGGGAATTCGGATCCCGATTTTGGTCTGATTTTTAAGGTGCGGTTTCTTCAGAGAAGACGAAAGCGGCAGCAGGAATGTGAATTTCCCGGGCAGTAGTTTTTCGTAAAGTTGAAGGAAAATATCCGGGATGATATCCACCAGACCTTTCATCTGTCCGGGCCCGGAAACCACGACTGAATAAGGCAGGTTGATCCGGTTTTTCAAACGGTCAATTCCCCGGGAAACGCTCTCGGAAAAAAAATTGCCGCCCAGGGCATAGAGGGTATCGGTGGGATAGATGATGATGCCGTTTTTTTCGACGGTTTCCCTGATTTGTTGAATATTTTCTTTTTTTAAAATATCAGAATAGGGAATGTGTATCATTGAAAGCGAGAAATCTCAATTGATGTCAAGGACATAGGGCATGAGGAGGGCAGGGAAAAAACGGTTGTATTTTTGGATGCGTTTTTCAATCCCCAAGATGGGATTGAATTCCTTGGCCTGGAAACCCACCATTTCCAAAATATAGTCCAGCAGGGATTTTTGTTTGGGATAGATTCTGATCCCGATTTCTTCAGATTTTGGAATCTTAGCCAGTTTTTTGGCCTCGTCCAAGGCATCCAAAATTCCGCCAAAACGATCGATCAATTTCAGCTTTTCAGCGGCTTTCCCGGACCATACCCTTCCCCGGGCAATTTTTTCAACTTCTGCCACTTTTATATGTCTGCTTTGGGACACGATTTTCAGGAAGGTCACGTACACTTTTTCCATCAGGGTCATCAGTTTGTCTTTTTCATCCTGGGTAAATAGTTTGTAGTCCGAGAACATATCGGCATATTTGCTGGTTTTTAAAATTTCCTTGTTCATGCCGATCATATCATAGAGTCCTTTCAACACGAATTTTCCGCCCACGACGCCTATTGAACCGGTAATGGTCTGGGGCAGGGCCAGAATGATGGAACCGGATGTGGATATCCAGTATCCCCCCGAGGCCGCCAGATCGGACATGGATATAACCAGTGGTTTCTTGTCTCTGAAAAGTTCAATTTTTCTGCGAATGACTTCCGAGGCAAGTGCGGAACCTCCCGGACTGTCAATCCTCAATACCGCCGCTTTGAAATCCGGGTTTCGGCGGACACTATCGAGCTGGCTGACCAGTGTTTCCGATCCCAGCATCTTGCTGCTGAAAAAAGGACTGTCACCATTTCCGCTTTTTCCCAGATGAATTTCTCCGCTGGCAAAGATAACGGCAATTTTTTTCTTGCCCCGGAAGGGTTTTGGTGAACTGGTTTCCTTGTATATATTGAAATCCACGATTTTATATTTCGCCTTCATCCGGTCAAAGATTTCATCCTCAAAAATGGAGTCGTCAATCAAGCCGTTTTTCTGGTAATCCTGGTTGGTGAGAGGAGATTCCTGGAAGAGTCCTTTAAGTGTTTCAAACTTAATATGCCTCCTTTTCGAAATTCCATCGAGCACCGAAGCATAGATGTCATCCAGCAGGGTTTGAATCGACTCTTTATGTGAGGGTGTCATTTTGTTTTCAGTGAACATGTTGGCTGCGGTTTTGTAGTCGCCGACATGATACATTTCAGCCTGAATGCCCAGTTTTGTCAGGGTGTTCTTAAGAAAAACAGCCTCGCTGGCCAGACCGTAAATAATGAGATCCCACCCTTTTAGCACAGAGATCCGATCAGCGAATGAGGCCAGGTAGTACTCTCGCAGACCTCCGGATTCGATGAAAGCCAGAACCTTTTTTCCGCTTTTTCGGAAGTCTGTCAGCATGGCGCCGATATCTTCGATTTTGGAAAAACCGGTTTGAATTCCCGAAATTTTAAGAATAATTCCTTTAATCCGGTTGTCCATGCCCGCTCGCTTGATATGATAAAAAAGATCCCTGATCGATAGATCTGATTTGGTTATCGATTCATTGTTGTCGATTATGTTCCCGGAAAAATTGATTTTCAAAAAAGCATTTTCCGGAATGCTCGGCTCCTGATTGAACTGCAGATATATAAATCCGCCCAGCAGCGCCAGGAAAACCACAAATATCACAATAATCAGAATAGCAATTAAAACACCTCGTTTCATATTTTCTCCTCAACTCCTGTGTACCGTTTAAAACATCTGCAAGCGCCGGTTGTTTTGATTACAATATTTCATTTCCCTGTTCCAGGGCAATTATTATTATACTCTATTTAAGGGAAAAAGTTTTTATTTTCAAAAAATTGGCTAAACTTTGGATCAGAATGGTGTTTTCACTTGACATTAAATCGACTTGAATGTAGATTGTTTTTTTCAGTCAAAATAATTTCCTGGAAGGATTAAAAAGTGAAAGACCTGAGAATTCAAAATGTCGTCCGGAAAGAGAGTGTGACCCTTTTGGTTAACGGTAAAAAACTGACCGCCTATAAAGGTGAAACAGTCCTGTCCGCCTTAATTGCCTCTGGAGTGAAAACATTGAGAAAGAGTTCGGTCGTGGCCGAGAACCGCGGTGCCCTTTGCGGAATGGGAGTATGTTTTGAATGTCTGATTACCATAAACGGGATTCCGAATTGCCGCGCCTGTATGGTTGAAGTTCAGGATAAAATGGAGATTGTTATTGATGAATAAGAAAAAGGCCAATGTGGTTATCGTGGGAAGCGGATTTTCCGGACTGGTAGCGGCAAATATTCTGTCTGATTATAATCTGTCGGTGTTGTTGATTGATGAAAATATCCATATCGGCGGTCAGTTGCTCAGGAAAATCCCGGAGGATCTCGGACTGCAGCGCTCAACCCATCCCGACCATGTTAAAAAAATTGGTTTTGCCCTGATCGACAAGGTCAAAGAAAAAAAAGTGGAGATGGTCAACCGGGCCCGAATGATCGGGTATTATCCGGGCAATGAGATTCTGGTCGAGTTGGATGAATCCCGTGTGGTACCGGTTGTGCATGATGTCATTCTGTTTGCCACCGGAGCCCGGGAACGTTTCCTTCCTTTCAGGGGCTGGACATTGCCCGGGGTGTATTCGACCGGACTGGTTCAGGTCATGCTGAAAAGTCATGGCGTTCTCTGCTCGGAAAGGTTATTGATCGGAGGTTCGGGATTATTTTTGATGGCGGTAGCCTATGAATTTCTGAGGCACAAGGGAAAGGTCCTGGCGATTTGTGAACAATCGGGCATGATGGACAAGATAAAATTTTTGCCGCTTCTGGCCAGCCAACTGGAAAAATTTTTGGAAGGCGG
>CAZOWT010000110.1:0-9659 GCA_964583345.1 uncultured Clostridia bacterium
CGACCGCCTCGAACGGATTTTTAATATCTTTTTTATTTTCCTGGCCAAAAACGATGTCCTTGACAACCGGGAAATTGGCCCGGCACTCGAGGCACCGATCCGCCAGCACGTCCGCTTCCGGAAGCTCGACTTTTCCTTCCGTGGTGTCAACGGTTATTTTCCCGTTTTTCCCGAAATTGACGGTTTCTATTTTTTTTCCCTTCAGCTTTCTGAGAAGTTTTTTTTCATCGATGACGCCTGAATTCTCACAGGAAATACCGAGAATAATTACGTCCTCCCGTTTTATATATTTTTCCTGAAGCAGGACCACCAGTGCCCGGCTGTCGCATCCCTTTACCAGGATTCCGACCGGCCGGTTATCCGGTTCCTTCGTTTTTAAATTGTTTCGCTTTTCCTCGACCAGATATCGGGTCAGGTTGGAGATGCAGGTGGGATTCCAGACCAGGCGGTCGGCTTGCTCGGGCGTTTTGATAAAATCAGGAATTGCCATATAACTGTTTGGATTCTGCCGGTAACCGATTATGGATTTTACCTTCCCGTCATTCAGCATTCTTTTGACTTCCATTTTGAGGTCTTCGAGATTTAACATTATAAACTTCTCCTCAACTTGGTCTGCGGTCCCAGGGATTTGAGCTGGCCGACAAAATCCTCGATGATCTCGGTATATTTTTTCCCTTCTGCCGCAGATACCCAGGACATTTGAAACCGTTGCGGCTCCAGCCCGACATATTCCAGCATTTTTTTGACCAGGGCAATTCTTCGCCTGGCGAAATAGTTGCCTTTGATATAGTGGCAATCTCCGGGATGACAACCGGATACCAGGACACCGTCGGCACCCTGGTTAAAAGCGGAAAATATGTACAACGGAGAGACGCTTCCCGAACACATGACCGTAATGGGGACAACATTCGGCGGATACTTCAACCGCGAGACCCCGGCCAGGTCACTGCCAGCAGAAGAACACCACTTGCAGAGAAAGGCGATTATTTTCGGTTCATATTCTTCTGCCATACTAACCTCCAACAGATGCTTTTATCATTTCGTGAACTTGCAACGGCGTCAGGTTTTTGGTTTCGATGGCCGCCCGCAGGCAGGTCGCCATGCAGGTTCCGCACCCTTCGCACAACACCTCATTTATTTCAGCTTTGTTATCCTTCAATGAAATTGCATCATAAGGGCAAACATCCATGCACATTCCGCAACCGGAACAGAGTACCCGGTTAACCGCGGCTACTGCCGGTGAATGAAACAGCCTGTCCTGGGATAAAATGGTGATGGCTTTGGCCGATGCTCCGCTGGCCTGGGCAACCGCTTCGGGAATATCTTTGGGAGCCTGGGCAGCGCCGGCAAAAAACATCCCGGAAGTGACGCTTTCAACCGGGCGCAACTTGGGGTGAGCTTCGGAAAGGAAACCATCCTTGTTGATGGCAATTTTTAGCTTTTTAGCCAGTTCTTCAATTCCCCGGGAAGGCCGCATGGCCAGGGCCAGGACCACCATATCGGCTTCGATTTCGACCTGCTTGCCGGTCAGGGTATCCACACCCCATACCTTGATTTTTTTATCCTCTTCAAATACCCGGGAAACTTTCCCTCTCAAATAAAGGACATCATCCTCTTCGATAGCTCTCTGGACAAACTCCTCGTAGTCTTTGCCTCCGGACCGGATATCAATATAAAAAACATAGGCCTGTCCGTCAGGGACATTGTGTTTATAAAGCATGGCGTGTTTGGCGGTGTACATGCAACATATTTTTGAACAGTAGGAACAATGCAATTCGGGATCCCGGGAACCGGCACATTGTATAAAAACCACTTCTTTCGGTACCTGGTGGTCCGAAGGCCGCAAAATATTGCCGCCGGTGGGTCCGGATGCGGACAGTAAGCGCTCGAACTGAAGGCCGTCAAGAACATCCGCATACTTGCCATAGCCGTATTCCGACATTTTTTCTTTTTCATACAGGTCATATCCGGTGGCGGTAATGATGGTGCCGACTTCCTCTTCTATTAATTCCGGTTTCATATCATAGTCGATCGCCTTTGGCTTGCACACATCCGCGCATTTCCCGCAGGCAATGGGCAGCAACCCCGGGCAGTTTTCGATATCCAGGGTGTAGGCAGCCGGGATGGCCTGCGGAAAGGGAATATATATGGCCCGTCTGCCGGTTAAACCCAGTTCGAATTCATTGGGGACGACAATGGGACAGACCTGGGAGCATTCGTCACAAAGGGTGCATTTGTCGGGATCTACATAGGTCGGTTTTTTAAGAATCTTGACCTTGAAGTTTCCCACATATCCGGAAACTTCCTGAACTTCACTATAGGTCATGAGTTTGATATTCGGATGCTTGGAAACATCGACCATTTTCGGCGTCAGGATACACTGGGAACAGTCCAGGGTGGGAAAGGTCTCTGACAATTGGATCATATGACCTCCGATTGACGGAGATCTTTCCACCAAAATGACCTGATACCCGCTATTGGCCAGATCTAGCGCGGATTGAATGCCGGAGATTCCCCCGCCGATAATCAGTGCTTTCCGGGTAACCGGGATGCTGATCGGTTCGAGAGCGTCATTTCTGAGAACCCGCTGAACCGTGCTTTTGGTGATTTTTATCGCTTTGTCGGTAGCCTTTTGGGTATCGGAATGGACCCAGCTGCACTGTTCCCTGATATTTCCGATTTCACAGAGAAACGGATTTATTCCGGCTGCCTTGCAGGCATTTCTGAAGGTGGTTTCATGCAGGGTGGGCGAGCAGCAGGATATCACCACCCGGTCCAATTTTTTTTCTTTTATGGCCTCGATAATTCTATTCTGGCCCGGGTCTGAACACATGTAAATATAATCTTCGGCATGGGCAACCCCCGGATAACCGGAAAGTTCTTCGGCAACTTTTTTTACATCAACGGTGCCTGCGATATTTATTCCGCAATGGCAGATGAATACCCCTGTTTTTTTCATTTTTTCCCTTTGCTTTCTTCCTTTAAGATTTCCATGCCGTAATCATAACCTTTGTCGAATGCCTTGACATTCAGGTCCAGAAACCTGCCCGGGACCAGCCCCGGGAGTGCTTTCTTCATGGCTTCGGCAGATACTATTTTTGATACGGCAGTGAAAAATCCGAGCATGACCAGGTTGGCTATGATTCGATTCCCCAGTGACTCGGCAAATCGGGTGGAGGGCACTGAATAAATCCGGAGACCCTTTTTCAGGTCTTTTATTTTGACCAGATCCTGATCGATGATGAGCATACCTTTTTCAGCCAGGTCGGGAATATATTTTTCAAAAGCTTCCTGGGACATGGCGACCAATATTTGGGGAGAGGTGATGTACGGATAGAGGACCCGGTCTTCCGAAACCACCAACTGGGAACTGCAGGCACTTCCCCGGGCTTCGGGCCCGAAACTCTGGGTCATGGTCGCATGCTTGTTGTCAAAAAGTGCGAGGGCTTTTCCCGTAATCAAACCGCAACGAACAATTCCCTGTCCGCCCAGACCGGAAAATCTAATGTCAGTCATTGCATAACCTCCCGTACAGCTGATAATCGTCTCCAAGTACTTTTCCCAGATGCTCATTCATGGCATCCAGAAAAGTGGGTTTTTGTTTTTCCACGAATTTTCCCACGATGAGCTTTCCCTGATAATCTATATCAAGGGTTTTGGTATCCGCACCGTGTTGGATCTCTGATTTGTCATAGTAATATTTCAACAGGCTTAATCCATCGCCCAGCCGGTTTCGACGGGCGTACAGGGTGACGCAGGGTGTGATGACTTCAATGAAAGAGAATCCTCTATGCTGAAGGGCTTCTTCCATTGATTTGGTGACCCGCCTCAAATGAAGGGCTGTCCAGCGGGCAATGTAGGTGGCCCCGCTGGCTTCGGCCAGATAGGGGAGATTGAAGGCGCCTTCAAAATTTCCATAAGGAGCCGTGGAAGCGTTTGCATTCTTGGGGGTGGTGGCTGCCACCTGCCCTCCGGTCATGGCATAATTGAAATTGTTCACACATATGACGGTCAGGTCCATATTTCTTCGGGCGGCATGGATAAAATGGTTGCCGCCTATCCCGGTCAGATCCCCGTCCCCGCTGAAAACAATGACCTTCAAGTCGGGATTGGCCAATTTCAAGCCGGTGGCATATGGAATTGCCCGGCCGTGGGTGGTATGGAAAGAATCAAGTTTGATGTATCCGGAAACCCTTCCGGTACATCCGATTCCGGAAACAACGACAACCTTTTCAAGGTCAAGCTTGCTTTTTTTCAGTGCTTCGGCAAAGGATGTAACCACGGTTCCGATTCCGCATCCCGGACACCAGATATGGGGAATTCTATCCATTCGGAGCAGGTCTTCGATGGGATTTCGTTCTTCCAAGCGGTCTTCTTCTTTCATTTTGAGGCCTCCTTGATGACATTGAAAATATCGTTTGGATCGTGAACCCATCCCCCGCAGTGGGGAACACCGATTACCCGGGTCTGTCCGGCTGTGCAGCGCTCCACCTCCAAAACAATCTGTCCGTAGTTGATTTCCGGGACGACAAACGCTTTTATTTTTTTTGACAGTTCTTTTATCCGTTTTTCAGGAAAGGGCCAGACCGTGATCAATCTCATGGTACCGACTTTTATTCCGGCTTTTCTGGCCATTTGGACCGCGCGAATCGCCACCCGGGATGTTATGCCGTAGGAAATAACCACGATTTCCGCATCGTCAATTTCCTTTTCTTCCAGTTTTATGATTTTATCCGAGTTTTTGGTAATTTTTTCAATCAAATGCCGGACCACCTTGTCTTGACATTCCGCATTGATGACCGGGTATCCCATCTCATCGTGAGTCAAACCGGTGGTATGGAAACGATAACCGTCCCCGGCTTTCACCATGAAGGGAATCATATCCTGGTCAGGTTTATAAGGACGGTATTCTTTTTTGGGACCGGTATACCATTTTCTATCCACCAGTTCGATTTCTTCTGCCGGCGGAATGACCACTTTTTCATGCATGTGGCCGATACATTCGTCGGTCATGATAAAAACCGGTACCCGGTATATCTCCGAAAGATTGAAGGCCTCGATTGCCAGGTCAAAACATTCCTGGGGCGAATCGGGTGAAAGGGCGATAATCTGATAGTCTCCATGGGATCCCCATCTGGCCTGCATCATATCCTGCTGGGCGGTCAATGTGGGCAGGCCGGTCGATGGGCCCCCTCGCTGGACATTGGCAATCACCAGCGGGACTTCCTGCATGCAGGCCAATCCGATATTTTCCATCATCAATGAAAAACCGGGTCCGGAGGTAACGGTCATGGCCTTTCTCCCTCCCCATACCGCGCCGATTAAAGCGGCAATGGAAGCCAGTTCATCTTCCATCTGGATAAATACGCCTCCCACTTTGGGAATTCTTTCGGAAAATCGTTCTGCCGTTTCGGTTGAGGGTGTGATCGGATAACCGGCAAAAAAGCGACATCCGGCTGCGAGTGCTCCTTCTGCCAGAGCAAAATCTCCATCCAGATAATGTGATCCGGTTAAGACGCCTCTAGGGTCTGCTTTCAACTTTTTCACCTTTTTCCTCCTTTTTTTTGACTGTGACAAAAATAGCAAATTCAGGGCAAATGGATTCGCAAAGCTGACAGAAACAACAATCCTCCATTTTTTTTACAAAGGGAGGATGGTATCCCTTTGAATTAAAATCCTCTGACAATTCGAGTACATCCCTGGGGCAAAACTCGACACAAAAGCCGCACCCCTTGCATCTGTCGCGGTTGATATGAATATTGCCTTTTATCGGTTCAATCTTGCCAAAGTAAATCATGTTTACCTCAAATCAATTTTTTTTCCTTTAAAACCGGCCTCGGATCAACGTAATGGAGGCTGAAATGCATAATATCTTGAGAACACCCGAATGCCAGGGCCAGGAGCTGGGTAAAGTAAAGAATAGGTATGGTTTTGAATTCCGGGAAATGCTGGGCGGTAATTTTTTGACGGTGATCGAGATTGAAAGCGCACAGGGGGCAGCTAACCGTAACCACTTCCGCGCCCTGTTTCTGGGCAGATTGAAGAATTTGAAAGGTCCTTTCGGCAACCATTTCGGGTTTATCTACCGTTTGATAAGCACCGCAACATTCGGTTTTAAAAGGAAAATCGACCGGTTTGGCTCCCGTCAGTTCGGTCAATTCTTCCAGTACAGTCGGGTTCTCAATATCGTCCAATCCGATTTCCCGGGGCCTTATCAAAAAGCATCCGTAATAATTGGCCACCCGGAGGCCATTTAAGTTTTTAATTACCTTTTTGCGAATGGCGTCAAATTTAACTTCATCCCGCAGCAACTCCAGCAGATGAAAAATTTTTACATCGCCCTGGTATTTGATTTTTTCCCTGGACATAAAATTATTGAGTTTTTCCAGACTTTCGGGATCGTTTTTTATACGTTCGTTCGCCCTTTTCAGGGTGTTGTAACACATGGCACACAGGGTAACCACGCGATCGGAATTGGCTTCCTTTACCCGGATCAGGTTGCGGATGGGTGCCAGATGATGCATGATATCGTCGGTTGCCAGCGAGAAAACAGTACCGCAGCAGTTCCATCTTGATATCTCCTGGGCGTTAATTCCAAGATGATTCATGACAAAAAGGCTCGAATCCTCGAAGTTTTTAGCCTCATTCTTCAATGTGCAACCCGGATAGTAGCTAATGTTCATTTGCGGTTCCTTAAATTTGTTGTATTGAAATGGATAAAATTGGAATTCATGATATGTTTCTATGAGGTGAATTTTCTAAAACTACTGATCAGGGCAATCGGCGGGACACCGGTCTTTTCCTCTTTGGTCAGGTCTTTCAGTTCGACCTGGTCTTTTCTTTTGCGTAAAATTATTTGCCTGATGGCTTCAATGACCTCGGCGATATTGATTCCTTTCGGACAACGGGTGTTGCAGGTCATGCAGGAGGCACAAACCCAGATTGATTTTGACCGGGAAAGTTCATCCTGCAAGCCCAACTGGGCCAGGCGAATGATTTGATTGGGAAGTATGTCCATGGTTGAAACGGCCGGGCAGCCGGCCGAGCATTTCCCGCACTGGTAACAGGCCATCAGGTTCTGTCCGCTGAGTTCTTCGACCTTGGCAACAAAATTACTTTTGACGTTTTTTTTGGAAATTTTGATTATCATGGGTATCGTTTGAGAGAAGCGGTCTTCTGGATTCCGGATATTTTTTACCGAAACCGGCTTTTTTGAATGATTCGTTTTTTTTATATTGAAAAAAATACATCAAAAATCCTGCAATATTATAGTTAAGAAGGTTGTAATGATAATACAAATATCGGGTTTTGTCAAAGGAAAAATATTTTTTATTTTTTTTGACAAATCCATGCCGGGCTTTACTTTTCCTGGTCAAAAAATTATAATGAATTGATTCATGTCCGGTAATTTTACAGGAATTAAATGAAATTGTATTGTTGGAGAAAGGAACGATGAGAACTACAGTCCGGTTAGGTTGGGTAATCCTGGGATTTATGTTTTGCCTGTGTTTAGTGGCGCTGGAAGGCAGGCCAGAGAAATGGGTTTTTCCCTTCAGAATATTGGACAAAGATTCAGCGAGCCCGGAACTGTTGCGGAGAGTTCTCGACTTGAGAATAAACGGGAACCCGACAGAAATCGAAAGCCTGGTTGAAAAACAGGAACGGCTGGGGAAGCCCTCCCCGCTGGGTCGGAATTTCGTGCTTTCCTTCCAGTTGAATGAATATAACCAGGGCGTACGGGATTGTTTTTCCTATTTTGCCCATCGGATATTGGATCCACGGGACACGCTGATGGTTTTGACGCCATTGAAGAGTTATCACATCCGGGTTCAGGGGAATAAAGAAGCGGTGGTTGCTGATGTCGAGACGCTTTTGAAAGAGGATTCCCAGGTGTTTACAAAAGACAAGAAAATAGCGGAACGAAAATTGAAAAACATGCTTGATCAACTGGAAGACATTATGTCGGATCGTTCCAGAAGCTCGGGATTCAATGTTCAGAAATATAAGGATATCAACCGTTTTCTTAATGTCTTTCCTCAGGAATTCCAGAAATACAGAAATTTGTTTTTGATTCCGCATGTGGGGAAATATTCCCAGATTTTAAAACCCTTCAGAATGCTTGAAGGCGAGAGGTGGTGGATTCATTTCCAGCAGCGTGAAACCAGTGATCTGGTATCGAAGACCGGTCAAGTCATCAACCGGATAAACGATTATTTCAAGGAGGATGTTTCACATTATAGCCGAATGATTTCCCATGTCGAGAGCCTTCTGGATCTCCTGCAATCGTTTCCGGTTGAACAGATCCTCGATCCGTTAATTGATTACAATTTCTGCTTCAATGTCGTTCTTTTCGGTGGCATGAGCAGCCAGGAAAATGAACCGGTTATTGGGGAATCGGCTTCACTGCTCAGTATCATGGGTGATATTTCCAGAAAATGTGGCGGGAGAATTATAACAACCATTGATGCCAAAGATGGATTAAAAGAACTTGAAAAATATCAGAATTCTTATTTTGAGCTGGATTTTCAATATGAAGGCCGGGGAAAGGCCATGGATATTGTTTTGCTCTACGAGAACAAAAAACACGACCTGGTTTATAAAAAGAAGATGACGGCCGAAGAAATTGATGATTGGGACCGTTATCTGAAGACCGAAAAAATCGCCATTGAGGGAGTGGTGGTGGATGGGAATATGATTAAATTTTCTATCCGTTCCTTCAGTCTGGATGAAAAGAATAAAATTGGGATGATAAGGGTTTCGCTCACCCTTATCGATGGGCAGGGTTTGAACCGTTTTGAGAGCGCGAGAACACTGAGGGCATCGGAGAAAAGTGTTTCAATATCTCTGTTGTTGCCGGTCGAACTCAAAGGGAATTTTCATTTGCTTATCCAGGCCATCGATATTATCGGAAACCGGTTAACCCGGTCAGAATCCACGATCTGTCTTTAAAAATGAAATAAATGGCAAATTGAAATGTACTGCTTGAGACTGATCAGCCGGGATGCCGGACGCTCAACCGTACCCGGGGACGTTGAATGCGGATTGCAGCATGTTTTTGGAACGCTTGTCCTCGGGATTGATGGCCAGCGCTTTCCGGAACATCTTTATAGATTCTGAAAATTTCCCGGTCTTGAAATAGGCGACACCCAGATGGTAGAGAACGGCTTCGTCCTGTTCATTGGCTTCCAGGACTTTTTTGAAATGGGGTATGGCCCTGTCGTATTCTTCTATGGCGTTGTAAATGGTACCCAGGTGGTAGTTCGCCACCACTGATGTGGCCTGTTTTTTTAGGAGTTTTTTAAATGCATTGATGGATTCCTGGGTGTTCCCCATATGATAGGCGGCCAATCCCATCCAGTAATGTGCCATGTTAAAATCCGGATCGAGTTCCAGGCATTTTTTCAAACTGTCGATGGCGTTGTTGAATGAAATTTGATGGTAGTAACAAATCCCCAGATTGTAATAAGCGTCGGGAAAGTCCGGTTTCAGCTGAACCGCTTTTTTTAGGTTTTCCATGGTTCCCCTGATATCACCGATTCTGAACATGAGTTTCCCCAGCAGCCGGTACATGTAGGGATTGCTCTGATCCATTTCCAGGTATTTCTGGCAGGTTTTTATGGCTGCCCGGATCTTGCCGTAGGCATTCAACTCGTTGATTT
>CAZOWT010000111.1:0-9551 GCA_964583345.1 uncultured Clostridia bacterium
TCCGGATTGGTGCAGGCGCCCTGTTCCACGGTGCGGTTCCAGCCGATGTTGGGTTTGATCATCACCACATCCTGCCGGGAAATGTATGGATTCATGCCACCCAGTTCCTGAATGGCTTTCTTGGTGATCTGATAGGGCGAATCTCCCTTGACCTGGATGACCGGCTGCCGGGCTGCGGTTTTGGAAAAACCCCTCCGGGCCGGAAAATACAGGGTTGAGGTGATGGCCATGGTTTTAAACATGAATTCTCGTCTCTTCATGAGAACCTCCTGAATGGTGTCAGCTTGATTTTTAAATCATATCAGATTATCCTGTCAATCACAAATCATTCTCTCCGGCCAGATTTCCCGGTTGAAAAAATTTTCTCCTTTACGGCCGGGTATGCTATAATCCGATTCGGAGGACGTTATGAAAGAAAAGCAAACCCGAAGGGCATTTTGCCAGACCTGTCTGGCTTTGACTTTTGCCGGCGCCGGCATAGCCTCCCTGTTCGGCCGCTCCGGAGACGGTCTTAAAAATTCCGGCACCCACGATGAGGAGGTAAAAAAAATGCCTGAAATGATTGCCAATTGCGGCCTGGTCTGCACCGAATGCCCGGCCTATATCGCCACCCTGAGAAACGATGATGGCCTGCGCAAAAAAACAGCCGAAGAGTGGTCAACGATGTTCAATGCCGACATCAAACCGGCTGACATCAACTGCGAGGGCTGCCTGAGCCAATCGAAACGGCTCTTTTCACACTGTTTCGAATGTGAAATCCGGAAATGCTGCCAGGAGAAGAAGGTTGCCAACTGCGCCGGCTGCCCGGAATTTCCCTGCCAGAAAATATCCGACTTCATGGCCATGGTGCCCCAGGCCAAGGCCAAACTCGAAGAACTCCGAAAAAACCAGTAATTCAATTATTGAGGCAAGGATCATCAGCTAACATCTATTGACTTTCGGGGTGAAATGGTGTATGGTTGAAGTTCAGGTGGGGCGGTTAGCTCAGCTGGTAGAGCATCGGTTTTACACGCCGATGGCCAGAGGTTCAAGTCCTCTACCGCCCAGGTTAAAATGTGGATTGGGGTCGTAGTTCAGTTTGGTTAGAACGCATGCCTGTCACGCATGAGGTCGCGAGTTCGAGTCTCGTCGGCCCCGCCAATTCAAAATCCCGCGGAGCGGGGGCGAAAAGGGTTCGACAGTTTTGACAGAGTTAAAGCTGCAGGTTGAGCTGAGTAACTCAATAAAAGGCTCGCCAAAGAAAAGCAAACGATTTTGCGATTGCGGCATAATTGACATGCCGCCGTTCTGATTTCCCTTTCCTGCGGGGGATTCAGGGCGTCATCAAGCAGGATAGTTCCGGTGCGATCCGGCTTAGGTCGCTCTTGAAACGATAAAAATATTTTAAGCCCGTTTTCCGGTATTTTTGTTTGTTTTTTATCCGGTTATCGTATTCAAAACAAAATAAACTTGTAGATGCTTTAACAGCGTCATGATTGGACGCGGGTTCGATTCCCGCCGCCTCCACGTTTGCGGCATTCGATGTTTTGGGTGGGTTGATGACCACACCTGATGCTGCACCTTCAAAAAAATGATAACGAACAGTCTGGAGCGATGAAAAATAAAATTTGGCCGCTTTTCTTTTTTCTGTTCTCCTGTTTTCAACTGTATTCGCTGGACATCAGTATACGCAGTTATGACCACCAGGGCTTTACCCGCCTGGTATTCGAAGGTTCCGGCAGTTTCCAGTTCAAAACCAGCCGGTCCGCTTCAAATTTGAAACTGGAGCTGGACCGGAAAGCCCATACCGATGAGGATGTTACCCTAATACATGATTCGGCACTGCTGGACAAAGTGGTTCATGTCCATGAGAGGAACCGGAGTGTGTTTGTGGTTTTTCCCCGGGCCGACTTTGAAATTAAAAGAGATTTTGTGCTGGAGAGGCCATTCCGGGTGGTTTTTGACCTGGCCAAATCCGAACAGCCGGCCATAACCGGGAGTTCGGTTCTTTCTGTTGATCAGCTGGCACCGGCCGATGATTCCCGGCAGCCTGAGGGTCAGGAAGCGGACCGGGATTTCGGCCCCAATAAAAATCAGAAAAAAACCAGTATTGAAACCATATGCATCGATCCTGGCCATGGCGGCAGTGATTTCGGAGCCATGGGCCGTTCGGACCTGAAAGAAAAGGACATCACCCTGAAAGTGGCCAAGAAACTCAAATCCCTAATCGAATCCAGGCTGGGGCTCCGGGTCATTTCCACCCGGGAAATCGATTCGGAAGTTTCCCTGAATTCCCGGGTTTCTATTGCCAATAACCAGAAAGCCGACATGTTCATCTCCATTCATGTGAATTCCTCATTCAGGAAGGGCGCCCGGGGGCCGGAAACATTTTTTGTCAGTCTGAAGGCAACCGATCAGGCGGCATCCGATCTGGCCCAGCAGGAAAATAAATCTTTTGACGAAATTGACAAGAGTGCGGAAACCGAAGATTTGAAAATGATTCTCTGGGATATGGCCCAGAGCGAGTATATCCGGGAATCCAGTAAATTGGCAGAGTTCATCCAGAATGAATTGAATATCATCCTGAACACGGTCAACCGCGGAGTCAAGCAGGCTCCCTTCCGGGTTTTGATGCGCGCAGCCATGCCGGCTGTTTTGGTTGAAATCGCTTTTATCTCCAATCCGTCCGAGGAACAGAAACTGCGCGATGACCAGTTTTTGCAAAAGGTATCCCAGTCCATTTATGATGGTATTTCGAAATTCATTTACTATTTCAACTCCATGAATCGATGAACAAGAAACTGATTTATGCCCTGGTTGCCATCGCCTTTGTCTTTTTTGTAACCTCTCTGGTCATTTTTTTTAAATCCAGAAGTCCGGCCCGATACCCGGAAAAAAAGTTCGCCAAAGCCGAAACCAGGACCGAAACGGAAGAACCGCGTCTATTAAAAGTGAAGGCCTTTTTTTTTACCGAAAACTCCCCCTTCATGATCCCGGTCGGTTTCGAACTCGAGCGGCCGCTGGTCAAGTCGGAACTTTATAAAAAATTCATTGACCTGATTATTCAGGGAAAAGAAAATTTTATCGCTCCCATCCCCCCCGGACTACAGCTCAGAACACTCTACTATGTCGAAAAGCGGAAAATGCTGGTGCTGGATTTCAACGACAATCTGGTTTCACGTTTTCCGTCCGGGAGCCAATCCGAACTGGAGTTCATTTACTTCATGGTCGATAATATCTGTTTTAATTTTGAAGAAATAAAGATGGTGAAATTCCTGGTCTCCGGGAACGAGTATTCCACCATTTCCGGACATATCGATATCGAAAATCCGTTTTATCCGGATTACCGCTACCTGAGGCTCGACTGACCCGATTCGATGAACGACAAATCCATTGGCGTTTTTGACTCCGGCATCGGGGGTTTAACGGTTTACCAGGCCATCAAGCGAAAAATGCCCCGGGAAAAGGTGGTTTATCTCGGGGATACCGCCCGGCTCCCCTACGGAACAAAATCAGCGGAAACCATCATACGTTTTTCTGAAGAAAACGCCGGGTTTCTGCTGGGGAAAAACGTCAAGATGGTGGTGGATGCCTGCAATTCTTCCTCTTCGGTCGCGGTTCCTTACCTGGAGAAAAAACTCGACATACCGGTAATCGGGGTGGTCAATCCCGGGGCAGAAGCGGCGGTAAAGGGCGCGGGGGACAGGATCGGTGTCATCGGAACCACAGCCACCATTAATTCCCGGGCTTATGAAATTTTGATTGCGGCAAAAAAACCGGAAGCTGAGATTATTTCAAAAGCCTGCCCGCTGTTTGTTCCGTTGGTCGAGGAAGGATGGCTGGACCATCCGGTAACCCGGCTGGTGGCCAAGGAATATTTGCTGCCCCTGAAGCGGCAGGGCATTGAAAAACTGGTCCTGGGATGCACCCACTATCCGCTCCTGAAAAAAGTGATCGTCGAGGTGATTGGCCGGGAAATCGAATTGATCGATTCCGCCCAGACCACCGCCGACCAGGTGCACGCCATTCTGGAAAAATTCGACTGGTTCAGGAAATCAGGCAACTCCGGCCAGGATGAATTCTATGTGACCGATTTTCCTGAACGGTTCAAGAAGATCGGTGAAATATTCCTGGGGAAAAAAATCGATAAAGTTGAGCAAATATTTTTTTAATTTTCGGAAAAGTTAGATGGAATACAGTTCGCTGATTTTTATATTTCAGTTTCTGCCTTTCTTTTTGTTGTTTTTCTGGCTGGTCAAAAAACCGGCCCGGAATGCGGTCCTGCTGATTGCCAGCCTGATATTTTATTTCTGGGGCGAGGGCGGATTTGTCCTATTTCTGCTGATTTCTATTCTGCTCAATTATCTGTTCGGCCTGTGGATAAGGAACGGGCTGTCAAAAAAAAAACCATATGCCATATTTGGTCTGGCTCTGGCGGCCAATATCGGGGCGCTGGCTTTTTTCAAATATACCCATTTTCTGGTTGACAACCTGAATCCGGTCCTGAAGGGAATCGGCCTGCCGTCCATTTCCCTGTCTCCGATTCATCTGCCGATCGGAATCTCCTTTATTACCTTCCAGGCCATTTCATATATCGTGGATATATACCGGGGAAAATCGCCGGCAGAGAGCAACATCCTCCGCTTTTCGGTTTACCTGGCAAGCTTCCCCAAACTGGTCATGGGACCGATTTCTCCCTATCATCAACTATATCCACAGCTGGGGGAGCGACGGGTATCGCTGGAAGATTTTTCCCTGGGGATCAGGCGTTTTATCCTGGGACTCGGGAAAAAAGTTCTGATTGCCGACAAACTGGGTCCGGTCGCAAACCAGATTTTTTCGATTCCGGCCCAGTCACAGACGGCCGGATTGGCCTGGTTGGGAATTATCTGTTTCACGTTTCAAATTTATTTTGATTTTTCCGGATATTCCGATATGGCCATCGGTTTGGGCCGGATGTGCGGTTTTAAATTGCCGGAAAACTTCAATTATCCCTATATGGCCTCATCTATAAAGGATTTCTGGAGACGCTGGCATATGTCGCTGGCCACCTGGCTGCGCGACTACCTGTTTTTGCCGATTGCCTATTCGGTTTCCAGGAAAATAAAATCCGAACGGTTCCTGGGCCTGAAGGCCGAAGACTGGGCATATCATGTTGGTTCTTTTTTTACCATGTCAATCTGTGGATTATGGCACGGCGCAAACTGGACATTTGTCTTTTGGGGAACATTTTACGGGATTATGCTCATTGTCGAACATGCCGGACTGGGCCGGCGTCTGAAACGCCTGTGGCTGCCGCTTAGGATTCTCTACACCCAGCTGCTGGTGGTGGTCCTCTGGGTGTTTTTCCGGGCTGATGATTTCGGCTTTGCCTGGAAATTCCTGAAAGCCATGGCTGGTTTCGGAACCGGAGACGGTATCCGGTATTACCCGGCTCTCTATTTGAACACAGAAGTCATGGTATTTCTGGGTGTGGCTCTGCTTGGCTCTTTTCCCCTGTTTTCAAACCTGGCCGCCAGGATAAAATCCGGAATTTCAGCAATATCCGGAGCCAGGAAGCAATGGATTCATACCGGATATGAGGTAATTTTTCAATTTTTTCTGCTGGTTATTTTTGTCCTCAGCGTCATGGCCCTAGCCAGCGGAACCTATACGCCGTTCATCTATTTCAGATTTTAGGTGCCCCGACCCATGATCGAAACCGCCAGGAAAAACGCCAGACTCATTCTGGAAATCATGCTCAGCATCCTGGTCCTGGCCCTGTTGGTTTCGTTCTTCAACCGGAACCGGTTGAAGATGGATGTTCGGCTCATATTCCAGGCCAGGGTCGAGCATAATGATGCCTTCGAACTGGATCTTGACGGCCGGCGAATCAAGGCCCGGATCATCCAGAATAGGAATTTTCAAGATATTGTATTCAAATTGCCCAAAACAGACATCAGCAAAATCCGCCTTCACCTCGGCCATCAGGCCAATTCGGTACAGATGCGGCGGGTGACCATAAAAACCCTGTTCAATGCCTATTCCTGGCCGGCGGAATCGTTCAGGCAGATATTCAATTTTAAAAACCATATCCGGAAAGATTATGTCCGGAATGGGTCGTATCACCTTCTCATCGACGGCAAGGATCCCTATCTGGGAATTTCCCGGACCATATCGACCATCATCAACCGGCTGGCCCGCCGGAAATGGTTTTTTTACCTGCTTGCTTTTTTTTCAGCCTGTCTGTTCTTTTGGTTTCTGCGGGTTTTAAGTTTCCGAAACCTGCGCCTGTTTTTCGATAGGCGGGTATTGGAGAACCTGGTGTTGATTTTTCTTTTCTTGATTTATTTGCCCCTGGTCAACTCAATTTTACCAATGGTAAAACCGCAGGCCATTCAGGAACGGAGGCAGCTGGCCGGGGCGCCGGAATTCCGGTTCGATGCCCTGTCTGATTTTTTATCGGAATACCGGAAGTATTACGATGACCATTTTGTATTGAGGAACCTGTTAATAAAAACCAACAGCCTGCTCCACTTCATCCTGTTCCGCAGATCTGCCACTCCGCTGGTTACCGTGGGCAAAGGGGGCTGGCTGTTCATGGCCGAGGAAACACCGCAGCGGAATGAGACTGACTATTTCAGGTCGGTTTCTCTTTTTGGCCGGGAGGAGCTAGAGAACTGGACGCGGATACTGGAAGCGAGACGGACATGGTTATCGGCCCGGGGCATAGAATACCTGTTTGTGGTGGTACCGAACAAGAGTACCATTTATCCCGAATTCATGCCTGATTATATCCACAGGGTGCGAAAGGTTTCCCGGCTGGATCAGCTGATGGACTCCCTAAGCCTGCATTCGAAGGTAAAAATTCTGGACCTACGCCCATCGCTGCTGGCTGCCAGGGAGGTATATCCCGTCTATTATAAGACCGATTCTCACTGGAATGATTTCGGGGCATACACGGCCTATCGGGAGATAATCCGTTATATACATGATTTCTATGCGGATGAAAAACCGATGCCCTTGTCTGATTTTGAAATACGCCGCCTGAACCGGGCCGGAGGAGATCTGGCCCAGACCATGGCTCTGGAAAAAAACCTGCTTCGGGAAAACAGTGTGGAGATGATTCCCGAAATTCCGTTTTACGCCCGGACCGTTTCCCGGGTCAATCTTTCTGCCTATGTGACCAAATCGATTTCCCGCTGCCGGACCGGCAAATTGCCCGGAGCCATGGTGGTGCACGATTCTTTTATCCATGAACTCAGGCCTTTCCTGGCCCAGCATTTTTCGAGCATGGTTTTTATCTGGGATTGGGGGTTGAATATCTATCCCGAAATTATCCGCCGGCAGAAGCCCTGGCTGGTAATCGAGGAAATGGCCGAGCGATATTTGCTGGACAAAATCCTTTCCAATCCCCCGGAAATCTCCCTCCCGGATTCAGAGACGGATTGATTTGCTTCTGATATCTGATATTGTGAGTTATTTTGAAAGAAAAACTTTTTTATAAAAAATGTCTTAATCAGATGATTTGCATGAACAGAAAAGATTGAGCTTCCCCGGTCCGGGTGGTGATTTCCAGGGGAATAATGGTCTTTCTCTTGATTTTTAGGGTCTTTAAACTGGATTGAGATACGGAAAATTGATCGCTGAACCGTCCCCGGGATTGGAACAGCAGCCTGGTTTTGTTGTGAACCTTAACCTGAATTTTATCGGTATTGCGAAAAAGAAAAGTCAGGGAATGGGTTCCGGGTTCGAGGAATATCCTGTAGGTCTGGCCGGCCAGGATGTTGAATCCTTTCAAATCCTCAATATAACGGAAATTTTTTGAGTTGTTGTACAGGGCGATATGGCCGTCCGCATGCCGGTTGCCGGGGATGAGGTGGACGTGGGGGTTGAAGCAAAAAACGAATGAAAGGACCAGAAACAACAGGGTGAGCAGGAGTTCCCGGTATTTTTCGACAAGCCGGGGGAGCGAACGCTTGCCGTAATATAATCCGATCAGCAGGACCATCAAGCCGATCCAGATGATGTTGGCCGGGTGGGGCCCCGGATTCCGGGTGAGAAACGAAGGGAAAAACCGCCAGATTGCCATCACGCTGCTGCCCAGAAACATCAACCAGGACGTTGCCCGTTCCAGGGTCTGGGAAAATACCGGCTGATACATGAACAGCGGGTAATAGAAGAGCCAGATTAGCACGAACACGTTGAACCCCGTCAGTATTCTGAATCCGGTGCGGCTATTATCGTGCGGTTGATGAAAATAAAAACCGGCTATCCAGACCATGAAAATCCAGCTGACAAACATCAATGGCCTTCCGGCCGGAGAGTAGGCGCCCCGGACCGTGGTAAAGGCGTGGAATACCAGGTAGGGGATGGAAATCCAGAGGAAGACCTTTTGCGATTTTATTTTGGCCTTGAATCCGAAAAACAGCAGAAAAAACAGCGGGCTGTAGAACAGGAGCCCGTCGCGCTGGTCCAGAAAATAAGCCAGCAGAACTTTGATCCGCAGCGCTAACGGAGCCAGAAAATAATTTTCACCGGGGAAAATGGCGGCGGGATTGAATGAACCGTACAAGGTCCGGGTATAAATGAGCAGCAGCAGGAGGTTGGCCAATGGAAAGATGAAGAATTGACCCAGGGATTTCCATTGTTTCCTCTTTATCATTGAAAGGATCATGATCACCGACAGGGCGATTAGGGCCGGGTAGTATTTGACATGAAACCAGGCCACCAGAGATATCAGCAGGCCGGAGAGCCAGGGCTTTTTTTTCTCTCCGAAGAAAAAAATGAAGGCCCACATCATCAGGGCGGCGGCCGGCAGTTCCGGGTACAGGTGAACGGCGTGAAAAATCAGGGGGTAGAGGCACAGGAATAGCAACCATAGGCCGAATATCTTTTTTTCCGGGAATTGCTGCTTAAGCAGGGTAAAGAGGCCCAGAGCGAAAAAGGCAGAGATCAGGGAAGCCACCAGCCGGAAAAAAAGCGGAGCCGGTATCAGGCTGTTCAACAGAATGAACAGGGCATAAAAGGGGACCAGCAGAAATGAAACCCCGGGCATGTGATAGGAAACCGCCTTACCCCGGTATATTTTACCGTGCAGCGGGATTTCAACCGGAAGGTACCTCGTGTAGGTCCGGTTTTCCAGATTGTTGGACAGGTCGAAATCGCCGTCCTCGACGATACTCTGGGCGATCATCAGGTAATGGGGTTCATCACCGGAAAGATGAACGCCCTTGAGGTATAGGGCCGTGGCGCTCGAAGAAAATATCAGTAATGCCAGCAGCCAGATATATATGGATTTTAATTGGGAAGCCGCCGCGGGTATTTTCCGGGTGCCCGGAACAGTGGCAATGGTGACGATATAAACCAGAGCCAGGAAACAGACCAGCCGGATTTGAAAATCTCCGATGGTGGCGTAACGGATCAGGTTCAGCGGCGATAATATCATCAGATAATACGGGTTGAACCACCGGTGTTTGCGAAAATGATACAAGAATTCCAGCAACACCATGAGGATTCCAACCGGAAGCGTCAATCCCGTTCCCGCTTTCCCCATGATGGCGGTCAGAAACAGGGAAGCCACGCCCAGGATC
>CAZOWT010000112.1:0-9536 GCA_964583345.1 uncultured Clostridia bacterium
TTTTCGGCAATCGAATTGATCTGTTCGGCGATCTTGGCCACTTCTTTGATGGCATCGTCGGTGATTTTAATATCGAGTCCCTCGGTGCTCATCAGGGCCTGGTACTGTTTGACGAGAGCATTCTTGGGTTCGGTCAGAATCTTGATGAAATCCTGCTGACTCAGTGACAGCAGTTCTACCCGGATGGGGAACCGGCCCTGGAGTTCCGGGATCAGGTCGGATGGTTTTGACACGTGAAATGCCCCGGTTCCGACAAAAAGGATGTGGTCGGTTTTGACCATGCCATACTTGGTATTTACGGTTGTACCTTCGATGATGGGTAGAAGGTCACGCTGAACACCTTCTCGGGAAACCATGGGACCGTGCCCGCTGGTTTCGCGGCCGGCTATTTTATCGATTTCATCCAGGAATACGATTCCCATCTGTTCGGCCCGGTTGATGGCGATTTTTGATATTTCATCCATATCCAGGAGGCGATTCTGTTCATCTTTTATCAGGTATTCAACGGCCTCCCCGACGGACATTTTTCTCTTTTTGCTTTTGTTGCCGCCGAACATGTTGGGCATCATTTCACTGATGGTGATACCGATTTCCTCGACACCGGAGCTGGAAAAGATTTCGAATGGGGTGGTTTTGGATGACTTAATCTCGACCTCAACCACCTTGTCATTCAAGAGGCCTTCCCGGAACATTTTTCTTAATTTTTCTTTGGTTTCCTGAAAACTCTTATTCTCAATATTCAGGTCTGCCGCCGGGCCCCTGACCTTTTTCTGTTCCGGGAGCAGAATCGAGAGTATTTTTTCCTCAACATTCTGTTTGGCCCGCTCCTTGTTGGCTTCCATTTTTTCCACTTTGACCAGGTCCACGGCGATTCGGATCAGGTCCCTGATGATCGATTCGACATCTCGGCCCACATAACCCACTTCGGTAAATTTGGATGCCTCCACCTTAATGAAGGGAGAGCCGGTCAGCTTGGCCAGCCGCCTGGCGATTTCGGTTTTCCCCACCCCGGTGGGTCCGATCATGAGGATATTCTTGGGAATGATATCATCGGCAATTTCCTTGGGCAGTTTCTGCCGGCGATAACGGTTTCGAAGGGCGATGGCAACCGCCTTCTTGGCATCGTTCTGGCTGATGATGTACTTATCCAGTTCCGAAACGATTTCCTTCGGGGTCAGTTCATCTCCCATGCTGATATCATTTTTTTCCATTTACAAAACCTCAATGGTGAATTTTTTATTGGTATAGATGCAAATATCGGATGCGATTTCCAGGGATTTTTCCACGATGGCTTTGGCATCCAGGTCGGAAAATCTTTTTAACGCCAGGGCTGCGGCCTGAGCGAACGGTCCGCCTGACCCGATGGCCAGGATATCTTCATCCGGTTCGATGACATCTCCGGAACCTGAAAGAATATACAGGTTTTCCTTGTTGGCAACGATCAGCATGGCTTCCAGTCGCCTCAGAATTTTATCGGTTCTCCATTCCTTTGAAAGTTCAATGGCGGCGCGGGAAATGTTTCCGTGGTACTCCTCCAGTTTTCCCTCAAACCGCTGAAAGAGGGCGAAAGCGTCCGATGTGGAACCGGCAAATCCGGCCAGTACCTGTTTGTTGTATAATTTTCTGACCTTTTTGGCCTTGTGCTTCAATACGGTGTTCTGAAATGAAACCTGCCCGTCACCGCCGATGACCACGGCGCCTTTATGCCTTAGACAGATAACGGTCGTGCTTCTGATTGTGTTGTTCATGATTCTATTGTATTATGTTTTGCCGGTTTAGTCAAATGGGCCCCTGAAATCAATTTTCGGGAATCAGCCCGGACAGATTCGGCATCGAAACCGGCGTTTAGGGTGCTGTCAACGGCGGATGTTTGACAAAATAGGGGATTCCTGTTACATTTATAATCTCTTGAACCGTCAATAAAGAGAGTTTCTCCGAGTTTTCCGGGCTGGGATGCGGTTCAATGCCCGGGGAACCGATAGGGTAATTCCGGAAACGGAATTGCCTCCCGTGATTGGAAAGGAGAAATATCCTGAAATCCCTTTTCCAATCCAGAGGAGATGAACATGAAAAAAATTTTATTTTTCTTTTTCATGATTGGAATAATTGGCTTACTGGCATGCGGGCATTCCGAAAAAGAGGAAATCCTGGTGTTGCATGCCGGATCCCTGTCTGTTCCCTTCGATAAAATGGCTTCCCGTTTCATGGCGGTGAATCCCGGGGTCAGGGTCATGCTGGAAGCCCACGGCAGCCGTACCGCCGCCAGACAGGTCAGTGATTTAAAGAGGCAGGCCGATGTCCTGGTCTCGGCTGATTCCGATGTTATTCGTAACCTGCTCTATCCGGAATTTGCCGACTTCTGCATCGATTTTTCAGGCAATGAGATGGTTCTGATGTTCAGGGATTCCAGCCGGTTCGCAAATGAAATCAATTCCGGCAACTGGATGGATATCCTGCTGAGAGAAGGCGTGCAATACGGTCATTCCGATCCCAATTCCGATCCCTGCGGATTCAGGGCGCTTCTAACCTGGAAACTGGCAGAGAATTATTACCGGCGCCCGGGACTGTATTCCAGGCTGACAGCGAAAATGCCCGATAGAAATATCCGCCCCAAGGAGACTGACCTGATTGCCATGCTGGAAGTTTCGGAACTGGATTATGTATTCATATACAGGAGTGTTGCCATCCAGCATCATTTCAAATTTATCAGTTTCCCGGATGAGGTCAATTTGAAATCTTCTTCCCTGGATGTCTTCTATGGGCAGGTTTCGGTTCGGATCAGTGGCAAGTCACCCGGCCAGTGGATTGAGAAAAAAGGCGGGGCCATGGTTTATGGCATTACCCTTCCCAAATCGGCTCGAAACCCGGAATGGGGGATAAAATTTATAGCATTCATACTGGGTGATGAGGGCCAGCGGATTATGCGGGAGAACGGTCAGCCGGAAATCGTCCCTCCCCGGATTGACCATCCGGACAAAGTGCCGGCGGCGTTGAAAATTTTTTTTGAAAAATGAAATTCAGGTTTGTTTTTTCGGTTCTGGGTTTGTTGCTGGTTCTGTTTATAGCCGTTCCTGTATTGAAAATTCTGTTGTCATCGGATTTATCAACCATCATTCAAACCGCCCGGGAACCAGAAGTCACCGCGTCAATTGCCTTGACCCTCAGGGCTTCACTCTGGGCCACGGTTGCCGCGCTTTTTTCCGGGGTTCCACTGGCGTATTTGCTGGCCAGGAAACGTTTCCCGGGCAAGAAGGTACTGGAAGGCCTGATCGATATCCCGGTCATTATCCCCCACACAGCAGCCGGTATTGCCCTGCTGACGGTTTGGGGGAGGAATTCCTTTTTTTCGAAAATCTCCGGTTTACAGGTGATCGGGACCGAGGCTGCCATTGCCATGGGCATGTTTTTTGTTTCTGTTCCTTTCCTGGTGAATGCGGTTAAATCCGGATTCAAACTCATCGACGAACGGTACGAAAAGACCGCGGTTACCCTGGGTGCCAGCGGGTGGAAGGCCTTCCGGACCATCAGCCTTCCCCTGGTAAAAAAATCCATTTTTTCCGGTTCCATCATGATGTGGGGCAGGGGAATTTCGGAGTTCGGTGCGGTGGTCATCCTGGCCTATCATCCGATGACCGCGCCGGTACTGATTTTTGAGCGTTTCCAGAACTTCGGGTTGCGGTACGCGCTGCCGGTTACCGTGCTGCTCATCCTGATCAGTCTGGTTATTTTTGTTGTCATGAGGATTCTGGAAGACAAATGAATATTGCGCTGGAGCACATCAACAAGTCATTCATGGATTTCAATCTACTGGATATTGACCTGGAGGTCCGGCAGAATGAATTTTTTGTCATCCTGGGACCCAGCGGTGCGGGCAAGACCCTGATACTTGAAATAATAGCGGGTCTGGTCAGGCCGGATTCGGGTCAAATCAGGGGAGTGGACCAGAAAAAAATCGGCTTTATCTATCAGGATTACTGGCTGTTTCCCCATCTCAATGTTTTTGATAACATCGCCTACGGCCTGAAAATCAGGAAAACCGGGAAACCTGAAATCCGGAAGAAAGTTGAAGGTACGGCCCGGAGGCTGGACATTCTGCCGCTCTTGAATCGCAGAACCGCTCATCTTTCCGGTGGTGAAAAGCAGCGGGTAGCCATTGCCCGGGCGCTGGCCATTTCACCCGACCTTTTCCTTTTCGATGAACCCACAGCCTCACTGGATCGAAGTTTAAGGCTGAAAACCCGTAATATATTTTTAAATCTTCACCGCGAATCACCCTCCACCTTCATTCATGTGACCCATGATTTTGAAGAGGCGCTGTCGCTGGCCGACCGCATGGCCATTCTGATGGAGGGCAGAATCGTTCAATGCGGGAAACCGGACGAGGTTTTCAATCATCCCCGAAGCCGGGAGGTGGCGGATTTTCTCGGGTACCGGAATGTTTTCAGCGGGTCTATCCGCAACGGCAGGATGAAGGTTAACGGGTTATCCGTGGCTGTCCCGGCCAATAGGGCCGACTTTGCCGCCATTGCCATCCGGGCCGATGATATCATCATCTCCAGGAAAAGAATTCAATCATCGGCCAGAAATGCCTTTTTGGGGAAGGTGCTCAAGGTGGTGAAGAAGTCATCGGTTTCGGATGTCACCCTGGATGTCGGTTTTGATATGGTGGTTGAAATCACCAGAAAATCCTGCGAGGAAATGAGGATAAAGCCCGGTGACCGTCTCTGGGCCACCTTCAAGGTATCGTCGATCAAGGTGTTCAAACATGAATGATTTTTTTTATATCGGCTGTTTTGCCTTTTTTTTCGGGAGGGAATCATGATTCCGGTTCATGACGCGCTCCGGATTCTGTCTGAAGTAAAGGTTTATCCGGCAACCGAGACCGTGAATTTGGCCGGGGCCTGCAACCGGATTCTGGCCGGGGAAATCCTGGCAACGGTGAACATGCCTCCTTTTGACAAATCCGCCATGGATGGGTACGCGGTTTCATCCGCCGATGATTCGGATCGCTTTGAAATCATAGAGGTGATTCCTGCGGGCAGAGTCCCGGTAAAACGGATTCGAAAGGGAAGCTGCGCTAAAATCATGACCGGTGCCATGCTTCCGGAGGGAGCCGACCGGGTAATAAAGAGAGAGGTTACCCGGTCGGAAAATGGTTTCATGACCGTTATTGAGGATGATCCGGCCGACAATATCTGTTATCGGGGCGAGGATGTCAGAATCGGAACCTGTTTGCTGAAAAGCGGTGACCGGTTAAATCCAGCCGATATCGGTATTATTGCCTCAATGGGCATCGACCGGCTGGAGGTATTCATGAGGCCGAAAATCGGTCTCCTGGTTACCGGCGAGGAAATCATTGAACCGGGGAAAATCCTGGAGCCGGGGCAGATATTTAACAGCAATGCCTATTCATTATCGGCCCAGTTGATGAGTCTGGGCCTGGATGTTTATTATAGGGGCATTGTATCGGATAGCCGGAAGGCTATTCGGGAGAAAATTAAAAAACTGCAAAAAAGCAGTGATATCATCCTGGTTTCCGGCGGGGTATCTGTGGGAGATTTTGATTATGTCCCCGGTATTCTGGAAGCAGCCGGATTCGAGCTGCTGTTCCAAAAAATTTCCATAAAACCCGGTAAACCCACTGTCTTTGGCCGGCAGGGGAAGCGGTTTGTCTTCGGAATGCCCGGGAATCCGGTTTCAACCTTTGTGGTTTTCGAGGCGCTGGTGAAGCCTTTTTTGTACCGCATGATGGGCCACGACTTTATCCAGCCCCTGGTGAAGGGAACCCTGCTGCAGGGCTTTAATAGAAGCAAAGCCAGCCGTACCGCCTTTATCCCGGTGCGCTACCAGAACGGAATGGTTGAAATCCTTGAATATCACGGTTCTGCTCACATATATGCCTTTTCAAAGGCTAATGGTCTTCTGGAGATACCGGCCGGGGTGAAAGAAATAAAAATGGGAGCTGAAGTCGATGTTCGATCGCTTTAACCGGAAAATCGATTACCTGCGAATTTCGGTCACCGACCGGTGCAATCTGCGGTGCATTTATTGCATGCCCGAACAGGGGATTGCTTTGAAGAGACACCGGGATATTCTGTCATATGAAGGTATGGTGGCCATTGCCAGAGGGGCGGTGAGGCTGGGGATTAAGAAAATCCGCTTGACCGGAGGGGAGCCTCTGGTCAGAAAAGACGTCGTTTGCCTGATTTCCCGGCTTCGGTCGATTAAAGAATTGAAAGAACTCACCCTGACCACCAATGGTGTGTTGCTGGATAAATTGGCTGTGCAGCTGCAGTCAGCCGGGCTGGATCGCATCAATATATCGCTGGATACCCTCGATCCTGAAAAGTACCTGAAGCTTACCCGAATCGGAATCCTGGATGATGTGCTTCGGGGAATCGATGCGGTTATCAATGCCGGATTTGAAAATACCAAGCTGAATATGGTTCTGATGCCCGGAATCAATACCGATGAAGTGGCGGATTTACAGGATTTCTGCCGGCAGAAAGGATTGATTCTGCAACGGATTAACCACTATTCCCTGGACGGGAGAAAATCCCGGGCCGGTATGGGAATGGGATTCGCAGCCGAAAGGCCGCTGTCATGCGCATCCTGCAACCGGATTCGCCTGACCGCAGACGGTCATTTCAAACCCTGCCTGTTTTCCAATCTGGAAATTCCGGTGAATATGGATGACATTGCCGGGAGTATCCGGAAGACCGTACTGCTTAAGCCCGAAAAAGGCAGCTCCTGTACGGTCAGGCAGAATTGGCAGATCGGCGGATAAGAAATGAGGAGGTAAATGAAAGATGGAATTGTCACATGTGGATGAAAATGGAAAGGCCGCCATGGTGGATATCAGCGGAAAACCGGTCATGTACCGGGAAGCGCAGGCATCGGGGTCGGTTTTTATGGCTCAGGAAACCATCGACTGTATCCGCAATAACCAGATAAAGAAAGGCGATGTGCTCTCGGTGGCCAGGATCGCGGCTATCGGTGGCGCAAAAAAGACATCGGACCTGATCCCCCTGTGCCACAACATCCCGATCAATAAAATTGATGTGAGTTTTATTATCGAAGCGGATCGGATCGGCATCCGCTCCAGGGCAAGTTGCGAGTTCAAAACCGGGATTGAAATGGAAGCCTTGACCGCTGTATCCATTGCCGCACTGACCATCTATGATATGTGCAAGGCGGTGGACCGGGGAATGGTTATTTCCGATATTAAACTGGAAAGGAAGATAAAGGATGAAATTTAAAGTCGAATCTGTGAATATTTCCGAAAAAAAGGGTGTTCAGAAACATCCGGTTGATGAAATCGAACTAATTGAAAACCTGGGGATCCGCGGTGATGCCCATGCCGGAACCTGGCACCGGCAGGTGTCGTTTCTTTCGGCCGAAGCGGTCGACCGGTTTAAAAAAAAGAACCCGGAAATAAAAATTTCTTCCGGTGATTTCGGAGAAAATATCGTTACCCGCGGTGTTGAATGGGCGGATGCCAGCGTGGGGGAAAAAATCCGGATCAATGGGGCTGAACTCGAGGTTACCCAGATTGGAAAGACCTGCCACGATCACTGTGCCATCTATGAAGCGGCCGGTGAATGTATCATGCCTACCCAGGGAATTTTTGCCCGGGTATTAACGGGAGGTAAAATCTGTGCTGAAGATAGCGGTGATTACGGTTTCTGACCGGGCCTATCGCGGGGAATATGAGGACCTGTCCGGCCCGGAGATAAAGAAAATCATTGAGAACGGTTTGACGGATGTCCTGGTTTCCCTGGAGGTGGTTCCGGATGACCGGGAAAAAATCAGCAATGCCATTTTAAGCCGGGTCGGGGCGGATTATGTATTTACCTGCGGCGGAACCGGAATATCACCGCGAGATATTACCCCCCAGGTCACCGAGGAAATCTGTGACCTGGAATTGCCGGGTATATCGGAAATGCTCAGGAGAGAATCCTTTTCGGAAACCAAGTTTTCGGTATTGTCCAGGGGCTTCAGCGGGATGAAAGGGAAAACCATCATCGTCAATTTTCCCGGGTCGGTCCATGCTGCCCGGCTGTGCATGAGCCTGATGCTTCCGATACTGGAGCATGGCAAGCGAATGGCTGGCGGCGGAAAACATCATCAGTAATTAAACGGAAAGAGGAAGCCGCCCGGAGAACATTGCCCGGGGTCATCATCCGTCATTCCGCTTATCCGGTTGTTGATATTTTTTCACCCCCATGCTAAAAGTATATTGAAGGTTTCATCGGTAAACCGGAAACCCCTCGGATCGGAATAATGGAATATGATCACTTGCTTCTGCAGAGGCTTTTATATAAATCTGCCAGCGATACCCTTCCCTTTGCAGGAGCTGCCCTTTTTATTGAAGGAAGACAATGCCAATCTGGAGAAGGATGTTATCTGCAAATAAAGAACATGACACATGTCACATGTTGCATGTCAGATGTTTCATGTTGCATGTCAAATGTCACATGACACATGCCACATGCCACATGATACATGCCACATGTCAAGGAGGTTGTCATGAACCTGGGATTAAAAGGTAAAGTGGCTGCTGTGGTGGCATCCAGCAGCGGATTGGGATTGGCCGCGGCCGAATCCCTGGCTTCCGAAGGCGTACGCCTGGCCATCTGCTCGCGCCATCAGGACCGAATTCAGGCCGCCGCCAAATATTTGCGGGGGAAATATGATGTGGAAATCCGGTCTTATGCTTGCGATGTAACCGACCCCGAAAGCATCCGGTCGTTCCGGGAGGCCGTTCTTGGCCATTTTAAATGTTGCCAGATACTTTTTACCAATGCCGGCGGCCCGCCGTCAGGCTCTATCCTGGATTTCAAGTCTCCTGATTTCAGAAACGCCCTGGAACTAAACCTGATCAGTACCATCAATCTGGTGGAAAATTTTTTGCCGGGCATGAAAGAGCAGAACTGGGGGCGAATCATTGCCCTGGCCTCCATCTCGGTCAAACAACCTCTTTCCAACCTGGCCCTTTCAAATGTCTCCCGGGTTGGTGTGGTGGCCTACATCAAGACCCTGTCCCAGGCCATTGCCCACCTGAACATAACCGCCAATACCTTGGCTCCGGGTTACTTCATGACCGAACGCGTCAGGCAATTGATGGATGCCCAGGCCAGGGAAAACAAGGTTTCGTATCAGGATACACTTGACAAACTGCTGACCCGGATTCCGGCCAAAAGAACCGGGGAGCCAGCCGAGTTCGGCGCCCTGGTGGCTTTTCTGGCCTCCGAACAGGCCTCATACATAACCGGTGATACCATTTTAATCGATGGCGGCATGTACCAGGGGTTGATGTGACGGTATTTGAAATAGCTGAATCAGCGGGCAATAACAAACGCTCGAATTACCAAAAATTGAAAACCGCAGACAGGAGAATCGAGCCATGAAACAACCAAAAAAAAAGTGGCCCGCTGCTGTCGCCCTGGTTGGTTTTCCCTTTGACGCCCATTCATCATTCATGCAGGGAGCGGCAGAGGCGCCGGCCATGATCCGTCAGGCCCTGTATTCATATG
>CAZOWT010000113.1:0-9507 GCA_964583345.1 uncultured Clostridia bacterium
GGAAATTGAGCGCAATTTCCGGCGTTAGCGAAGGAGATATTCCCGGAAGCGACTGGTCATTCTAAAAGTGGTGAATGAACCCCATCTCCCTGGATTCTCTTTCTAAAATTCTATATTTTGTCTTATCGCTTGTTGTGAACCGGTTTGAAATCAGCCGGAATCGAAGGTATAATCAGGCCATGTATGATTTCCCGCCCTACCGGCCGCCCAGCGAGGCAAATTCGGCGCTGATCCGGGTAACCCGGGGATGCCCCTGGAATCACTGCACATTTTGCGGCATGTATAAGGACATCGGGTTCGAATTCCGTCCGCTGGAACCGATCAAAGAGGATATTGGCCTGGCCAATGAGCTTTTTCCCCTTAGCCGGACCGTATTTATCGGGGATTCCGAGATTCTCCTGCACCCGGATATCGTGGAAATCGTGGCCTTGATCCGGGAGACATTGCCGTCCGCGGAGCGGTTGACCGCCTATGCCCGGGCCCACACCCTGGCGCGACTGCCACAGGAAAAGTTGAACCGGTTAAAAAAGGCTGGACTCTCCAGGCTTCATGTGGGGCTGGAATCCGGAGACCTCCATATTTTAAAGTCCATTCGCAAGGGAGCTACACCGGACATCATGATCCGGGGCGGGCAAAAAGCCAGGGCCTCCGGTTTTGAACTCTGTTTTTACGTGCTGTGCGGTATCGGCGGCGAGGATAACTGGCGAAACCAGGCGGATGGAACCGCGGAAGTCATTAACCGGGTCAATCCGGATTTTATCCGCCTGCGGACGCTCTCCCTGGTTTCCATTGCGCCACTTTTCGAATCCTGGCAATCCGGCAGGTTTACAACCATAACTCCCTTATCCCGCCTGAAGGAAACCCGGAGGCTGATCGAAAAACTTGAGTTAACAAACTGCGAGCTGGCCAGCGATCATGTGACCAATTATCTATGGGCCGCTGAGGGGATCATCTATCGCGGCGTGGATGGCAGGCTCCCGATGGACAAAGAGAATCTGCTTGCCGAACTCGATGAAGCCATTAAACGGGTTTCCGGTTGCGATGATATTCTGGATGCCAATATGCTGGTTCAACAGGGTGTGATCCGGAATTTATAAAAGCCCAGTACAACTTCCTCCCTTACAACTTAGGTAAAGGCAAAGGTGGAGGTAAAGAAAAAATAAAGTGGCTGCATGAATGTATGAGCGCATGGTTGAATGAAGAAAACCTGGTGGTTCAGTTGATAGAGAGTAAAGAGTTAGGGATTCAGTGATCAGTGGTCAGGGTCGGTGTCTACCCACTATCCGCAACCCGCATCCCGCGACCAGATTCTTAAAATATACTTGTTGATGGGTTGATAAGAGGATGGGTTTATATGAAAAAAAAATAATCTTTTCCTCTTCCACTCATTCACTCATCCATCAGATTTCTTATTTTCACGATTCAAGACTTACAACTCACGATTTACGATTGCTTGTCCAGAACGGACAACACTTCCAGGGCGTGACTAACCTTTCCGAATGGGGCGGAAACCTGAATCCCCTGAACCAGGTCCCTTACACTGAGGATCATTTCCCGGGCGATTTCCATGCCTTCCTCCAGGGCTTGGTTTTTCCGGTCGGCTTTTTGCAACCTTTCCATGATTTCTCCGGGAACCGAGGCCCCGGGTACCTCGTTGTTCATGAATTCGGCATTCCTTAGGCTGATCAGGGGCCAGATTCCGGCCAGGATGGGAATTCGGACATGGTTTATTTTTTCAAGAAAATCACGGAACCGGGAGAGATCGAAAATGGGCTGGGTAATGGCGTATTCGGCTCCGGCCTTGACCTTCCATTCGAAACGCCGGATTTCCCGTTCAATATCAATGGCACCCGGGTTTACGCCCACACCGATCAGGTATCCGGTTGGTTTCCCAATGCTGTTTCCTCCCAGGTCAATGCCCTGGTTTAAATGGTTGACCATGTTGGTCAAACCGATGGAATCCACATCAAAAACCGCAGAGGCATCGGGAAAATCGCCCATTTTGGGCGGATCTCCGGTAATGATCAGTAAATTTTTTATACCCACCGCATTGAGGCCGATCATATCCGACATCATGCCCAGCAAATTCCGGTCCCGGCAGGTATAGTGAAGGATGGTTTCCATTCCGATCCGGTTTTCGATGAGGATACCGATGAAGGGGGCGCTCATCCTGGATCGGGCCCGTGGGCCGTCGGGAATATTGACCGCATCCACCCGGTTGTCTTTCAATAATTTCACCGAATTCAAAACCCGGGTGGGATCTGATCCGCGCGGCGGAACGATTTCAACTGTGGTGACAAAATGGCGGCGTGAAATTTTTTCACCCAGTTTCGATTTGTTTTTCATTGGCACCGGCGGGATTTTTTCCTGAATTTCTCTGCTGATGCGGGTCACGGTCTGCTTTTTTTGAGGGATAATTGAACGAATGGCGTTTCTCATGGACCGGATATATTGCGGTGTGGTGCCGCAGCACCCGCCGACGATTTTTGCCCCGGCCTGAATGAACCGGCGGGCATATTCGGCCATGTATTCACCTGAGGCCAGGTAAAAGTTGCGGCCTTCCACCATCTTGGGAATGCCGGCATTGGGCATGATCATGATGGGTTTGGAGGTGACTTTGAATATTTTTTCCAGTGTTTCCATCATCATCTGCGGCCCGACACTGCAGTTCAGCCCGATGACATCGGAGCCCCACTGATCAAGCTGGCGGGTGAAGGTTTGCGGTTCGGTTCCAAACAGGGATTTTCCATCATCACCGATGGTCATGGAGGTGATCACCGGCAGATCGCATACTTCCTTGATGGCCAGAAGGCCCTGCCGAATCTCGGAGAGATCAAGAAAGGTTTCCAGGATGAACAGGTCAACGCCTCCGTCGGCCAATGCCCGGGCCTGTTGTTTAAAGGCATTGCGGGCTTCCTGAAATGAAGTTGGTCCCCAGGGTTCGAGCTGGATTCCCAGCGGGCCCATGGAACCGGCCACCAGAATGTTGTCGCCCGCAATTTCCCGGGCCAGCCGGGCTCCGGCGGTATTGATGGCCTCAACCCGGTCATTAAAACCGTGTTTGCCGAGTTTGAAGCTGTTGGCGCCGAAGGTGTTGGTCTCGATGCAATCTGCGCCGGCATTCACATATTCCCGGTGAATCTCTTTGACCAGGTCGGGCCTGGAGAGGTTTAGTTCATCAAAACACTGGTTGATAAAAATACCTTTGGCGTAGAGCATGGTCCCCATGGCGCCGTCAAACAGGAGCACCGAATCTTTGAGGCGTTCGAGCAATTCCGTTTTGGTCATGTTATTGGGTTCCTTCAACACCGGCTGTTCATTTCAGCCGGATATCATTTTAACAGAATTCAGGATAATGACAAGGAATTTTTTGGTTTTGATATTAACGCGTCATTATTTTATAATATTTTTTATTCATGGATGATTTTTTTTGGAATTTAATTTATCCAAAGGAGATTCAGATGCCTATTGTGGATATTCATATGCTGGAAGGCCGCAACCCGCGGGAAAAAAAAGAATTAATCAGGAAGGTAACCGAATCCATCACTTCAACCCTGAAGATTCCTCCGGAACGGGTGCGGGTGATCATCACGGAGATGGCTTTTGAAAACTATGGCATTGCCGGGCTGCCGGTCCTGGAATTCAGGGAAAAAAAAGCCGGAAGCTAGAAGGACTCGTCACCCTCCATGTAAATTCCGCTACTGTCTTTTCCAAGTGCAAAGTCCATCCGGGCGTGGATGGATTCTTTCCGGTTGTAGAGTAGCCGGAGACCGAGTCCCGTTGAGTAATGGAAATTTCCCGCATTCAGGTGCGAAAAACGGTCGGCTACCTGGCCCATTCCGGCAAATACCGAAAGCCCGATCCGCCAGAATAGCGGACAACGCCATTCCGCCTGCAGGACCAGAAGATTTTTGTCCCGAAAACGGCCGGTGTAATATCCGCGAAGCAGGTGCGAACCTCCCAGCATGGCAAGTAGGGGGAAAGGTACCGTACCGCTCTGTGATTTTAGCAGCAGTTGAAAGACCATAACCTGGGAGCGGGCAATGGCCAGGTATTTCCTCAGATCCATGGTAAAATCTGAATAATTAAAACAGCTTCCCAGAAAATCCCGGTAATCGGTAAATATGAGGGAAAACCATTCCCCTTTTCGGGGATAAAAGATATGATCACGGGTATCGTAAACCAGCCGGATCCCCGCCCCGGAAACATTTCCGCCCTCACTTCCCGGAATAGTGTCGCTGTCCAGCAATTTCCCGCTTTCCGTTTCCTTCAGGCTCCAGTGATTGAAATGATAGTGCGCTCCGACATGAAATCCGGAACCGATATGACGCTCGATTCCAAGAATGATTTCCCAGGACCGGGAGGTGAAGGTTTCTTCGGATTCCGGATCTGTCAGGTTTCCGATGCCGAAAAACAGGTCAGGGAATTTCCGGAAATCCAGATATGATTTGAGCCGCCATTGGTCCTTGTCCAGGTAAATTTCAGAAGCCAGTTTGGAAATAAACTGTTTATTCAGGGTGTAAATCACTTCCGGAACAATGGTTGACGGCCTGGCTGATTCCTGTTTCTTTCCGGTCCGGAAAATGGTCTTGATCTGAGCCCCGAATGCCATTGAGGTTTCCGGACGGTAAAACAGCACCGGAAGAGGCAGGAATTTCATTTGATATGCAGACTTTTCAGTTTTCCGTTTTTTCGAATTATCCGATTTGCGGGCAAATCCATCTTCCGTGAAAATCAAAACGCCGAAACACAGGATAAGGAGCAGAAATAGGAAAGTTGGTCGGGTTCGCATGTTCGATTCCTGCCGGATAATTCCCTTCTATTATACGGGATAAGGGAACAATTTCAAGTTAAACCGGTTCATGGAATTGTCGATACAGGCGTTTTTCAATTCATCCAGTTTTCCCTGGTTTCTGACCACCAGAAACTTCCAGGGCTGCTGATTGCCGGCCGTGGGGACTGAGCAGGTGATTTCCAGAATTTTTCTGAGGTGTGCTTCCGGGACCATGCCGGATTTGTAGGTCCGGACCGACCGCCGTTTGGAAAAAATATCAAACAGCTAATTCTGTTCCGATTTATAGACGATATCATTTTCTTTATTCTGGGAACCTGGGAGGGCTTTCATTGTGAAATTGGCAAAGGTGCCGCCCGAGGTGTTGCCAGTCCAGACACCCACCGAGCCTTTTCGACTTCCGTGTTTTAAATCGTTGACCACCAGACAGGGTGTTTCTGCATCATTAACATAGACCCGGGCACTGGTTCCGCTCACTTCCAGTCTGACATGAAACCATTCGCCCGGGGAGATATCCTGACTGCCTTCGTATTGATCAGGAAAATTTTGTCTTAAAAAGTGCCAGGTATGATCTGGGTGGGAGATGTACTGCACCGTGTGTTTGCGTTTTTCGGGATCAGCATGTCGCGAGTTCTGGGGCCGAAAATAGACGGCCTCGTAATCGTTGTCACTGGTCAGGCGGAACACGATGCCGGTGAAATAGGGGAGTGCGGCGATATCCACTTCGATGACACCATTTTCAAATTCAACAACCTTCAGCAGGGCATACCCCTGGCCCATGTTCGGTTTGATCTGCAGGGCCGGTTTCCCCTGGTAGTTGACCACTTCCACCTGTTTCCCATGGGGAGTCCACAGGTTCGGGTCGGTCAGGTCAAATGCGCCCTTTACTTCACCGGCCAGAAGATTTCCCGCGGCCATGATCAGGCTGCAAACAAATATCACAAAGAGCCGATTTTTCTTGAACATGCAATCCTCCTTCACTTTTCTTTCAAACACCATTTTTACGAAACCCGTGAAGGAATGGTTTAATTTGCCAATAAATGGCGCTAATCGCAGCAATGGATCCGGTAACTGATGAGTTTTTCCGGAGAAATGTCTTTTCCCCGCTGCTTCTGTATCTTTTCAATGAATTCCCTGTCGATGCCATGAATGCGGAAGCTGATCAGGGTGGATGGGGAAATATCCCGGTAGCCCAGGCGGTGAACCTCACGAATAAAATCAGGGGTGACCCGGTGAATGCGGAAGGAAATCAACTGGGAAGTGGAAATATCCGCGTATCCCAGTTCGTGAACGGAACGGATGAATTCCGGGGTGACCCGGTGCACGGCAAAGGAAATGAGTCCCGAAGGAAAGATATCCCGGTAACCCAGTTTTTTTAATGATTCTATGAATTCGGGAGTGATCCCGTGGACACTGAATAAGATCAGGTTGGGCGGTGATATGTCCCGGTAACCCAACCGGGTGAGCGATTTCACGAAATCAACGCTGATGTTGTGAATGGCAAAGGCAATCAGTTCGGAGCAGGACAAATTTTTGAAATCCAGGTCATTCATGGATTTGATAAATTCCGGAGTGATGTCATGTACCGCGAACGCTATCAGGTTGGAAGAAGAAATATCCGCATAACCCAGTTTGTGCAAGGTCTTGATATAATTGATTGATATGCGATGAACCGCAAAGGCAATGAGTTTGGAAAGAGAAATATCTCCGTATCCCAGGTTATGGAGGCTTTCGACATAATCGCTGGTGACATCAAACAGGCACAGTGAGAACAGTTTTAAATCCTTGACATCGGGGAAACCTTTTTTAGCCAGAAAGGAACGGAATTCAGGGTTTGGCTGGAACTCGAAGTGGCCGGAGCCTTTTTCCCCCTGGAATTTCCCGGAAAATATAATCGTTCCGGCTTCGCGCTTCAATTTGAAGGATTGCTCACCCCCGGTTTCCAGACCGCTGAAGTTTTTTAAATTGAACTTCTGGCGCGTATTCCATTCACCGCAGTCCTGCCGGATTAAGGACATCCTCATTTGAATCAGGACACCGTCAATTTCTGCATGCCAGTTGCCCTGAATCTTCTCTGCTGAGCCCAGCTGAAACCAGATCCATAAAAAAAGCAAAAGCATCATGATGATTTTCTTCATGTTTTTCTCCTAAAAAAATATTCGATAAAATGCTTTATGTTTGGATATACTCGGGAAACCGGGAATGGTTACAGTTTTTTCTGCTGCTTTAGGAAGGCTTCCGATGAGTTGGGGATGGCCCTATCTGACTCTGTGATTTGTCTGGACTTCCGCAAAAATCATTTTTATTTGATAAAAATGATCCGGGTGTGATAAAATAAAAAATAATGACATGTTTTTGACAGTTCGTTTTGGACTTTTTTAAGAAGTGATTTGGAGGTTACATGGCTGAAGTCAATTTAAAAAATATACTGTCTTTTGCGGTTCAGAAAAATGCTTCCGATATCCATTTCCAGGTGGGGGAACCTCCGGTTATCCGTCTCCAGGGGGAGATGATTCATATCAAACATCCTCCCCTGACCGTTGATGATCTCGTCTCAATCGGCCAGCAATTGACCGGAATCAGGGACCGGGAAAATTTTAGAAAAGAAATCAGGGAATACGACGGTTCATTCGAACTGGCCGATATTGCCCGTTTCCGGGTCAATGTCTACCGGCAGAAAGGTCGTTATGCGGCGGTATTGCGCGTAATTCCCTTTGAAATTCGCAGTTTTACCGAATTGAATTTACCACCGGTCCTGGGGCGGATATCGGATTTAAGATGCGGTCTGGTACTGGTTACCGGAGCCACCGGAATGGGGAAATCAACTACCCTGGCAGCCATGATCAATCATATAAACAAGACCCGCCACTGCCATATCGTTACCATTGAGGATCCCATCGAATTTATTTTTAAAAATAACAGTTCCATTATTTCCCAGCGTGAAGTGGGTACGGACACGGAATCCTTTGATACGGCTCTGAGGGGCGCATTGAGGCAGGATCCGGATGTAATCATGGTCGGGGAGCTGAGGGATATCCAGACGGTTGACACCTGCCTGAAAGCAGCCGAAACCGGTCATCTGGTAATGGGTTCGATTCACACCCCGGATGTATTGCGCACTTTCGGACGGTTGCTGGGATTTTTTCCGCATGAAGAACAGCAGAACCTGAGGCAGCGGCTGTCGGAGAATCTGATGGCCGTAATTTCATTGAAACTGCTGATTAACAAGGAAGGAACCGCCATGCTTCCGGCCTGCGAGGTCCTGATTGTCAACAAAACCATCGAGGTATGTATTAAAAATCCGGAAAAAACCCACGAAGTCCCGAAATACATGGAAAAAAATAAAGATCTGGGTATGCAGACCTTTGATCAGCATCTGGTCGAATTGGTCGAATCCAACAAGATTACCCTGGCTGAGGCCAAGAATGCCTCGTTTCATCCGGATCAACTGGAAAGGAACATGACCATTACCGGCCAATGAGCCTTTGACACTTTCAAAACCAAAATTTCTTTGATGCTTGCTGATTCCCGCCGGGCTGAAATACTTTTTTAGACCGGTGACTGATTTAAAACAAGGTATAAATGAAGGGCGCTATTGCGCTGCCTTCGGTAAGCACGATGATCAGTCCGATCAGCAGAAGAATGATGATGATGGGGATCAGCCAGAATTTTTTATGGTGTCTGATGAAATCCCAGAATTCTTTAAGGACACTCAATTTTGCCATATGTCCTGCTCCTGTTAAAATTGTTTGTCGATTCCCGCATGAGGAACATAATCTTCATAATACGAATCCAGATTTTTATCGATTTTATGTTTTAAAAATCGTTTGCCCGACCCCCTCATGATGAGGGCGATGGGTGTCAGAATGACCAGAAAAACCAGGGAGGAAATGATGGTGAAGATGATGGAACCGATGACAGCCGAAAAAGACAGCGCCGTTTTGAATACCGGGTAAAAAATCCGGGGTTTAAGGATGCTGAGGAGAATCAAGATGCCTTCCAGTGAGAAAATGGCCAATCCCAGTTTGATATTATCCGGAAGATAAATTTTAGTGGTGAAAAATGCGAGCAGGGCAAAGAGGATGATTGAAAAAATTCTGATCTGCATGGGATTGTAATCGTTTTTTTTCATCAGTCCAGAGGAAACTCCTTCATCCAGTTTTCATCCATGTGGATGAATTCCTGTTCCTGTTTTTCCACCAGGAAATTTTCCAGAACCAGGTAGTCCATGTTGGTTCTCCGGAAACATTTGTAGGCATCTTCGGGAGAATTGACAATCGGCTCTCCCCGGACATTAAACGAAGTATTGATGATCACCGGGCATCCGGTCAGTTTGAAAAATTCCTCGATTATCGAATAAAAGTAGGGGTTGGTTTCCCGGTCCACGGTATGGATGCGGGCTGAATAATCCACATGGGTGATTGCCGGAAGTTCGGATCTTTTGACGCTCAGCATCTCCAGGCCCTTCCGTGTCCGGTCCCGGGCGGACGGTTCTGTTCTCAGCCGATCATTGATGTTGTATACCAGCAGCATATAAGGTGACGGGCGGCAGAAATCAAAGTATTTTTCGGTTTCTTCCTGCAGAAGAGAGGGGGCAAACGGGCGAAAAGACTCTCTGAATTTTATTTTCAGGTTCATCCTGGACTGCATGGTTTCCGAACGGGCGTCGCCGATAATGCTGCGCGATCCCAGAGCCCGGGGCCCGAATTCAAGCT
>CAZOWT010000114.1:0-9487 GCA_964583345.1 uncultured Clostridia bacterium
ATTAATCATGAATTTAATATTAAAGATTGTAAAGTAAAAGTGAAACATGAAGAAAAAGTAGTTATAGGTAAAAAGCTTTTTGTAGATAAAAAAGGAGAAGAAACAATTTCAAATGAAGTAGGATATGCAAAAATATATGGAAATAAACTTTATATTACAACCCAACCGCAAGAAGTTGTTGTAGAACCTGGTTCAATAATGTATAGGAGTATTGGAGATATAGTTAAGGCAAAAGAAGTAATTTTTGTATTTGATCCTTTTGTTCAACCAATAATTTCGGAAAAAGCAGGGAAGGCAAAATTTATTGATTTAAAAACCATCGAGCGGGGAATCAGCTATTCCGAATATCTTGAGTTGACCCGGGAATTGTTGTCCCAGGGAAAAACAACCTGTTCGAATGATTCGCCTTCGCTGGTCGGCTATACCAAATTGAACCTGCACCGGATGGAAAGGCTGAACCGGACTATCCAATTGGAACCGGAAACCATTGAGCAGCTTCGGCACCTGTCAAGACCGCTGTACTGGGTGCTCCTGAGCGAACCCTGGTGCGGAGATGCGGCCCAGAATGTCCCGGTTATTGCCAAAATGGCCGGGCAAACCGATCAGATCAAGCTGATTATTCTCCTCCGGGATGAAAATCCGCACATCATGGACCGATACCTGACCAAAGGAGCCAGAGCCATCCCCAGGCTCATCTGCCTCCGGAATCCCGATCTCAGGGAATTGTGGGACTGGGGGCCCAGACCGGAACCAGCCCAGCAGTTGATGAAAGCCCACAAAGCCAACCCGGTCGAGCCCAAGGAAACGGTATTAAAAAACATCCAGCTGTGGTATGCCGGGGACCGGGGAAAGACCATCCAAAGAGAATTGATTGACCGGATAGCAAAGACGGAAAATTGAAACCCCAGATTGGCAGCGATATTGAACCCCGCTGATTTTTCAGGTAAAATAGACATCGGCACTGCATTCGGATGGGTTTGATTGCCGGAACAGGCAGACGCCCAAATCAACGGACAAGGAGGTCTACCCATGAATGAGGCCCGGGTCGAATTGTTTAATGCCGCGGATTATTTCATCGACCGCAATATTCGTCAGGGAAGGGGCCATAAAATTGCCATTTCCACCCGCTTGAGAAAATATTCCTACAATGACCTGGAAAAAATGGTGAACAAAACCGCCAATGCCCTGATCAATCTCGGGGTTCGCATCGAGGACAGGATTCTGCTGCTCATGCTGGACATTCCCCAGTTTTACGCGATTTACTGGGGAGCCATCAAAATCGGCGCCATCCCGGTTCCGGTAAACACCATGATGATGCCCGAAGATTACGAGTATTACCTGAATGATTCACGGGCCCGGGTGCTGGTGGTTTCCGAAGAATTGCTTCCGATCATCAACCAAATAAAGGGAGATTTGTTGTACCTCCGGGACCTGATCGTTATTTCCGAGAAAGATGGCGCCCGGATTCCCTTCAGACAGAAATACAAAAGGTCCCCGTCCACCATTAAACCGGCAGCCACCACGGTTGATGATGCCGCCTTCTGGTTGTACAGTTCGGGCAGCACCGGATCCCCGAAAGGTGCGGTCCATTCCCAGAAAGACATGGTGGTGACATCCGATGCCTATGCCAAAGGCATTCTGAAACTGACGGAAAATGATATCTGCTATTCGGCGGCCCGGCTCTTTTTTGCCTATGGACTGGGAAACGCCATGTATTTTCCCCTGGCAGTTGGCGCTTCGGCGGTCCTGAGTCTGGAAAGCCCTACCGCGGAAGGCGTTTTTGCCATTTTACGGGAATTCAAGCCCACGGTCTTCTTCGGTGTGCCCACGCTTTACGGGAAAATGCTTGAATACCAGGAAATTCGGGACAAAAAATCCGGGGCCAAACCGGATCCCGATGGCAATCATGAACTCTCGTCTTTACGGGTCTGCGTTTCGGCAGGAGAAGCGCTGCCTCCCGCTCTGTATTCCAGATGGAAGGAAAGATTCGGCGTTGAAATTCTCGATGGCATCGGTTCGACCGAAATGCTCCATATTTTTATCTCCAACCGCATGGGAGAAGTCAAACCTGGCTCCACCGGCAAACCGGTCCCGGGTTACGAGTGCAAGATCGTGGACGACTCCGGCCTGGAAGTTCCCCGGGGGGAACTGGGAACCCTGATGGTAAAAGGGGATTCAGCCGCCCAGCTCTACTGGCACAAACGGGAAAAAACCCGGAAAACCATGGTGGGGGAATGGATCAATACCGGCGACAAATATTATCAAGATGAAGACGGTTACTACTGGTGCTCCGGACGGACGGACGATATGCTGAAAGTGGGCGGTATCTGGGTTTCACCGGTAGAGGTGGAAAATACCCTGTGCGCCCATCCCCAGGTGCTGGAATGCGCGGTGATCGGATGTCCGGATGAAAAGGGATTGACAAAACCGAAAGCCTACGTGGTGCTGCACCAGGGCGAAAAGCCATCGGCGGAATTGGCGGAAGAATTAAAGAAATTCGCCAGGGAGAAGATGGCCAAGTATAAATACCCCCGATGGATCGAATTTACGGATGCTCTCCCCAAAAGCACCACCGGCAAGATCCAGCGGTTCAAACTGCGGAACCGGTCCTGACGGCCTGATCAGATCCCTTCTACCAGTTTGACAAATACCATTAAAAATTCATCCGACTGCCCGGGTTTGGAGCCGGTGCCCTGCCAGAGTGGAAAACGGCCGCCGCCTTTTCCGTCGATGACAGCCATCAGTTTTGCCTTGAAATTTTCAAACGGAAAATCAATGCCTTGAGAACAACCGATGCTCCACTGCACTTTTTCAAAACCGATATTGAGCAGACAGGCAATTACATTTTCCCGGTTTATCAGGTTTTTCATGATTTTCTTGATCAACCGGTCATCGGCATCCTGCCAGGATTCGGTAATCACGCTAAATCCGGAACCGGTTGGGAGCAAAGATCTCTCATAAAGATTGCGGGATAAAATATCAGCAAGCTGATTTGTTAGAAGGTTGTTTTTTTTCTGGCTGATGCCCAGTTCATTTTTTAGATCCGCGGTTTTCCGGACGAGAATCTCCATCTCGGTCTCCAGCAAAGACTTCAGATCAACGACAATTTCATGTTTATTCCGGTAATCTTCGAAAGCCCTCCTGCCGATCATCCAGGTGATTCGGGTATTGCCCCGTATTTTTTCCCGGGCCACCGCTTTTACCAGGCCCACCATGCCGGTCCTCTCGAAATGAAGCCCGCCGCAACCCACACAATCGAAGTCCCCGATTTTAACCAGCCGAATCCGCTCTTCGACCGGACAGGGTTTGCGAAGATTATACCGCTCCAATTCCTCGGAGTTGGCCTGGATAAAATGCACCGGCAGATCCCGCATGATAATCTCGTTGGCCAAGGTTTCACCCTTGAAGAGTGTCTCGTCGGAAATATCCGGGGCATCGATTTCAATGGTGGTATAATCGGCCCCCATATGAACCGAGACGGTCCGAAAACCTTTGATCTGCCAGAGGGCGGCGGAGATAATATGCTGGCCGGTATGCTGCTGCATGAAATCCCGACGCCAATTCATATCGATTTTACCTTTGACCGCTCCTTCCCCGGGATTTTCGGGCAGGACATGAATAACCGTTTCCCCGCTTTTCCGGACATCAAGTACCGGTACCTCATTGATCAGGCCCTTATCAGCCGGTTGCCCCCCTCCTTCCGGATAAAAACAGGTTTTATCCAGGATCACCTCCCACCATTTTCCCGTTTTCCGCACCTCAAGGATACGGGCTTCAAATTCTGACTGGCCGGGATCCCGGTAATAAAGTTTTTCGGTAGGCAATTCCGGAATCATGAAATTTGAATTGAATTAAAACTTATCCCAGGCGGCTTTCACGGCCTGGGAGGTGAGTTCAATCACCGGTTTCATTTTCTTGCCCGGGGCCAACCCGATCTTGGCTGCCACCTTCATGATGGAAACATGTTCCACCCATACCTGGCTGTCCTCCTCGAAAACAATAAAACTGCAGGGAAACAGCAGCCCCACATTTTTGGAAACGTCCAGCGCCGCCTTGGCATATTCGGCTCCGCAGACCAGGATGATGGCGTATTTGGAATAGGTGCCGGGACCGAGTTTCAGTTTGAAAATTTCATGAATGTTCTTGGTCAGCAGGTGGCTGAATCCCTGTTCCCTGACAATTTCCTCCACATGTTTTACGCCCTGGTTAAAATCCATATCCAATTTTTTTCTTAAAATCTCAACCATCTTGTCCTCCGTTCAGGAACGGCTTATTAGGAGCACACAAAAAAGAATTTAAATTCATTTATAATCTATTTTAATCCTAAAATTTATTCAAATCAATCACACCATAAATAAACTTATAAGAAATTAAGGTCGTAAACTCACCCGACATCCTATAGGAAATCTTCACGGATCCCCAGGTAAAGGGGAATGGAAAAAGAGGGCCCGATAATCAGGGTGGCCAGGAGATAGACCCACCATTTCCTCATTCCCAGTTTCCGGCTGTTGAAGTACGAAAATATTAGAAAAACCACGGCAGCGATAAACAGGTCCACGGCAAAGAAAGTCGAGATGTCGCTGGCAAACAGCTGATTTCCCATTTCCACCGGGTCCGCGCCGGCAGTAAGCAGAAACCGGATAAAGAAATAATAGGGAATCACGAAACCGAAAAAAGCCAGAATAAAATACATTCTCTTCATGTAACATCCTCCTGTTTTCTCATTTATATATCCCGTTCGCGACCGAAACCGGCCCGGACAGTTTGGTATTCCTTACCGGAATCATGGTTTATTTTTATTTTTTTTTCAAATTCCAGAAATTCCACCGGCGCGCCGTCTTCCAGAATAAAGGCCACCCTTACACCCGGGGAAGGGCTGTTGGGTTCGATGATAACCCGCTTCCCCCGGATGGCCTGCTCCAGGTCATCAACTTCAAAGGCCACATGGGATACGGTTTTGACCACTTCGGGCAGCGGGCAATCCGGCAAGTAGCGCATCCACTGGATGCCATAGGGATTGGATTGGTCATCGGTTGCATAAATTTTATACTCCGCAAGAAAAATTTCCCCCTCCCGGGGAACCTTGGAGGGAATTCCGACGTGATGGTATTTCAATTTGTCATCTCCTTTTTTTGTCACTTCCCTTTTTTGCCACGCCCATGACATGGAGGCTGTCACAGGACATCAGCCCGGCCGGAAATCAGCCACCGCGCCCAGTCCGGCCTTCCGTTTTCTCCGGCAACCGAGGCGGCAATTTCCCACGGGTAAGGCACGGCAATATCTTCTGCCAGCCAGCCCGACTCTATCCGGCTGACAACGGCGTACCGGGCATGGGGAGTTCCGGTTTCCATCCGGTGGGGATGGGGGTCATCATCCGAATAAGCCGGCAATCCCACACTGCCTGGATTGACAATGAGTTTTTCACCAGAAAGGCTGATGATATGGGAAAGATGGTCGTGGCCGCAGAGAATGACCGGCTGATTTACAGCAGCGGTTCTGGCCATTAAATCTTCCCTCTTTCTCAGCGACACCCCCTCCTTTCTAACCTCAAGCAAAAGGTATTCGCTGTCGCAAAACGGAGTACCGTGGCAAAGGAAAAACTGATCCCGAAAGGCCATGGTCAAAAGCTGACTGTTTAACCACCGGAAAATATCCCCAGATAGGGAATCCAGGACCAGCCGGAACGTGGCCGATTCACCGGAGTTTTTTGAAGCCTCAACCAAAATGCGGTCTTCATTGCCCCTGACCGTCGGCAGGCCCAGTCCCATGAGAATTTCGGCTGTTCCTTTCGGATCCAGGGGACCGTAAAGGCTGTCCCCCAGGTTGACGATCTCCCTGATTCCCCGTCTCTTGATATCGGCGAGGACCGCTTCCAGGGCCCACCGGTTCCCGTGGATATCCGATAAGACCGCCATCCTGAAATCATCCATTTCAATTCAAAAGCATTCCATCGGGTTCAAGAGAAATAAATTTATTCGGCTATAAAACCGACTTGATTTTATTGATGATTAAATTCTCGGGTGCCGCTCCTTCCTGAAATACGGTCTCATTGATAACCGTCCTGGGAACACCCATGACCTGATATTTCTGGGAGAGATGGGGAAACTCGGTGGCCTCGATCATATCGGCCCTGACCCGAGGGCTGTAAAACGCCATCCGGTGAGCCAGAATCACCGCCCCCTGACAGTAAGGACAGGTTGGGGTCACAAAAACCTGAAGGTGGATATCCTTTTGAAGGGAATCAAGAAATGTTTTTGACTCGTCATTAAGCGTGGTTTCACCGGTGGAGACCATTTTGATGGCCTCAATCAGCGAACCGAATTCATAACCGGCCGGAATCCCGTAAAATTTTATCCCATAATCGGTATCATCCATCACCACCACCGCCGGGATTTTATCCACCCCGAGTTTCCCGGCCAAGGCTTTATCTTTGACAAAATCGTATATCTCCAGTTTGATTTTATCCGAAATCTGTTTCAACTCCTGCAACATGGACTTGGTATCCTTGCAGAACTGGCATTCGATTTCCTGGGTAAAATACTTGATGGTTACCTCTTTTTTTAATCCCTTGAAAACCTGCGTTAATTCGTCTTTGATTTTGTTATCCAAAAAACCCATGCCGCCTCCTTCATCCATTTATTTTCTCTATATTAAAACTTCTCCGGCTGGTTGTCAACCGGTTAAATTGACTATTCCAGGTCGTGATGTTAGAATGGGTACAGATCAAGGAGTCGCAAATGGGAAAGTTATTGAACACCGGAGAAATTCTCCAATTTGCCATTAAGATAGAACAGGAAGGGTACAAATTTTACGTCCAAACCATGAAAAAAATGGATGAAGCTGAAATCTTGAAGTTGTTTCAATACCTGGCGGATGAAGAATTCAAACACGAACACATCTTCAAGAACCTGCTGGAGAAAACCGGGCATTCCACCCCTCCGGAAACCTATCGGGGTGAGTATGAAGCGTATATGCAAGACTTCCTGAAGAGCAGCATATTCGAAAAATTCCGGCTGAACCAAGAAAATATCGATTCCATTCAGACCATGAAAAACGCCATTGACATGGCCCTCGATTTTGAGAAGGATTCAATTGTTTTTTATTCGGCATTAAAACGGTACCTGGGAGAGGAGAACCAGAGCCTGATCGACAGAATTATCGCTGAGGAGTTAAACCATATATCCAGAATCACCCAATACCAGCAAGGGCTTCGGAACACATAACCCGCGGGAAACCGTGAATGAAACCTGGCCCGGCTTTATTCTCAAAAAACCCGGTGAAATCGAAATTCAGGCTATTCATAAGTAAAGCACCTCCGGTTCGTACAGCATTTAATCAAATCCTTTATTTGGAATATTGATTCATTGCCGGAAAAATGTTACACTCCGGCATATCCGGAGACGATTCGAATAAAATTGAAGCCATGGACAATCAAGAATGTAAAAAATGCCAATATTATGAACATATTCAACAAACGCTGAACCAGTTAAACCAACGGGTGAAATACATCAAACCTTCTCCCGGAGAGACTCCGGAAATAGAGGGCATTGAAATCTGCGGGGAAACCCTGCCCCGGGAAGGCGCCACCGGCGGAGATCACATCATTTATATTGATTTTAATAAACGGTACAACCTGTCGGCCAGAATAAAAAAAATCGAAGAAAAATGGCAGGAGGACATCAAGGAATTTTCCCGGGATGAGCTCCAGAACAACCTTTTTATCCAGAAAAAAAAAAGGGAAAGAGACAAAATCATCGACACCCTGAAAAAAAACCGGCACCGGGCGGGGATACTGGTGGCCGATGTCAAGGGACATGATGAAAGCGGTTCATTTATCGTGGGGATGCTTCATCAGTCTTTCTTGACCGGCGCGCTCTATGAAATGAATCTGTATGGAAATATAACCATCAACCTTTTTGAAAAGCTGAACACCCGGTTTTACAATTCTTCGAGCGTGGATGATTTTTTTACCATGATATACGGCGAGATTTCAGAAAATGGCAGGTTTCAATTTGTTTCCGCCGGGCATCCGCCACCCCTGGTTTTTTCAGGCAAACACAACCGTTTCCTGGATATCCCGCCTCACCTGATCATCAATTTTCCTCCAATCGGGATGATCCCCTCGCAAAAAGATATTGATGCCAGCGATGTAAAAAGTGCACTGGGATTCAAAAAAGACTATCGTATCAGTGAAATCAACCTGATGGGAAAAGGCGACATCATGCTAATCTATACCGACGGTCTTTCGGAATTAACCGATCAACAGGGGGAAGCTTTTTTCCCGTCTCACCTGGAAAAAATACTGAGCGACAACAAACACCTTTCCGCCCAGGATATCTGCCCGATAATCAGAAAAGAAATCAGAGAATTCACCCGGACCGCTCAGGATGATATTACCTACCTGATCATAAAAAAAATATTATAAAAACAGGCCGGTCTAAGAGTGGACGGGAAATACAATTTCGATTCAACCGGTCCGAATGGGTCCGGGACAAACCTGTTCAAACGGAGTCATCATGGATAAAATGAAGGAGATTTTTTACCAGATTTACGTGGGGGAATCGAAGGCAGCCCTGAGATTAGAAGCCTATGCCCGAAAAGCAGCCGAAGAAGGATATTCGCAGATATCCCGTCTTTTCCGGGTGATTTCTCTGTCGGAAGAAATCCATGGCCTGCGGGCATTCAAGCTGTTGGAAGGCAAAAAGAGCACCGAAGAAAACCTGGCCGATTGTTTCCAGTCGGAAACCTCGATCGCTGCTGTGGCCTACCGGGACTTCCAAAAAAACGCCCTGGCAGAAGGAAAAGAGAAGGAAGCGCTCATTTTTTCCCAGGCCCACGATGTGGAAGAGGCCCATTCAAGACTGTATAAAAATGCCATGGAGAATATGCTGGATAACCGGGAAGTGACCTATTATGTCTGCAATGTTTGCGGATATATTGCCGAGGACCATTTGCCTGAAACCTGCCCGGTATGCAATGCCAAAAAGGAAAATTTTTCCCAATTCCCGGAACCCGGCTGATCATTCATTTTCAGGATAAGATGGTATACCGCAAACCGGCAGGAATCCAGTCGCTTATTCCAATATCCTCAATGAATCTTTGGCCCGTTTGATGATTCCGGCTTCATTATCTCCCGGTTCTGTCAGGACCGAACTGGTGAGAATGAGATCCCCCTGGCCGGCAGCGGAAAATCCGGATTTTCTGAAAATCGCCCGGTAGAAATTTTCTGTTTTTTTTAACCCATCGATATCTGCATCCCCGATAATAGCGATAAATTCATTCTCGTCCCACTGGCCGATGGTATCGAGGGGATTCATACTATTTGAAAACGTGCTGGAAATTATTTTTATCATTTCGGCACCCGCTTCAGATTGTCTTTCGGGACGCCCGTCAGCCTTTGGTTGGCCAATCCTGACATAAATAATTCCGAAAGGAATTTGATACCGGCCGAATTCCCAGAATTTGCTGGCCAGCTTCATCCGGAGAT
>CAZOWT010000115.1:0-9448 GCA_964583345.1 uncultured Clostridia bacterium
CCATAACCGGCCTGGTCATGAGAAACCGAGAGAACCGGCACGAATCATTCTCCCGACAGAAACAGGTCGATGACGAAACCCGCAAGGATGCCGAAAAGGTCCTCAAGTCGCTGGGTTATATCCATTAAACTTATGGTTCCGGATCCGGGGATTCCCTGTAATCAGTAAAATCCGCTTTTCATGACCGTTGATTTTAATCGATTCTTTCCATATAAAGTTCCCAGGTTTCATCATCCCCGGTATCTACCAGCTTCAGGTAATAGTAACCATTCCCATGAATGGTAAAATAATTTTTATCACCCTGCATCCTCACCAGGAAATCCACTTTCCTGGCTTTTGGCAGGTATATTTTTTTTATAATTTTGCCTTCCAGGCTCATGACCAAAAACTCTTCACGATCTCCCCTGACCAGCGGGGTCTTGACGACCAGGCGTCCCTGATCGGCCATGATATACTGAATGGGAGCCAGGAAATCCGGATAAGAAGCCGTGCTTTTCAGGTTGTCAACCACCCGGTTTTTACCCTGCTCCTGGATGGCCCGGCGAACAGATGGAATCTGTAGAAGATCAGCAAAAGCCTCTTCCCGGACATTGTCTGTAACCGGAATTTTTTCAAACGGTCTTTCGATCCGGTTTATTTTATTGCCCGCTTGGTCATAAATTCCAATCACAAATCCATCCGGGCTCTGTTCCACGATCAATTTCCCTTCCATCACACAGAAGTTCAGCCCGTCCGGGATGACAATTGTCCTTCCCTTGAAGCTGAAAAACTTCTGCCGGTATATCTCCCGGATCTCCTTTAAATCCTGATCCATGATACTGACGGCAAAATAATTTTCTCCCTCCGGACCGTAAAGAATTCTCAAAACGGCAAAATTCGGCCCCAGGGGAAGAACCTGCAGAAGCCCCGGTGGTTTTATGCGTTCCCGTAAATACCGCCCCCGGCGGTCAAAATAAATAATTTTATTCCGGCTTTCGGCCAGTATATACCCGGGATGAACGCTGAAGATAATGGTGCGGGCCGGGTCCGGCTGAAACTCGCCGGGGCCCTCGCCCTCCTTGCCGATTCTATTTTTTAGTTTCAGATCAGGCAACGAATATATGAAAATATGATGCTTTTCCACCACCAGGAGCTCCCCTTCATCGACCCTGATCATCTGGGGTTTCAATACCTCATCGATTGATCCGATCCGCTCTCCCATAACCGGGAAAGCTGTCAGGAACAACAACAGGCTTAATAGAAGCATACAATTTTTCATGAATATCTCCTTTTTGATTTTATAATCCGTGGAATCATCATCAATTATACTCTTAAAAAACAGAATAGTTTTCCTGTTCAAATCATTCGATTGAATGGTTAATCAGGTCTGGCCGATTCTGTTTCCGGGCCCGGCTGGGGAACAACCGAAATTCAAACCCTCTGATTTTTTAATGCAACCTTTTCCACTGAGGAACCGTCTTATATTATATCAGAGGGGCACTAAGAGCTCCGTTAGAAAAAATCATGAAAAAATTGATATTTTACCTAATTATATTCATGTTGCTTCTTTTTTTCAGTTTCAGCGGTTGAGCCCCGCCGTTACAGGCCGATACCCAATATCAAAATTCATGGTCCGACATTTTTTTTTTGTCAAGGCCTGACACCAATAACTTTGCCGCCTTCCGGTGCTCCCTCAGGTGGGCAAATATATCGATTCCGATTTTCAACACCACCAGCACCAGCAGGGCGGATGGCGGGGAACCCAGGCCCTGGGCCATGAAACCGCCGAAAATAATGGTGAGGTGCATGATGACTACCCGGGCATAGGGCTGGATAAAAAGATCCTGATAGGATACCCGGTCGACCTCACCCCCCTTTATAAAATTATGAATGAACGACATTCCATGGCTGACAAAGAGGAGAAGCAGGGATGGCAAAAGCCAGCCGAAGTCGGTTGCCGGCATACCGAACATGGCCATCACAAAAACACCGTGGACCAGGGTAAACATGCCGTAATGAATCATGAAAAAAAACATCAATCCCGACCGGCTCATTTTTTTGGGAGAACGGTTATTCACACTGTATTTTGATGAGACTTCTGTGCCCCTGGCCATTTTCATTTTAAGCAAATTGAACAAACCGATAACCAGGTTTTCCGACCAGTATAAAAACAGGATGGCCGATACATCCCAGCCCAGGAATAAGACACCGGCCAGCGGAACCAGATTCACCGCCACCAGCCACAGCACTGAGAGCGTCAACATCTGGCTACTCCCCATTTCAGGGCTACTGTTGCTTTTTGGCATTTAAAAAGAGACTCAAATCCAGGGAATCCATGGCCTGAATCAGGGCCTTTTCGATCGGCTTTTCCCCCATCCAGTGACCGGCCCGCTCGGCGATGACCAGCTTCGATTTGGGAAGCTTTTGACAGAGCCGATAGGCGGTAACCGGCGGGCAAATCACATCATACCGGCCATTCACCATTACCGCCGGGACATGGACAATCCTCTCGATATTTGCCATTATTTGTCCTTCATCAAGAAAGCAGGCCCGGCTCATGTAATAATTTTCAAACAGGCCGAAGGAATAGAAGTTGCCATGCATCAGGTAATTTTGAACGGTTTCATCGGTCAGGTAAAGGCCGCTGGCTTTCAGCTCATACGCAGCCCAGGCCATACTGTATTTTTTTTGCTCGGCCGGAGTCCCGTTTCGTATGAGTTCATAAAGGGTGTCAGGAAGCGGCCGCCCGGATGGGTCAGGCAGCGAGCGGACCAGTTTGTCGTAGGCTTCGGGGAAAAATCGATTCAGGCCGTCGTGGTAAAAATGATCGATTTCTTCCCGGGTGGCGGTAAATACCCCCCGCAGCACCAGTGCGCCGACATGGCCGGGAAATGTCTCGGCATAGACCAGGGCCAGGGTGGTGCCCCAGGAACCGCCGAATAAGATGATTTTCTCCAGGCCCAGGTGTATCTTCAACCGTTCGATATCCTGCACCAGATCCTGGGTGGTATTCTCCCGTAATTCACCGTAGGGTTTGGAGCGGCCGCAGCCCCGCTGGTCATGCAGCACAATCAAAAACTTCTCCGGGTCGCAGAATCTTCGCATATAGGGGGAACAGCTTCCCCCGGGACCGCCATGAAGCATGAAAACCGGAATCCCTTTGGAATTTCCGCAAAGTTCATAATAGATTTCATGCAGCGCGGATACCCTGAGCATGCCGGTTTGAAACGGCTTGATCTCCGGCCAGATGCCCGAATCTCCCCGGTCCGGATTTTCCGGCCCCCGGCTGAAAAGCACCACCAGGACAATGGCTGCAAATATAAAAATCACCCATCCCAATTTTTTCATGTTCAACCTCCGTAAACCGCAATAATCATAATATTTTTCCAAAATAAAAACAATTTCCGGATCATTAATCATGCGGTCGTCATGACCTCCCTTCGACATTCCTGCAACCTCCAATTCCGCAGAAAATTGACCGGGCCTCTTTTTCCGGCAATCACCCGACGGGAAATCAAAAACTTACGGTTGATTTTTTTCCTGAATCCGGCTATATATATTCCATGAAAACCCTCAAACATTTAACCACGGTAATTTTTTTCATCCTGCTATTCCTGATTGGAACCTACCCGGCCCGGGCCCAGCAACAAAAACCGGAGCTCCAGGTTCAGAAAGTCGCTGATAATCTGTATTGCATTTCCAATGCCGGCGGCAACATCGGGGTACTGGTCGCCGATCAAAAACTGCTGCTTATAGATGCCGGTCTGCCCTCGCTGGCCGATGACGTGGCGGTCAAGCTATATGAATTCAGCCCCTTCCCGGTCAAGATGCTGGTCAACACGCATCACCACCGTGACCATACCGGAGGGAATCCGGTGCTGGGCAAGGATGCCGACATCATATCCCACCGGAAATGCCGGGATTCCATGCAGGCCAATTTGAAACCGGAAGAATCGGCCGAAGGGCTCGGTCTTCCGAACCTGACTTTCGAAAAGCAGGCCGAAATCCAATGGGGAACCGAGCCGGTCAAACTGATTTATTTCGGCCCCGGTCATACGGCCGGGGACCTGGTGGTAATTTTTCCCAAAATCAAGGTGGTTCATTCCGGGGACCTGTTCTTTAACGGTATGGCCCCCTATATTGATGTGAAAGACGGTTCCGATACCGGCAACTGGGTAAAAACCATCCGCCTGCTGGCTGAGACCTATCCGGATTTCAAAGTCATTCCCGGTCACGGCCCGGTCTCGGACATGGCCGGATTGTTGAAATTTGCCGAATATCTGGAATACCTGAGGGAAGCGGTTAAAAAAGCCATTGCCTCCGGCAGGACCCGGGATCAGGCCATGGCGGAAATTGACCTAAGATCCTATCAGAAGCTCGGCGAATACGGAAATTTCATGACCAAAAAAAACAACATCGGCTGGATCTACGACGAGCTCACACGCCAATAAAACCAGAATCCGGCTCTAACCTTCCAGGGCATAATTCACGGCGGCCCGGGCATGAATAGCGGTGGTATCGAACAGTGGGATGTTCCCCTCCTGCTCTTTAACCAGCAGGGGAATCTCGGTACAACCCAGGATGACCCCTTCCGCACCCCTTGAAACCAGGCGGTTGATGATATTCCGGTAAGTTTTTTTTGAAACCGGATTGATCTCACCGACGGATAATTCCTCCACAATGATGCGGTGAACCGTTTCCACCTCATTGTCGGGGGGGATCAACACCCTTAATCCGTGTACTTTTTCCAGTCGCTTGCGGTAGAATTCTTCAACCATGGTAAACCGGGTTCCCAGCAGCCCGACAACATGCAGGTTTCTCTTTTTGATCTCCCCGGCAGTAACATCGATGATGCTCAGGATGGGAATTCCGATTTCCTTCTGAATGTCCGGGACCAGCTTGTGCATGGTGTTGGTGCAGATGACCAGGAAATCAGCCCCGCCTTTTTCAACGGCCTTACCCGCCGCAATCAGAATGTTCAGGATATCAACCCATCTTCCCTTTTCCATCAGGGGATCGATTTCAGCGAAGTCAACCGATACCATCACACTTTTTGCCGAATGGATTCCCCCCAGTTTTTCCCGGGTGGTGCGGTTGATGATTCGGTAATATTCAACCGATGATTCAGCCGTCATCCCCCCCAACAACCCTATGGTTTTCATTCTAACCTCCCCTCCGACCATACACAGTCCCAGGCCAAAAGTCAAGGCTACCACGACCGAACCGAATTGGATTCAAAAAATTACATTCATGAAATTCACCCGAAAATCAATGATAGAAACCGGATTCATCCGGAAACATAATGCCGGTTGCATCCGTGCTATTGACAAGCGATTTTATTTGTTTGATAATATTTTTGGTTGAAAAGATTTCGAATGAAATTTAAATCGGATAATTAAGGAGATGAACGTGAAAGAACTTGTTGAAACCGTATGTAAGGCTTTGGTTGACAATCCGGAAGAGGTAAACGTTACCCAGATCGATGGTGAACAAACCAGTATCCTCGAGTTGAGGGTTCACCAATCCGATCTCGGCAAGGTTATCGGAAAACAGGGGAGAACCGCAAGAGCCATCAGAACCATTCTTGCTGCTGCCGGCATGAAAAACAAAAGACGATTTAATCTGGAAATCATTGAAAATTTCGAGGACAAAAAAAGAAACGAAGAATAAAAATTATTATTTTTCCCGGTTGAAATTGCATGGATAAATTCGCTAGAGCGAAAGTATCCGAATATTGAATGTGATTATCGGTTTGCCGTGATATCCGGTTTTTCAGGCCGGTAAAATGAGGTTTTGATTTGTTTTTCTATCCGGATTGCTCAAAAATTGGTTCTTCTGTATAATTCTTGCGTATAAATATATTTGGAGCAACGAAATGGATTTCATAACCAGAGCAACCACGGCAATCATGCCGATTTTCCAGCACCCTTTTTTTAAAATCGGGTGTTACCTCACAGCCATCATCACCATCATGGTTCTGGGCTTTTTTTTTATCCGGAGCCGGAAAAAAAGCCGGGAAGCCCTCAAAAAAAAAGAAATTATTGCCGAAAGCCATCCCTGGACCACTGCCATCTCCATCGTATTTTTTTTATCGCTTTCTTTCGGGATACTGGCGGACATTACCGATTGGAACCGTCCCGGGCAGATTACGGTGCTGGAAAACGGCAATGTCATCACCAAGCCAAAAGTCTTTCTGGCTTTCGGGAAAAAACCCACTACCGTCTATGAAAGGACCCAGACTTATACCCCGCTCAAAACTCCGGGAAAAGAAGAAAAGGTCAGGGTGAATTTCGGGGATTACGGTTCTGCCGAAGCGGATTATGAATTCAAAATGAACCTCCCCGACAACCCCGAACAGATCAAAAAAATCCACCGGACTTACGGCAGCCAGGAAAAACTGGTGTCTGCCGGGGTGAAACCCTTTATCGCGGAAGCCCTGAAAATCAGTGCCCTGCTTCTAAAAATTGACGAATCTCCATCGGACAAAGAAAAAAAGATGCTGGAGCTGGTCAAAGACCAACTGAATAAGGGACTGTATGTGGTTGATGCCGGGAAGATAAAAATCGACAGGTCGGGGAATGCCATCCGGAAAAAAGTTCCCATCATGGAATATCAGGTGAAACTGTCGGATTTCAAGATCGATAGTTTCGAATACGAAGAACTCCTGGAAAAACTGACCCGGGAGAAGGAAAAAATCATTCATGTGCTCGAAGGGGTAAACGGTATCGATATTTCCGGCCTGCCCTCACTGGATAACATCCAGAAGGAAATCGAAAAGCAGATAGAGGCCAGCAAGGATTTGTCCGGCAATCAAAAAAAATTGATAACCGAATCAATCAACAGTTTCAAGCAGATTATCATCAAGCTGAAGGATAAAAATCGCAAAAAAGACAAGCCGGGGGAAAAGAAAAAAGATTGATCAGTACGGATTGGGGGCGGTTTATACTTTTTCCAGGGACCAGGCCCGGGGTTTTTCCGAAAACCATTCCCTGACCCGGGACCAGGTGGTTTTAAAAAATGCCGATTTCCGGTATTGGTTCAAGGCTTCCGTTGATTTCCAGTGACTGGTTGAAATAAAAATATTTCCTTTCTCGATTTCCCGAAATATGTCGAGATGTTCGCAACCGGGAAAATTGCGGATCTGATGCCGGATTCCACTTATAAATTCCAGAAAATCATCCGCCCGGTTTTGTTGAAACGTCATTTGAACGACCCTGATGATCATTTTTTACTCCCTGATTTTACAGCCGGTAATGGCGCTTAATAATTCCCAGAATCCATTGGTATTTGACCTGCATGTTTTTCAACAGACTCAGGTCACCGGCGGTCCGGACTTTTCCCCGCTCATCGGCCCGGGCGGTAAAATCCAGAACACCGTCGGCATCACTGTCGCTGAGCAGGTAGGTTTTTTCATCGGGCGTTTTTATGATCACATCGATTACTTCCCGGGGGAAACCTTTCATCGCGTCCCTGATCCGGGCATCATGGCCCATCGACTGCTTTGCCGACCGCAGGGTAACGGTCATCCAGAAGTTTTTCTCGTTCAGGTCCAGGAGATACCGGTCATAGAAGATATCCGGATTAAAAGCTGACTCCCCGGTTTTTCCCCTGGCTTTCTGGTATTCAGAATAAGTCCCGTGTTTCACGGTTCTGGTTCCGAATTTTTCAATCACCCAAATCACCCGGACCATTTGCTGATCCGGGGGCAAATCCAACCGGGGAGCTTCCGGCAGAACCGGGGAAACCGTTTCCACCCGGTCGCGACTTCCGGCACAGCCCGCCATTAAAACCAGAACAGCCAACGCCAACCAACATCCGAACCGTATCATCATGATGCTCCTCAATACCCTTCACCTGAAAAACAAACCGGCCCTAAAGGCATGCCGGCCAGGGAAGATGTTGTTTTTTAAAGGTCTGATTATACCCAAAAAACCGCTCAAAAACAATCAGGATTGATTTGAATCTATTGAAGCGCTCACTGCATCTATCATGATCTTATTTACCTGATTTCGATATTGACATTCCCATTCAGATGGTTGATGATATCCTTGAACCGATTCCCTTCATTGGCCAGGAAACAGTCTCAAAGCCTGCGGAAATAACCGGGCGGTTGGTTGATGAACGGTCCTGAATAGCGAGGTCATGAAATGAACCAAATCGAAACCATTAAAGACGGCAGCAAAATCGAAGTGACGCTGCTGAAAATCGAAGACCTGAAGAAACTCATGCATTTTTACCGGTCACTGCCTTTTGAAGACCGAAAATACCTGAAGGTCGATGTGACCGATGAAGCTGTGGTGGAGAAGAGATTGAAGACGGTTTTGGAAAAAAAAGCGGTAAGGGTTGTGGCCCTGCACCGGCAGAAAATCGTTGCCGAAGGAGAACTGTTTCTTTCCGATGATGATTGGTTCCGGGACCAGGGAGAAATCCGCCTTATCGTGGCCCGGGATTTTCAGCGAAAAGGCCTGGGAGTCATCATGTTCCGTGAGCTCTATTATCTGGCCATGCAGCATAAAGTCGAAAAAGTGGTGGCCAAAATTATGGTCCCCCAGAAAGCTGCCAAGGCCATCCTGATCCGGTTCGGCTTCAAAGAGGAGCATGTCATTCCCCGATTCGCCCTGGATCAGGATCACCAGAAACAGGACCTGCTGATCATGTCCTGTGACATGAAAGATTTCTGGAAAGAATTGGAATCGGGATATGACGGTTCGGACTGGCAGCGCTGCCGATAGTAAATTCCAGGCCATTGGCTCTGTATTTCCGCAGCCGGGAGGGACACTATTTTTTTTTCAATAATGTAAACAGCGAGTCTTTATCCCGATTTTTTTTACCCAGTTCACGCATGGCATCAACCGCCTTGCTGTGACCTTTGCTCATGGTCAAAACCCGTTCGAAACACTTGGCCGCCGGTTTGTTTTTCCCCTGAATGCCGAACAAAACTCCCAATGCGTAAACCGGATCCGAACTCCAGGGATTCAGCTGGATCGCCTTTCTCAGATTCCGCTCGGCCTCAACCTGGAAAAACTCCAGATGGCTCTGGCACAAACCCAGAAGATAAAAATATTCACCGTTTTTGGGTTCTTTTTTAATAGCGGCTTTCAGAACCCCGATCGCTTCCTGGTATTTCTCACGCTTATACAATTCGTCGGCAGTTTCATAGGGGGTTTTTTCAGCCTCCTGGGGTTGAATCGGGGAATCCCCTATATTTAATTCATGGAATTCAAGATCCTCGGCCACAATTTCTTTGTCCCCGGTCAATACCGGGGAATCCGGCTTAATGGTCTCAGCCGGGATTTCCTGTTCCTGCCCGAGAACCAATTCGGTTTCATTCTTGATTTCCAAAAATTCGGGTTCCACCTGCTGCCAGGCTGCTTCAGGAGGTGCGGCAGAAGTCTTCCTATCCGCTTCCTCCAGTCCTTTTTTCAGGTCTTCCTGGAAATCGACGGCAAAATCATCTTCCATGGATTCG
>CAZOWT010000116.1:0-9353 GCA_964583345.1 uncultured Clostridia bacterium
CCTTGTGTTCCGTCCACAAATGTTTTATGGCATCAGCATTAAAAAAACCGGTGGACACAAGGTTTTTCGGTGAGAGCGCATATTCGGTTAATTCCAGCAATTCATTCAGCATCCATTTCGAATAGGGTATTTCCAGGCCGATCTTCTTTTTATTTAATATTTTCGACGACAACATTCCCTTCATCGACGATTTTAATAAATGTTTTTTATTCCCTCTCTTGAACTTGATATTAACCGGAACCGAAGCCAAAAAATTGACCAGATTTATATCGGTAAACGGTACCCGGGCTTCGAGAGAGTGGGCCATGGTCATCCGGTCATTTTTGATCATCAGGTCATCGGGAAGATGGTAACTGAAGTCGATATACAGCAGCCGGTTTAAATCATCCTCGGCATTACAACGATTATAGGTTTGCCGGAAAAACCGAACAGAGGGAGAAAAACCGCTGAATCGTGAGTCTTGAACCAGGACCTCCTTCTTGGCTTCTTCGGACAGAACCATCCGCCAGAAAAAATGGGAATCAGGGACATCCAGTTCAGCCCCCTTCACAAAACGCTTGGCCTTAAATTCCAGGCTGAGTTTTTTATGGGAAACCGGCAGGCGGGAAACCAGCGGAGAGATTATTTTTTTCCGGATGAATCCGGGAACATTGAGATACCAGCGGCGAATTTTGTAGGCCATATGGGTATCATACCCGCTGAAAAATTCATCACCGCCCTCTCCGGACAACAACACCGTAACAAACTCTTTTGCGGTTTCTGCCAGCAGATAGGTGGGAATTGCCGAACCATCGGCATAGGGCTCATCAATAAAGGTCAAATATTTCGGGAGCAGCCTGGAAATTTCACCGGGAGTTACCCGGATTTCATGATGAATCGTTCCCACCTGTCCGGCCACATGCCTGGCGTACTCCGATTCATCAAAACTGGATTCACCAAAGGCCAGGGAAAAGGTATGGAAATCAGAATCACCCCGGACCTCGGCCATCAAAGCGGTAATGGCACTGGAGTCAATCCCGCCTGAAAGCATCACCCCTACCGGCACATCCGATATTAAATGCCGCTTGACCGCATCAAAACACAACTTCCGGGTCCGGGAAATGGCTTCCTTCTCCGATAATCCCCGATCGATGCGGTAGTCAATATCATAAAAACGATCGATCGACATACGGCCGTTTTCAGCCTGTACCGTCATCAAATGACCGGGGCGCAATTCTCGGATATTTTTAAAAGCCGTCAACTCTCCGGGAATATAATCAAAAGAAAGGTAATGAAACAGAGCTTCGGGATCGGGCTCCGGTGAAAAGCCGGGTATTCGCAACAATGCCTTTATTTCGGATGCAAACCAGAGCGCACCCTTGAAAATGGTATAGAAAAGCGGTTTGATGCCAAAAGGATCGCGGGCCAGGTAAAGGATCTGTTCCCGACGGTCCCACAGGGCAAAAGCATACATGCCGTTCAATTCATTGACACAACCGATACCGATTTCTTCATAGAGATGCAAAATGACCTCGGTATCGGAAGCGGATTTGAAACGATGGCCCTTGAGGTCAAGTGAATGGGTTTTTCGCAAATCCCGGAAATTGTATACCTCACCGTTATACGAGATTAAAACCGATTCGTTTTCATTGGACATGGGCTGCCGGGCAGCCGGGCTCAAATCGATGATACTCAATCGGGTATGCGCCAGGCCGCAGGGTTTATCCCACCGGGAACCAGAATAATCCGGACCGCGGTGCCGCAGAGAACTGACCATATCCAAAATAACCTGCTCGGGAAAATCAAACTTCTTCGAATCTAATATTAAGGCCCCGGCTATACCGCACATTTTTTTTCCGAACGGGAAATTTCATCCGCTGTGGTTTTGCCAAAAGGAAATTCATCTATGATATCCTTTCCGAACCGCATCATGTCATGAATATGAGTATAAAGAAATTTGCCATTCCTGCCGGAAATCCTCAAATTAGAAAATCTTTTCAGATATTTAAAAATTTTTCGAATCTTCTCTTCACATCCGATTTCCAGTATGGGATAGGCATCAGGCATGCGGTGGATGGCGAAGCCAATGATTTTATCATTTCGGATTAACCCGGCATCAACCAGTTTGCTCCTGACCAGGTCATAAAGTTGACTATCAGCCATCTTCCAGAAATGATCGTCTTGCTGGCAGGGAATTTCAACTACTACTGATGTTTTCCCCGGGGGAGACATTTCTTTGTTCCGGTTTCTGGCTTCATAAAGGCGGGTAAAAGGAAATTCAAATCCCGGGAAATACACACTGGCTGCCTTGGTTACCGATTCCATATCCAGAAAAATTGCGACCAATACAATATTGCGAAAACGAAGGCTTTCACCGAGGCCGAGGATTTCCCGGGGAGGCGGGGGATCCATTATCTGCAGAAAAAAGTTTACCGGCAAAGAGCTGACCACATATGGGGTATTTACTTTTTTTTCCCCATTAAATTCAACTGCCAGGATTTGCCGCTGATCATGAAAAATACGGGTTACCCTGGAGTTTATATTAATGTTTCCCGACCCGCAGAATTGTTCGAGTTTCTCCACAATAGCCCCGATTCCGCTTCGAGTGGGGTAATAAAATACCCCATCCAGATGTTCGGTTTTGGCTTTGCTTCCCAGCAGTGCTTCTTTTAAAAATGTTTGTAAATCAAGGCCTTTCATCCGTTTACCGGAAATATTCGTCGAAAGCCGATTACATGGAGCTCCCCATAATTTTTCCGAATAATTCAGCAGAAAAAGACTGGCAATGGTTTTTCCATAGGTCCGTAGGGCAAAGGTTTCAAAATTTACAGCCGGTTCTTTTTTCCTGACCTTTGAGGCCAGAACCTCAAAACCGGCTTTAATAAAGGTAAAAAGTCCCAGTTTCTTAAGCAAATTCAGCGGAGAAAGGGGAAAGTCAACCAGTCCGTTCTTCAAATATATCTGACTGGGAACATCGACTCTGGCCAGGCCATCTCCCATCAATATTTTTATTTCAGCGGTTATCTCCGGAATTTTGTCATGAAAACGGTGCGCCCCGGAATCAAAAAAGAATTCCCCCTGCTGGAGGGTCAGGCAATTCCCGCCCATCCGGTCAGCGCTTTCGTAAATTTCGAACGGAATATTTCTTTTTTTGGCAAAATAACCGACAGCCAGCCCTCCGGGACCGCCACCCAGTATTGCCAGTGATTTGGAATTCATCTGATAATTATTTTCACCCACTGTCGTCCTTTAAGAAATCTAAAAACTTATTTTTTCAAAAACCTCATCAACAGAGCTATGGAAAAAAAATATGAGGGTATTTTAACATATTAAACTGGATAACACAAAAAAAAATTATCAATAGCAGACTCACAGAGGCCGATTTAGACCCGACGGTCCTTTGCCGGAAGAAAGAAGAAAAATATCCGGCATTGAATTCCCGCATCATTTGTTTTACAATATCCCGATGGGGAAAAAAGAAAATAAATTTCTGGGCGATCAGAAATTTCTGCTGAAAAAAGACAGGAAAATGACCGCCAAGTACCGGGATCTTTTTTTGGGGGAAGGATCTTTTTTTTTCTTTCTGAAATATGAAGCCATCATCACCCTGTTTTCCTGGATTCCCGCCGGACTGGGCTATGTTCTGAGAAAAATATTTTTTCCCGCTCTGTTTAAAAAAACCGGAAAAGGGGTGGTTTTCGGGAAAAACATGACCATCCGTCATTCCAAAAAAATTGAGATAGGAGACAACGTGGTTTTTGATGACAACACGGTCATCGATGCCAAAGGCAAAAACAACCGGGGAATCCGGATCAATGATAATGTGCTAATCGGCAGGAACACCATTATCAGCTGCAAGGGCGGTGATATCGAAATCGGAGACTATTCAAACATCGGGCCCAACAACACCTTGATTTCGGAAAGCATTTTGTCAATTGGCCGATTTGTCTTTACCGCCGGCCAATGTTATCTGATTGCCGGCGGGAATCACAGTTTTGATAAAAAAGAAATTCTTATATGGCACCAGCCTTCAGTCTCCAGAGGCGGAATTCACATCGAGGATGATATCTGGATCGGGGCTTCATCCACCATCCTGGACGGTGTAAAAATCGGCAAGGGATCGGTGGTCGGGGCGGCTTCACTGGTTTTGAAATCCATTCCGGCGTATACAATTGCCGCAGGCTCTCCGGCAAAGACTATAAAAAAAAGATAACCATATCGAGGAATACTGAACATGGCATCCATTGATCGGAATATTAAAAAATATTCTCTGCAACCCTATGATTTGATTATTGTCGGCGGCGGAATCACCGGTGTCATGCTCCTGCTCGAGGCCACTCGGAAACAGCTTCGCCCCCTGATGATTGAAGAAAGAGATTTCGGCAGCCAGACAACCCTGAACCACCTTCGCACCCTGCATGGCGGGCTCCGGTACCTGCAGACACTGGATATCAGGCGTTTCCGGGAATCAATCGCCGAAAGGAAATGGTTTATGCGATATTTTCCCGCATTGGTTCGGCCCATGCCCTGCCTGATGCCCCTTTATCGGAAGGGTTTGAAACGGCGAAGTATTTTAAGAATGGCGGTTCTCATCAACGACCTGTTGTCCATGACCCGGAACCAGGGTGTTCGGAGCGATAAACAACTGCCCCGAAGCCGGACGGTCAGCGCCGGCGAAGTCCGGGATATTTTCCCCCGCGTCAACCCGGACGGATTGGAGGGCGGCGCTGTCTGGTACGATGCCAGCATGGAAGAGCACCAGCGGCTGGTGATGGAAATCCTGAAACTGGCCGTAGTCAATGGAGCCGTCGCCCAGAATTATGTAAAGGCGACCGGCCTGTCTTTGGAAAATGGAGTGATCAAGGGAATCAAAGTCAGCGACCTGGTATCGGGCCGGGAACACCGCTTAATTGCCCCGGTGGTGGTCAATGCCGCCGGCCCCTGGAACCGGGAGCTGTCCGCCCTGCTGGACCGGGATTACCCGCGACTCTTTCCCAAACGCCTGCTAAACTGGAATGTGCTGTTCGATGCCGGGGCATTATCCCGGTATTCACTGGGGTTGACCCCGATCCATGAAAATCCCCATACCTATTTCTTTCACAACTGGAAAAACAGACTGCTGGTGGGAACCGGTGAATTCCTGGTCGAAAGAACCGGAACCGAGCTCTCGGTTCCGGAAGAGGCCATGAAAAAATTTCTTGACGATATCAATTCCGTAGTCCCCGGGCTGAACTTGACGAAAAAAAACATCCTTCGGGTCTACCCCGGAATCCTGCCGGCAAAACCGGGCGGCACCCTGGCCAAGAGGGAAATTATCTTGGATCACGGCCTGACCGGGGGGCCGGCCGGTCTTTTCAGCGTTTCCGGGGTAAAGTTCACCACTGCCCGTCTGGTGGCAAAAAAATCACTCGACCTCATCTATCCGAACCAAAAGTCCATCCCCTATGAGCAGATATTCAGGGAACATGAACCGGAAAATGCCTTCTTTGAATATGAGCAGAACATTCTGGAAGATAGCGGCCTGAGGGTTCTGGAAAATATCAGAAAACAGGAATCGGTTGTTCATCTGAGTGATCTGTTGTTGAGGCGAACCTCTATCGGCGATCACCCATCCAGGGCTTTCAGGGTTCTGGGCCAATTAAAAAAACTGTTCCCGGGAACGGTTGCCCGCTGGGAAAGCGAAACAACCCGGTTGCGCCAGGAAATGGAAAATCTGAACATCCTGAACACCGGACAGAAATAGAAGGCCCTTGGTCCGGCAGCCTGAGCAGCCCGGATATTTGCTGAATTTCCGGCCGGAAGATCAATTTCAAAATTGACGGAGCGTTTTTTTTTTGATATGATTTGACATGAATAAAATTTACTTTTTCTTATTAATTTACCTGATTTTCGGTGCGGTTAACGCAACGGCCGCCGTCAGCTCCGACCCGGATTCCGACAGGGAATTCAAAATCGAGGAAAGGCAATACCGGGTGGAAATGATCCGGAAGGGCACACAAACCGACGTTTACCTCCGAGGTGCCGAGGAGAAAAATCTCAGTCGGGATTTCCCGGGCGAAAATCTGTTCCCGGCAGTGGGCATCAAGGGGAATCACTATGTGATTACCTGGAACAATTACCGGGATTATATCACGACTCTCTGTTTTTATGATTCCCGTGAACAAAAGAGCCGGCATGCCGCGCTCAATGGCTTTTATTTCATTTCCCGTCCTGAGGTTATATTCAAGGGAGATTTACCCTGGCTTTTCATTTTCAAAGGAAACAATTCGGACAATGATGACCTGTTTCTCTATGAATTGCAGACCGGGAAAGTACTTAACCTGACCCATACGCCCGGAAACGAAAAAATATTCGCCCTTACCCCGGATCACGATCAGGTTACCATTGACACCGAAACCCTTTATATCCGCTACCGTTACCGGCTCGACATCAACAGCTTTGAATGCGTATTGCTGGAAAAAACCGTTATCCGTTGGGATCCAGAAAAAATTACCGTAAGCTGGGATGCCACCACCCTCAACACCATCATCGCTTTCGGGGACAGCATTACCGCCGGAATCATGAGAATGTTTGACCTGGAAGGTGAAGTTCATCCTGAACTGGCTTACCTGGCCAAAGTTCAGGAAAAACTGGAAGAATACGGCGAAACTTATACCATTAACCTGGGTGAACCGGCCACCAATACCTATGAGGCCGTTGCCAGGATGGATACCGCGCTTGAAGGCAACATTGGATTTTTCTTCCTGATCCTGTACGGCACCAATGATGTGGGCTGGAATCTTTTTTCTCCGGCCAGTTCTAAGGAAAACCTGAGATGGATCTGCCTGAACGCCATGAACCGATACGGCATGTATCCCATCATTTCCACCGTTCCCCCGCAGGAATTGTGGGAAATCGGGGTGCAGGTTTTCAAAGAAAATACCGAATTGCTGAACGCCGGGATTCTGGATATGGCCTATGACCTTGGTATCCCCGTCATCGATTCCTATACCGCTTTTTTTGAGAGTGATGAAGGGTGGGTGGCCTGCCTGGAGGACATTAAGGGGAATCACCCCAGCCCCCTGGGTCATGAAATCATGGCCGAATTGTTCAAGCCCAAAATACTTGAAGTATCCCCGGCCGATCCGTCCAATATCAGTGTGGTCGAGAACAATGGCAATCGGATCACGGTCGGGTGGTCTGAAAATATCGAATTTGATTTCGAGAAATACACCATCGAATTCGGTTATTCGCCATCCTCATTTGACCACTCTGCCGATTCCGATTTTAACGGTTTCACTTTCCTTAACTGGCCGGTTGATTCTCACATCAATTCCAATATTTATTTCCGGGTGCAGGCCGTCGATAAAGTCGGAAACACCAGCAATTTCACCCCGGTTTTTCATATTCAATTCAACCAGTAAAGAACCGGCGAGGCTTTCCCTTGACATTTATGTTGCCCTATATTATCATGCTAACTTATCATTTTTCAAACCCGGAACCGATAACAAAAAATGGGAAAAAATAAAAAAACTGCATCAAAAAACGAATTGAGGTTGGAAAATATCCGGCAGTACTGGAACGATCATATCCATGACCTGGAAATCGCCCGTCATCCGGTCGGCAGCAGGGAGTTTTTCGATGAGCTTGAAGCCTACCGGTTCGAAAAGCTCCACTACCTTCCCCGCCTGGTTGATTTTAACGGATACGGGGGAAAAAAAATCCTGGAAATCGGATGCGGAGTGGGCACCGACCTGGTTAAATTCGCCCTGGGAAAGGCGCTGGTAACCGGCATCGACCTGGCCGAAACATCCATACAACTGGCCAAAAAAAACTTCGATTTCCATCAGGCCAAGGGCGAGCTGAAAATCGGAAACGGAGAGAATCTGGATTTCAAAGATAACACCTTTGACTGTGTCTATGCCCACGGGGTTATCCAGTACACCGCCAGCGACCGGGCAATGATCGATGAAATATTCCGGGTATTGAAACCCGGCGCCACGGCCATCATGATGGTTTATAACCGGTTGTCCTGGCTGAATTTTCTTTCCCGAATCCTGAATGTGAAGATGGAGCATACCGATGCCCCGGTTTTGAAAAAATATTCACGCCGCGAATTTTCAGGGCTCCTGACAAAATTCAGTCAGGTCCGGATTGTCTCCGAACGCTTCCCGGTCCGTTCAAGGCTTCAGAAGGGAACCAAAGCCCTTTTCTTCAACCGGCTGTTTGTTCCGTTTTTCAATGCCATTCCCAGATCGATTACCCGAAGAACCGGCTGGCACCTGATGGCTTTCGCCACGAAATAGCATGAGGCCGATGGGCGGAAAAACAAAGAACGCGTTTGTTACCGGAGCCAGCGGTTTTACCGGATTTTATCTCTGCCGGGCATTGAGAAAAAAGGGATACCGGGTAAAGGCCCTGGTCAGGAAAAGCAGCGATACCCGTAAACTCAAAGAGCTGGGTATCGAACTCATCGAGGGCGATCTGGCGGATCCCTCTTCCCTGGCGGGGAAAATCAGGCAGGTTGACATTTTTTTCCATATTGCCGCCCTGTACCGACAGGAAGGTGTGGCCCGGGATCTGTTCTGGAAGGTGAATGTCGAAGGCACCCGAGCCCTAATGGATGAATGCATTGCAGTCGGAATCAAGCGATTTGTCCATTGCAGCACGGTCGGTGTCCAGGGAGAAATAAAGGATCCCCCGGCCAGCGAATCGGCCCCGTACAATCCAGGCGACCACTATCAGATATCAAAAACCGAAGGGGAAAAACTGGCTGTTTCTTATGCCAGGGAAAAGAAACTGGATGTGGTGGTTGTCAGGCCGGTGGGCATATACGGCCCCGGAGATACCCGGTTTTTAAAACTGTTCAGAGGCATTTACCGGGGAAACTTCAGGATGATTGGAAGCGGCCAAATCCTGTACCACCTGACCTATGTCGAGGACCTGGTCGACGGGATTATCCTGGCCGGTGAAACAAAAACGGCATCCGGCCGTATCTACACCCTGGGAGGGGAAGGCTATATCCGGCTGAATGAACTGGTGGAAATGATAGCCGGGATCATGAACAAACCGGTCCCGAAAACCAAAATTCCCCTCTTTCCGGTCTATGTGGCGGCTCACGTTTGCGAAAAAATATGCCGTATACTGAGAATCGAACCGCCGCTCTATCCCCGGAGACTGGATTTTTTCACCAAAGACCGGGCTTTTGACATTTCCAGGGCCAGGGAAGAACTCGGCTACCACCCCCGGGTTTCACTGGCGGAAGGGCTGAAACGGACGGCGGACTGGTACCGGGAACAGGGCTGGCTGGACTGAACATGAAAATTATTTCCCTGACCGGCAAACAACCTCGGCTGAACAGGAGTTGGTATGAGTAAGATTAAATTATTGCTGAC
>CAZOWT010000117.1:0-1632 GCA_964583345.1 uncultured Clostridia bacterium
TACGGTTGACATGCTATGTCATACCGGATTATATCCCATCGGTTCCGTTCCCACAACCGCAAATCTGGTGTCCGGAAAAAACAAAATCAAAAAAACCAATTTTACTCTTGAAATTTATAATACAATCTTTTATATTAAAACCGAGGTGAAACAATGGACAACTATGAAATTTTCAACAACTATATTTTTTTTAAGGAACTCTTCACTGATTTTAGCGGGATAAATTTCCGGGGCGGAGAAATAGAAGGTAACCGGCCCATCAACCACAAAATTATTACCGATGTTCACCCCTTTCTGTTCCAGAATAAAGACACCTGGAACCGGATCAATATTCTACTGGAAGGGGTTTCCAAATCCAACATCCCCCACCTTTTCTCCCCGGAAAAAATTATCAAGCAGGACAACAAAACCCTGCTGGTTTATCCCTACATCAAGGCAAAAACCCTGGAGCAAATTCTGGAAGAATCCGAAAAAAGCGACAATCCCATAAATTTTGATCTGGCATTCTCCATCGTGCTTTCCATAGCCGAACAGATCGATGTCGGCTCTTCGATTGTGGTCAGCGGAAAGAAATCATTCCATGGCATGTTGACTCCCGATAACATCCTGATCGATTATGATGGGAATATCATGTTAAAAAACTACGGCATCTGCCCATACATCGATAAGGATAACATGGTTTTCATGGAACTGGAAAAACGCTATGGAAGCTGGATGACCCCGGAATTTCTGAGAAAGGAAAAAATTGTCTCCCAATCGGATATTTACCATCTGGGATTCATTTTATTCAGGATATTGACCGGCAAATATTTCTCTTATTCCGAAGGCGATGATCTTGAATCAAAATTTTCCAACTTGAGTTTCAAGTTTGATATCCCTTCCACTGATACAGAATTTTTAACCAATATCATCAATTTTTTTAAAAAGACACTGAATCCGGATCCCATGAAACGGTTCACCTATATCCGGGAATTCAAAGATTACATCATGAATTATTTTCATATCGAGGAATTATCCTCGATTACCTTCAATCTGGCCTACTTCATGAATTCTCTTTATTCGGATCTCACCGCCAGGGAAGAAAAAGAAATTTCAACCGAATTGGCTTATGTCATTCCCGAGGAAAAAGAGGAAGAGGAGGAAGTGGTTGAGAAGGCGGTTCCCCGGAAAAAGGGAGAGGTGGTGGAGGGCCTTTTCTCCGAACACCTGCCCAAGGAAAAAGAACCAAGCGGGCGAAAATCATTCATCCCTATTATTGTGGTGGTTGTGGTGGTTATTCTGGGAATTGCCGGTGGATTGTATTTCCTCCAGTCAAAGAAGGCCGAACAGGTTCGGAAACTTGCCATCCAGGAACAGAAGAAACTGGAAGAACGGCTGGCGCAGACCGAGAGAGAGTATCTGGATCGGTTGAAAATGCTGGAACAAAAGACCGCCACCACCGAAATGGAACAGATTGCCAAGGATGACGAAATCAAACGGTTACAGGAATGGAAAGCAGATCAGGAGAAAATCGCCCGTGAAAAAATAAAAGTCGCCGAACTGGAAAAGAAAAAACAGGAAGAAATGGAGCAGAAGAAAATCGAAGAGCAGGAAAAGAAGCGAAAGGCGAGCAAGAAGAAGGGCAAAGAAGCC
>CAZOWT010000117.1:1642-9339 GCA_964583345.1 uncultured Clostridia bacterium
TTATTTCAAACTTACCATTGAGAGTTTCGGCTCAAAAGAAGAACTGGAACAGAAGCAGCAAGAGGAAATGGAAAGAAAGAAAAAGGAAGAGCTGGAAAAACAAAAGCAGGAAGAAGCCATGAAAAAGCCCAATGAAGGAGACCTCGTTCCGTTTAATATGTTGACCAGAAACCCGGAAAAACTGGAAGGCAAAGATCCCAAATTTTCTTCCTATATCCGGAAAAAATACAAGGGCCAGGCAATGAGTGTAAGGGCTTCGATTCTGATTGATGAAAACGGAAAAGTTTCCAAGGTGAAAATTCTGGGTGATGTTCCATCAGATATCGGCGCCGTGGTCAGCATGAGCATCGGGTCCTGGGTATACTCTCCGGCAGAAAAAAATAGGGTTAAAGTGAAAGTCTGGATTCAGGTTCCCATGAAAATCTCGTTTGAATAAGCCTTTTTTTGAGGATAAAAAAAAACCAATTATCGGACTGTCAAATATAAACCGAGATAACCGTTCCGCAAGAAACGGTTGATGGTTTCCTGTTTAGTCGCGGCAAAACGATTGTTGTCGCTGGAAAGGTTAGAGGACGCCTTTGAGCAGCAGGAAACCCAGAACCAGCAAAACCGTGAATAACAGCGCCAGCCAGTTGAAATATTTGTCGATAAACGCCTTGATCGGCTGGCCGAACCAGAATACCAGGAAGGAAATGAGAAAAAACCGGGCGCCCCGGGAAATAACCGACGCGATCAGAAACACCAGAAATTGAACCCGAAAGGCTCCGGCGGAAATGGTAATGACCTTATAGGGAATAGGGGTAAAACCGGCGGTAAATACGATCCAAAAATTGTAAAGCTCGTATTTTTCCTTCATTGAAAAAAACCACTCCCGGGTGAAACCGGGAATGATTTTAAAGAAAAAATGGGCCACCGGCGTAAAGTCACCGCCAAATGTCCACCAGAGTTTCCAGCCGATGAAATAACCGAAAAGGCCTCCCAGTGCGGAAGCCACCGTTGCGGTTAAGGCCAAACGAAACCATTTTTTTCTGAATCCCAGCACCAGAGGAATCAACAGGATATCAGGAGGCACGGGGAAAAAACTGCTTTCCGCAAACGCCAGTGCAAAAAGCGCGATTTGGGCCGACGGCTTTTCAGCCCATTCGAGTACCCAGTGATAAAGTTTCTTCATAAAATTAAATTTCATCGAACAATCCTTCGAGTTCTTCCGGTATATCATTTTTGCTAAGATGGTAATAAATGGCACTCAGGGAAATATACCGGTTCCGGATAGCCCAGATATCGGTCCCTTTTTCCCCGACATAAACCGGATTACCGGTTCCAATCCAATAGTACATTTTGCCGCGGGGATCCTTTTTCTCAATGATTTCCGGCTTGTATCGCTTGTTGCCCAGCGAGGTCAATAAAATTTTTCCATTATTCCTGATGGGAATATTGACATTAAAAACAACCGGGATTTTTTTTGCGGATAGAAGCTTTGATAAAATTTTATCGGTAATTTTCGCGCCCTGCCGTACCTGATCGCTTCCCGGACGGGCATCCCCCTGATCCGGAATCAGCGAAATTGCCATTGAAGGGATCCCATACAGATAACCGGCAAATGCCGCACCGACCGTTCCGGAAAAAAAAATATCCTCCGATAGATTTTCCCCGAAATTCATTCCGGAGATGATAAAATCCGGACGGCGGGGAAGAATCTTCTGGATGGCCAGGTTGATGCAATCAGCCGGCGTACCGTCCGTGGCATAAATATTATCTTTCAGGTGATCAATTCTCAACGGGTGATTCAGGGTCAATGCCATACTGATGGCACTGCGTTCTCTATCCGGGGCCACGATATAGACTTCATGGGTTTCGGCCAGGTGGTCTCTCAATCGGACGATACCCTCCGAATATACGCCGTCATCATTGGTCAGCAAAATGGTTTTCATGGTTGTCTAAAATAGATTTATTTAATTTCCCGGCACCCGGCGCGAAAAACATCCTGATTAAAAGGAACCGGGTCAAGAAGAATGGTCGGGACGAGTGGATTTGAACCACCGACCACACGCACCCCAAGCGTGTACGCTACCAGACTGCGCCACGTCCCGAACAATCTTACTTTTTATCATTTTTATCAAGTATTGTCAATATTTCTTTTAATTGACTCTTGATGGAATCCAGTTTTTCACTCTTTTTCTTTTTTGAAATCGGGCTAACCGGAGATTGGGATGAATAATCGAACCCTTTCTCCAGCATTTCCTTGACCTTTGACTTTTCGAGCTTTTCTTCAATCAGCCAGGCCTTTATTTTTAAAAGCAGTTCAAGATCCCGGCGGGTATAGAAAATTTCCCCTATGTTGTTGACCACCGGATTAAAACAGCCAAACTCATTTTGCCAGTAATCAATTACCTTTCCATCCAAACGGGTGATATTGATTACTTCTTTTCGTTTGAAGGTCAGTTTGTCCGGAAGTTTGAAATCCATCGCATTTTCGCTTTATATCTTTATGTGCTGTTATTATACACCATAATATTACAGAAAATGGAATCTTTCAATACATTTGTTTCAGCGTTTGAATTTTAACCGGATATCATATAAAATATCGCTTAAAAGGTTTCAGGCAATCAAATGTCCAGGAGGGAAAATGTTGATCAAAAAAAGCAGTGAAATCGAAAAATCCAAAATCGTTGCCGAGGGGGCCGAAGATGTCTGGATCCGCTGGCTCATTGGCGAACATGATGCGCCTCCCAATTTCTACCTGAGATTATTTGAGGTGGAACCGGGAGGACATACGCCGGCGCACGCCCATTCCTGGGAACATGAAGTTTTCATCCTGGAAGGGAAGGGAAAAATCAATACACCCGACGCCTCTTTCCCGGTTGAAACCGGTTTTTTTGCACTCATTTCCCCCAATGATCACCATCAATTTGAAAATACCGGAAATACAACATTAAAATTCCTGTGCGTCATCCCCCGGGAAGGAAAATAAGTCCGCTCGAGAACCGGATAGCAGCTATGTTTTGCTTCTGTAAAAGAGGTTCAGGAGAATATTCAGCAGGAACAGGGCCAAAACAATCAAACCCCAGGCTATTCGGTGTAAGGCCGGATCAACCGGAGTAATCCTGATAAATTCGATATAAATGGCGGAGAAAATCAGCGAGGAAATGATATAGATTTTTAAAAGCAGGTGTTTCCTGCCAGCCTTGATGAAAATCAGAGAACTCCAGGTAATGGCGGCGGAAAAAACCAAAAACATTGTGGTGGCGTCGTTTGATCCCCATGAGTGGGAATAGGCCAGAAAATAGGTGAATACCGCCAGCAAACCGAAAAGCCAGGGATAAAATAAAAAGAGTTTCGCCTTCATCTCAGATCACCCATTTTAATGGGATGCAAGCGGATTGTCAATATCTCGAATAAGCAAATATGGGGTTTATGATTCCCGAATGGCAATATCCCCCATAATGAAAGATTGTCAGCGAACAATCGGAAAAAAGGGGTAATCTTTACTCAAACCATTGCAAATACAAACCGCTGATCAGGTAAAAATAATCTGGGCCCCGGCTGACAAGTGATAGAATTCACCGACGGTCAGCACTTTTTCAACCTGTTGGCAAAAATCATCCATCTTCAGGCCGAACATATCTACCGAGGCCTTGCAGGCATAGAGTTTTCCACCGGCGTCATGAATCATTTCCAGGAATTCGCCGACCGGCGGAATATCCAGTTTTTCCATCTTTTTCTTCATCATCATAGAGGCCATGGCTGACATACCGGGAATCCCACCGATAACGGTTGGGATATGCATGGCCGGATTTCCGACCGTGGCTACCTTGATTTTATTCATCTTCTTTTTGGTAATGGCATCCAGGCCGAAAAAAGTGAAAAATATTGATGCCTCTATACCATCCATACGGGCTCCGTTTGCCATAATCAAGGCTGGATAGATCCCTTCGAGTGAACCTTTCGAACAGATGATGGATATTTTTTTAATTTTTCCATTTTCAGTCGCCATATTTGACTCCTTTAATTTTTGATTTTTTTCCTAATACCTGATTATTGAATCAAAAAGATTCAAAAGAAACCCCAAACACCGTTGAGACTCCGCCATCAGAGAATCTATATACAACTCTCCGGTTTCGTAAGACCGGCAATTCTTGAAGCTTTTTTCAGGGGCCCATCCGGAAACAATTCATACAATTCTTTGATGGGAATGCTTCCGGTTTTTTTGATTTTTCGAATGGTCGGGAGCTGGCCGTTCTCCTTGAATTCACGCTGTAAAAAGCGGATAATTTTCCAGTGACTTTCTGAGAGTTTCTCTATTCCTTCTTCCCTGGCAATGGCTTTGGCAATTTCTTCGGTCCATTGCGAGGCATCGATCAAATAACCTTCATCACTGACATCTACTGAAATTCCGGCTATTGTTTTTTTGGTCATGATCTTTTCTCCTAATTTAAATTCATTTTTATATTTTCTTTCCCCATTTGCTCATTTTGGCAGTAATACCCGGAATTGGATGTCCCTTTAACAGTATATTCCAGTATATCCATTTGAAGGCCAGTTTACCCAGGTGGTTCAGCCGGGTTTCCTTTAATAGCCGGAAAGGGCCGATAACCGGGAAGGGGAAACTCCCTTCCACCGGCTCGACTTCATAATTGAAATCAATCAGAATTCCGCGGTTGAACCCGGATTCGATAAAACAGTTGGCATGCCCGTCAAATCCGTTTTCCAGATTCTGGTTCCGGATGAACTTCAGTAGGTTTCCAGTCAAGCATTCTGCCTGGAAATGGGCAACCGATCCGGCTTTTGAGCTGGGGAGATCGGTAGCATCCCCGATAACGAATATGTTTTCATGCGATTTTGACTGCAGGGTATGCTTGTCGGTGGGGACAAAATTCAACTCGTCACCCAGTCCGGAACGGGCGATCATCTCATCTCCCATGTTGGTGGGCACCGTCACCAGAAGATCATAATCAATTTTTTTATCTCCGTACGAGACCATCTGATTGGCTTTTGAGTCCACCCGTTCAATATCGAAATCAGTAACCAGATTAATGTTCTTCTCTTCCAGCATATGCCCCAATATTTTCGAACTTTTTTTCTTGGTGAACGCCCCGGAAAGAGGAGTCACATAGATTAATTCAACATCCTGGCGGATTCCTTTCCGAGTAAGGAACCAATCCGCATAGAAAACAAATTCCAGAGGAGCAACCGGACATTTGATTGGCATTTCGGCAAAATGAACCACCAGTTTCCCCCCCGGCCAGTTCTTGAATTTCTCCTTCAGGGCCAAAGCTCCATCTATGGTGTAAAAATCAAAAATGTTGCTTCTCCAACCATCGCCGACCAGCCCCTCTATCTCTTCAGGAACTATTCTTGCGCCAGTGGCAATGATAAGGACATGATAATCAAGGTGCTGTCCCTTTTTCAGCTTCACCCGGTTCAAATCGGGTTCGATCGCCTCCACTTCTTCCTGAATAAACTCGACTCCTCCGGGGATGAAATCTAATTTATCCCGTTTCACATCCTTTTCAGAATAATAATCAAAAGGAAGAAAAAGAAAACCAGGCTGGTAATAATGAACTCTCTGCTGATCGATAACCAGAATCGACCATTCTTTTTTATCAATCTTTTTTGCCAGATGGTTGGCCATCATGGTACCTGCTGTTCCGGCTCCCAATATTACAATTTTTTTCACGGTCGGTATCCTTTTTTATTTATTTTTATTTATTTTTTGGTTTGGCGTTCAAATAATGAATCTCCAGGAATTCGATCATTTTCCGAATTTTTTCGTCTTTTAAAAAATAAAATATCTGCTTTTTTTCCCGTCGTTTATCAACGATTCCGGCCATGTTAAGCAAACGCAATTGCTGGGAAATATTGGATATCTTTCCCATCTGGATGATATCCACGATTTCATTGACACAAAAATCCCCTTCCTTAAGCGCGCACAATATCCTGAAACGGGTTTTATTGGCAACCAGGGAAAAAATATCCATCACCTTGCCGCAAATTTGTTCATTGGCCTGAAACCGGGCTTTAATGGCATCTTTATTCGATTTACGATTAATCAATTTAACATATTATAAATCATTAAACTATTTTTGTCAACTTATATTTTTTATTTTTCTTGCTTTTTTTTATTATTTATATATTATATTTTTTTTATGAATCAAAAAAAAAGCGGCCATAGTTTTGGAACCGCACCTGTCTTCCTGGCAGCCATCAGCACCATTCTGGGAGCAATTTTATTTCTGCGTTTCGGCTACGCTGTCGCCAATGCCGGCCTGCTGGGAGCCCTGCTCTTAATCCTCATAGGCCACTGCATCACCATACCCACTGCCCTGGCCATTGCCGAGATTGCCACCAACCTGAAGGTCGAAGGCGGAGGCGAATATTTTATCATCAGCCGTTCCTTCGGGTCGGTAATTGGAGGCACCATTGGTATTTCCCTCTACCTCTCCCAGGCGATTTCCGTTGCGTTTTATATGATCGCATTTTCAGAGGCATTTTCTCCCCTTTTCGATTGGTTCTATAAAATCAGTGGAATTGTGCCCGGAACCTGGATGATCGGACTCCCGGCCACCCTCATTCTGCTGGTTCTGATTTTGAGAAAGGGCGCAGCCATGGGCGTGACGGTTCTCTGGATCGTGGTCAGCACGCTGGGTATTTCGCTGGTCATGTTTTTTCTCGGGAATTCGCCTGGACCTGCCCACTCGCTGGATCTGCTTTCCCGGGTGCAGAATCCGGACAATTTTTTTATGGTTTTTGCCATAATCTTTCCGGCTTTTACCGGTATGACTGCCGGCGTCGGGCTTTCCGGAGACCTTAAAAATGCCCGTCGCTCAATTCCCCTGGGAACCCTCACCGCCACCGTAACCGGCATGATTGTTTATTTTCTGGTCGTTCTGAAATTATCATCCAGTCTTTCTCCGGCAGAGCTGGCGGCAGACCAACTCAGCATGAGCAAGATCGCCCTCTGGGGCCCCATCATTCCCATCGGTCTGGCGGCCGCCACCCTGTCTTCAGCCATCGGATCCATTTTAATCGCGCCCAGGACATTGCAGGCGCTGGCCGGCGATAACACCTTTCCCCTGAAATCACTCAACCAGTTTCTGTCCCGGGGGAAGGGAAAAAACAATGAACCGTTCAATGCCACTCTGCTGACTTCACTGATCGTCATTATTTTTGTCTCCATCGGCGGAGTTGATTTCGTCGCCCAGATCATCAGCATGTTTTTTATGATTACCTACGGTTCACTTTGCCTGGTCAGTTTCCTGGAACACTTTGCCGGAAATCCTTCCTACCGCCCCACATTCCGAACCAAGTGGTATCTGTCACTGATTGGCGCCCTGGCCTGTTTTATCATGATGTTTCAAATGTCCCCGGTTTATGCCCTGCTGTCACTGCTGACCATTACCATCATCTATCTCAGTTTGAAACGAAGCAAGGGAGGGGTCGAGGATATCTCAACCATGGTCCGGGGAGTTTTGTACCAGTTGATCAGAAAGTTGCAGGTTTTGATACAAAAAAAGCAAACAGACAGCCACGCCGCCATGTGGAGGCCCTCTTTTATCGCGCTTTCAGCGGCATCTCTTCAGAGACTGGCGCCATTTGACTTTCTTCGCTGGATCTCCCATTACTACGGTTTCGGAACATTCATTCATTTCATCAAAGGTCCCCTGAATGAGAACAGCCAGAAAGAGGCCGGCCAGAAG
>CAZOWT010000118.1:0-1746 GCA_964583345.1 uncultured Clostridia bacterium
CCGACTATATTCTTCGGATAGACTGTCCGAATAAATTTTAAATATCACGATATTTTTTCTATTAAATTTTTTCTTTTTTCAATTCAAATTTTCAACATATATGCTCACCGTCCCTGGACCTGTTGTCGGATGAACATTCAAATTTAAATGGTTTTTCCCAACCTTTTTTTAGGTGATAATAAAATGATATAATAACATTACCAAAAACTTAAGGGGGTACTTATAAATGACTTTTATACAAAGAATCATCTCAAAGAAAGCACAGAACCTCAAACGAATCGTATTGATCCTGTCATCGATTTCACTATCCATGTACCTGATGATTGGCCTGCTTAAGAAAATCGATAGCCTTAATTGCCTCCCTTTTGGATGGCAAAGCCAAAACGTGACAGCGGGTAAAACTATTAATACCAAAATTTCTTCTCTAAATCAGGCTATGTTTGAAAAACAAATTCCCGGAGATTTCAAACTGGCCAATAAAAATAAGGTTCTCATTTTTAAGACGCTGATATACAGCAATGGAGATCAGAATTATGAATATGATCTTTCCGGTGCCCGCAATATCAGAATTCTTTGTAATGGTAAACGAATTACAACTGCAATATATAAATTGGTAAAGAAAATAGAACACAGGTTACTTTTCTTGAAAAAAGGATACAATGAAATTGAAATCCGCTTTAAGCCCGAAAAAGGATGTCCGAATTTTTTTCTTCGTTTTTTTAGAAAAGGTAGGATTCATGCAAGGAAATTACCTTTTTATAAATATATAATACCCGGTTCATCATTATCAAAACATTTATCTGATATACTGCAATTTATTGATTATTACATCAAACCCAGCGGATTCATTCTATCGTTGATTATCATTTTTTTCCTAATTCCGCTGGTTCTCATTCAGGAAAAAACAGAGATCGAACCGGTAATAAAATCAAGAAGCCTGGGATTTCTGTTTTTCGAAATTTTCTGTTTTGGAATGGCTTCGATATTTTCAATTATTTTTTTGAATAATCGGTTGCACTTAAAAATTTCCACTGCTGTCATCTGGTCTATTTCCCTGTTAATATCACTCATTTATTTAATAAAAAATCCCGGTATTAAAATATCATTTAAATCAGATATTAAAAAGCTGGCAATTCTTTTTCTGATTGCCACTCTAATTTTTGGGTATATCTATAAAATATCAGGTCAAGTATTCCCGTTGCGGGGTTTGGGAGGAGTTGATTACAAGGCCCACATGGATATGGTGACCCATTTCCAAAAAAATAATGAAATAAAAACCGACGATATGCGGTTCATTTATCCTCAAACTTTCCATGCTTTCCTTTCGATGGTTGCAGATGTTTTACAAACCAGTCCAGAAAGAATAGTCACCCTCTTTTTTGCCATTGTATTCATCCTGGTATATTTTTTAATTTTTTTATTGAGTAAGCATTTTTTTCCGGATTACGGTCCGGTTTGCTTTTTTCTGCTGGTTATTCCGGCCAGCTTTACGGTTATCATGGGCAGTGTGTTCAAAAAAGCTTACTTTCCACCTGTTATTTCTATTTTTTTCTTTCTATCAGCTCTGTTTTTCTTCTTTAATAAACGACTGATACTTTCGTCTGTTATGCTGGCTGTTTCCCTGATTATTTATCCTTATTTTATAGGCATTTTTCTAATTACCATGTTTTTTTTATTCATAAACCGTTTGCTTTTTCACCAGAAAAATCATCTAAAAAATTGGATTCAAGCCGGTCTTTATTTTCT
>CAZOWT010000118.1:1756-9320 GCA_964583345.1 uncultured Clostridia bacterium
ATCGGAACCTTCCGGCAGATTATGTACGATAGTCCGGTCTTTATTTTCTGTTTCCGGTCGTATTTACAGCAATATACATGATTAATTATATTTCCTTCAGACATGACCAACTAGAAGCAGGATATAGTCACTTTTTTAAACTAAATCCATTCACCGCCCTGGGTCCTTTCAACAGTTTTGCAATTTTGATCGGCATTGCTTTTCTGTTTTCCAATATCAGGAAAAATCGGGAAATCCTTGTTCTGGTTTTTGCATCTGTATCCGGATTCTTGGCTTATTATCTTCCCCATTTCTTTTTTAACCTGGAGTCCACCTATTATCTATTAAAAATCATGATATATTTAATGCTTTTTGGAATTATTCTGGAAATCAATGCTCTTGAAAATATTTACTTATGGTTTAAAAAATCAAAATTATTTCAATTAATAAAAAAATCGGTTCATTAATTATCATCACCTGCTAAATTATCGGGGCACTTGGGGCTTTTTTCCATATCAATTTGAATGGCCTGCAGGATCAATTGAAATCCCAGAACAGAGGATAAGGCAATCAACATGAGGGTTCCGGTTGGAGTCAGCATCTTTTTACTGACATTGTTGATCCAGGTATACAATCCGAAAATGATTCCAAATAAAAACAATGGGATTCCAAATAAAATATACAATGAAGCCATATTAAAATCGTATAAAAAATATTTGAAAAAAATTCTTTTAAGGAAAATCTTCAACAATTTGAAGGGATATCTGAAGAATTCTTTCCAAAGTTTCACCCCGGACGGTTCACCATGATATAGAGCGGGCATGGGGACATCCCTGACCCTGACATCTTGAAAATATAATTCAGCCAGAAGAGAGGTTTCGAAAAAATACCTTTTATCCAATGAATCTAAATTTATTTTTTTCAAATAGGATGATTTAATGGCAAAATATCCATTGCTGGGATCAAAAATATTCCAGTATCCCGTTGCAATTTTTGTTAGAAACGACAGAATCAGATTACAGATTCTCCTGATATAAGGCATTGTTCTCAACATCTTGAAATCCCGGAATCTGTTTCCTTTGCTGTAATCCGCCCGACCCTTAATGATCGGATTTACCAGATCAGGAAGATAGATGGGATCCATCTGGTCATCGGCATCCATTTTCACAACAATATAAGGATTGTACTCCAGTATTTTTTTAAAACCGATTATGGTCGCCCCACCCACTCCGAGGTTTTTATGGGTTCGGATTACCACGGCTTTTCCAGATTTCAAGCGCGGCAGAGGTCGGGAACTGCAATCATCAACTATGACAATGCGATCAACAAAATCAGGGATATTTTCAACCACCTTGCATATGGTTTCCTGGGCATTGAAATACGGGATCACCATTCCAATGATTTTATCCTTAACCACCTTTCCTCCCGGGTTAAAATGTTGTCATTACCTGATCTCTAATTTTAAACAAAAATTTTACCGGGTGCAATATCATTCTAAATTTTGTAATTGAAATTATTTTGAAGGAAAGAACTCAATGGGTCAATTATACTTTTTGTGGCCAGATATTGATTTTGGGTGAAGAGCTTGAAACCCTTGATAAAAGAAGTACTCCCGGGGTGATTCGAACACCCAACCTACTGATTAGAAGTCAGTTGCTCTATCCATTGAGCTACGGGAGCATATATCATTTTTTTTGGGTTTTTGGGCATCTCTATCTTGGTTTTCGGAAAATCTCGGGGCGAGAGGATTTGAACCTCCGACCCTCGGTTCCCAAAACCGATACGCTACCAGACTGCGCTACGCCCCGCCTTAAATTGATTTAGAATTCTGTGAATTCTCGCCTGATACGCTTCCGCATCCGCTTTTGTGCCTGAGCTATCTTCAGCCGCTTTCTTTCTCCGGGTTTGATATAGACCTTATGCCTCTTGATTTCCTTGATAATCGCTTCCTGCTGGACTTTTCGCTTGAATCGCCTCAACGCACTTTCGAATGATTCACCGGGATTAACTTCTACGTAAGCCAATAACTTCACGCTCCTTTTCTTAAAATGAACAAAAATTATATCCTATTTCCAAACCCATGTCAACAAAAGGAATGGCAACCCATCTTAATTATTAAGAAACCACTGAAAATATTCGAGCGCTGTATTGACATATTTATGCCACTATATTAAAATTAAATAAACGATTAATTCGTAAAAAACATGTGCTACGGCATAGGTTTTATTAAAAAATTCGAAAGGAGCCAGGACGTCGATCCGGTTCCATAATATCCCGTTCAAACAAACCTATCTTTTTAACTGAAAGAAAAGTTTCCATTAAAATCCCAAAAGAGTTACCCTTGTAAATTTTATATTTTCTTAAAGAAAAGAAGGTTAATAAAAAAAAGGAGGTTTCATATGAAACATTTAACCAGATTTATTATGTTGGGTTTGGTCGTGGTTTTTGTGCTGGGAGGATGCGCCCAAGAGCCTACCCAGGAGATAGCAGCTGCTCAGGCCGCTATACAGGCAGCCATTCAGGCGGGAGCCAGCACCTATACCCCCGATGAAATCAAATCACTGGGTGATGAACTGACTGCTGCCATTAATATGGCCAATGACAAAACCGGCAAATTCCTGGCTTCCAACAAAAAGGCCAAAGAGAACCTGATCAAGATCAAGACCGATGCGGAAGCCTTGGCAACCACCGTGCTGTCCAAAAAAACAGAAGCCAAAAACAGCGCTACTATCAGTTTGACCGATGCCAAGGTAGCACTTCAAGAGGCAAAAACCCTTTTGGTCAGCGCTCCCAAGGGAAAAGGCACCAAAGCTGATATCGAAGCGTTCAACGCCGATCTTTCCGCCCTGGAGGCTTCACTGCCGGAAATCCAGACCACTATTGACGGTGAAGATTACTTGGGTGCCGCCGGAAAAGCCCTGAGTATAAAGGAAAAGGCCCTGGGTATTTCCGGACAGATCAAACAGGCCATTGAAAAAGTCAATGCCGCCAAGAAAGGGAAGTAGAATCACCGGTTCGATTAAAAAAATGAATGGAGAATCGGCTGAGTGCCATAGAACCAGAAACGATTGATTGGACTGATGGTTTCAGTCAAGAACCTTTCCAGGTCCCTCCGGAGAGAATGGACAGCAGAAAACCTGAATCCCGGAGGGCCTGCTTTTTATCCCACGAATGACGTGCAAGACCCGTTGATTCCCCCGTCAGAGGAAAAGCGGACAATACCTGCATATGGACTCAAATCCCCCGGGAAAGCGATTGTTGTGCTGGGGATACTACTGTTGATGCCGGTCATACTCCATATTACCGGCCGGCTTGTTCCAACCCGGAACCACACCCGATTCACAGAATTTTTGAAAAACCCGATGATTGACCGCAGCATTCTGAGAAAAAAAATTCAGCAGACCAAAATCATGGACTGGCGGATTCGACAGCTGAAACCAGACGGCATTCACCTTCTCCTTGATACCACCAGCAATACCCTGTTTATTAAAAAAGGATCCCGTATCATCCACCGGGCGGTGGTTTCATGTGGAAGCGGTAGTGTTCTGAACGACCCCGATGGCAAAAGGCGATGGGTGTTCGATACCCCCCGAGGCAGATTTACCATAAACTCAAAATTGAAAAATCCGGTCTGGGTCAAACCGGATTGGGCCTTTATCGAGGAGGGGGAAAACATCCCGAAAGAATCAACTGCCAGACTGGAAGCAGGAGTCTTGGGTGAATATGCCCTGGGTTTCGGTGACGGATATTTCATTCATGGGACACTATATAGCCGGATGCTGGGAAAAAATGTCACCCATGGTTGCATCAGAATGGGTGATGACGATTTGAAAATATTATTCCGGTCGGTATCAGTCGGCTGCAAATTATTTATCTATTAATCGGCAGATATGAAAAGTAAATTCATTATCATAGCACCATTGATTTTTTTGCTGTTTACTAGCCTGTTTTATTCAGATATCGATCGGGATTCCACCGATATTATCGAAAAGAACCTGCAGATTGAAGCTGAATTTCAATTGGCCAAGGGAACCGCTCCTTACTTTTTTTTCGACCTGAGGCAACACCGAATCCAGCTCAAAATCGGAGGATTGTCATTTCGGGAATGGCAGATCGAAGTTATGGATTTCTGGGGAGATCCGATTCCAATCAAACCCATTCGCTTGATAGCAAAAACCACCCTGGTGCCAATCAGCCGGAAAATCATCAAACCAAGCAAAGATCAGGCAGCTGACACCACAGCTTCGGATACTCTGGACGTATCGGACATGCCCGGTTGGTATAGCCTGCAGCTGGAAGATGGGATTGAGGTTCACATCAAACCCAGAACCAGAGGTATTGTCCCCGCGCTGGGAGAACTGGGTAATACCCTGGAACGGTTCTTCTCATATCCGGTTCAGATTCTATGGGCTGCGATCAACAAAAAGAATTTTTCGGCAATCTCACTTACATTCAGCGATGAGGAAGCCACCAAGAACCTGTATTGGACATGCCTGGAAGGAATGTCGCTCATTTTCCTTCCACCGAGAAATCTGGTACAGCCACCTGAAGGTGGAATTTATATCAAAACGAGGTAAATCATGCTATCAGAAAGAGAACGATGGACAAGCCGCATCGGGTTAGTCCTGGCAATGGCCGGGAATGCAGTCGGGCTGGGAAACTTTTTACGCTTCCCCAGGCAGGTGGCATTGAATGGCGGCGGCGCATTTTTGATTCCCTATTTTTGCGCCTTTATTTTCATGGGTATCCCCCTGATGTGGCTGGAATGGAGCATGGGCCGGTATGGCGGGCAATACGGCCACTCTACCACCGCCGGCCAGTTTCACCTCATGTGGAAAAACAAAGCCGCCAAATATATCGGATCGCTGGGCATTTCCATTCCCCTGCTGTTTGCCAGCTATTATATTTATATCGAATCCTGGACCCTGGGATACGCTTTCTTTTCCCTGTCAAAAAAATATTTCGGCATTTCAAATATGGCAAAAATGAATGCCTTTTTGAAAGGCTTCCAGGGAGTTCACCATGGCGGAGAATTTTTTTCAACGATTTTGATTGCCATGGTTTTCTGGGTGATCACCCTGGCCTTAAATACCTGGGTAATCGGGAAGGGAATTTCAGGAGGAATTGAAAAATTGGCCAAGGTGGCCATGCCGCTTTTGATTATTTTTGCACTCATCCTGGTCATACGGGTATTTACCATCGGAACACCGGACCCGGCCTATCCCGGCCGGAATGTCATGAACGGCCTGGGATATGTCTGGAATCCCAATTTTTCCAGGTTGAGCGATTTTGCCGTATGGCTAGCCGCAGCCGGCCAGATTTTTTTCACCCTGTCGGTGGGGACCGGCAGCATCCAGACCTATGCTTCATACCTGAGAAAGAATGATGATTGCGTATTGACCGGTCTCTCGACCTCATCGACCAACGAATTTGTCGAGGTACTACTGGGGGGCTCGATTGCCATACCGATTTCGGTGGCATTCCTGGGATTGGCTGCGACCCAGATGATTGCCCGTGAAGGCTCTTTTGATCTGGGATTTGTGGCCATGCCCATCATCTTCCAAAAACTCCCATTGGGATTCCTGTTCGGTACCATGTGGTTTATCCTGTTGTTTTTTGCCGGCATTACTTCTTCGGTGGCTCTAACCTCACCATTGATGGCACTGCTCAGCGAAAAGTTCGGGGTAGCACGGCAGCGAGCGGCTCTGCTGGTGGGACTTGTCTTATTTATCCTAGGCTTTCCGATCGTGCTCTTTTTGAAATTCGGCTACATGGACCAGTATGATTTCTGGATCGGAACCGTGCTACTGGCGCTTCTGGCCCTCTTTGAAACCCTGGTTTTCGTCTATGCCTTCTCCGAATCAAAGGTATCGGCATCGGGGCTAAAAAACAGGTTCTGGGGTTATTTGAAATTCGGGTTGGATACGGGCTGGGCAGAGATGAGGCGGAATGCCGACATCAAAATTCCCCGTTTTTTTTATTACATCCTGAAATTCTTCGTTCCCGTCTGCCTGATTGTCCTGTTCTTCGGCTGGTTGTGGCAGGATCTGCAGAGCAACACATCGATCATCCTGATGCACGGTGTCACCGGGCAGAAGGCTCTTTTTCAATGGATTTCCCGCATGACCATGGTCGGGGTAATCACCGGCATCGCCATTCTGGTGGGAATCGCATGGAGGAAAAAACATGAAAATTAACGGCTGGATTTTCCTGGTACTGGGGTGGGGATTTGTGCTCACCCTGGCGATTTATTGCTACACCAAACTCCTCTCCAACAAACACCGGTAAAACAGGCCAGATACTTGAAAAGAGGCAAACATGAAAAATAGGGATTCTGGACAGCGGCCATTGCCGGAATGATAATGGCTATGGGAACATACCTGGTATCAGTCCTTAAGAAAAAAAGATTCAAAATCCATCAAAGAAACAACCATTTATTCCAGAAGCTTTTTTTCGTATAATTGGATCTGATGCTCATATCCCTCATTTTTTTTATCGCTGGTCTTGCGGCCCTGATTCTGGGTGCAAATTTCCTAGTTGACGGCGCCTCGTCTCTGGCCAAGAGAAGAGGAGTAACTGAACTGGTAATCGGATTGACGGTGGTGGCTTTCGGCACCTCAATGCCGGAACTGGTGGTCAATCTGTTTGCCTCATTTCACCATCAAAGCGACCTGGCCCTGGGCAATATTCTTGGCAGCAATCTCTTCAATATTCTTTTCATTCTGGGAATGGCCGGATTGATTTCCCCTCTTCAGGTTCACGTTTCAACGGTCTGGCGGGAAATCCCCTTCTCCTTTTTTATCACCCTGATTTTTCTCCTGCTGGCAAATGATATTCTGGTGTCTGGTAAAAAAACCGATTCAATTTCCCGTCCGGATGGTTTCATATTAATTTTTCTATTCATGGTCTTTTTAATTTATGCCTTTGTGATCTCAAAACTGAATATTCCGGACCAGTCAGAAATAAGAATTTTCTCAATATTCAAAACAACGACCCGGATTGCTTCGGGTTTCTTGTTTCTATTTCTCGGCGGGCAGATGGTGGTTGACCATGCTGTGAATCTGGCCCGTCAGCTTCATGTCAGCGAAAAACTGATCGCCCTGACCATTGTCGCCGGAGGCACCTCACTGCCGGAATTGATGACCTCAATCGTGGCAGCCAAAAAAGGCAGAAGCGATATCGCCATCGGAAACGTGATCGGTTCGAACATTTTCAATTTACTATTCATCCTGGGAATCAGCGCCATTATCTGTCCCCTGACCTACCAACCGGTTTTCAACCTGGATAGCCTGGTTCTGGTTTTTGCCACCCTGTTGCTTTTTGTGACCATGTTTACCGGGAAGCAAAAGAAACTGGATCGCTGGGAAGCCCTGGTATTGCTGGTGATTTATGCCGGTTATTTTATGGCGATCTTAAACCGAAAATAAAGGAATCCCTCATCAAAATTGCCGCTGGCCCGTTTACGTTCCGGAACCGGTTCCGGCTACTCTTCCTGTTCGAGTTTTTCTATTTTTTTCTGCAATCTTTTTATTCTTTTTTCCAGGTCCTGCCGCTGAACCGGTGTGAGCTCCGCTTCATTTATGGC
>CAZOWT010000119.1:0-9262 GCA_964583345.1 uncultured Clostridia bacterium
TTTGGGAGATTTTATATATGAGTAAGAAATCATTTTTATGGACTTTTTTAATTTTTTTATTTTGTCTAGGCTTAACCTTATCGGCTGCCACACTCAGAGGATCGGTGCGAGATATATTTAATAAGCCGGTCAGCGCTGTACGGGTTAGCTGCCCGAATGCAGGCCAAAAAACATTCACCGATAACGACGGCCGATTTGCAATCGAAATCAGCGGATTACCTGAAAGGGTGCAACTGCTGTTTTCCGCAGTTCGCTATCATTCAGAAACACTTCTGGTTGAGAGAGCCGATTATGAAAAAGAAATCAAGTTATACCTGACTCCCCGGCAGATGATCCGGGAGGACATGACCATTTCCGCCCCCCGTCAGGAGGTGACCCTTTCGGAAACTCCGGCGGCCGCCTCGGTAATCGGACCGGAAATTCTTTCCACCATACCCCGCGGGGTAGCGGCGGATGAAGCATTGAAGACCGTTCCCGGAGTCAAGGTGGACAACCAGGCCAACGGCGAACGCGTTCATCTGTCCATCCGGGGCATCGGTATTCTGACCGAACGAGGCATCAGGGGTATTCAGGTCATGCTGGACGGAATTCCCCTCAACGATCCCTCGGGTTTTGCGCCCGACCTGTTCGATGTGGACTGGACCACCGTGGAAACAATTGAAGTCATTCGCGGGCCCATGGGATTTCTGTATGGGGGTGGGTCATCCGGAGGGGTATTGAATATCACCACCCGCGACGGTTCAGACCTGCCGGTTACGGGTTCAGCCTGGGCTTCGGTCGGATCTTACGGCTTTTGGAAAGCCATGGCCGAAACCGGCGGAACCGCAGGCAGTGATAAAAACCTTAACTGGCGTTTTTCCCTGTCGCATGGCGCCGGCGACGGTTACCGTGACCATACCGCTTTCTGGTCAAACAACCTTTACGGCAAATTAAAATGGCAGGCTTCTCCGCGTTTCAATCTCACGGCTATGGTCAGTGGTACCGGTTTTTTTAATGAAAATGCCGAAGGCCTGAATAATGCCTGGCTATTGGAGGACCGGCGAATGGCCAATCCGGATGCCATCACTTACAATGAATTTCAAAAAACCCGGCGGGTAACGACCGGTGTAAATGGCCTGTGGAACCTGTCCGAACAGAGCGCCATATCCTTGATCCTGTACGGGCGCAGTACATTGTGGTTGGAATCGGTCCCCTCATCGGTTCAACACCGCAATCTGCTGGCTCCCGGTTTGATGCTTCAGTATCAGCTCGATTTCGGCAAGGAAAATTTCCGGAACCATTTCAGCACCGGTATTGACTGGGGCATGCAATTTATCGATGATTTCCGCCACCCAAATCTGGGTAATGCCCTGGAAGGAGATTCGCTGGTGGCTGACCAGAATATCACCCAGAAATACCTGGGCATATTTGTAATCGACCGCATAAATCTCGATTCCCTTTCCCGGTGGTCGCTGCTTCTCGGCCTTCGCCATGACCGTTTCGGCAATGAATTGGATGACCATTTGCAGGCTGGCGGCCTTGATTTATCCGGCAGTTCGGATTTCAACCGCACAACCGCCCGGCTGGGGATCAACTGGAATCCGGTTCAAAACTGGGGAATTTATACCAGCTGGGGAAGCGGTTTTTTGCCTCCGGCTACCGAGGAACTCTACGCCAATCCCGATGCGCTCGGCGGATTCAACTCCAACCTGGTTCCGGCCACCTCCAGCGGATTTGAAATCGGTACCCGCGGCAACCAGAACCGGAAGCTGTTCTATGACCTGGCTTTATTTCACCTGATTACCCATGACGATTTCGAACGATACCGAATGCCGGAACGGCCGCTTGAAACCTTCTACCGCAATGCCGGCAACAGCCGGCGCAACGGACTGGAAGCCTCGCTAACCTGGTACCTGCTGGACCCGCTGACCTTGACAATGGCTTACACCTATTCCGACTTCACCTTTACCGAATATGTCAGCCTCACCTATACCGGGGACCTTTCCGGTAACCTGCTCCCCAATTCCCCGCGGCACCAAATCTATTTGGATGCCAGGCTGCGCCTTGATTCGAACTGGTTTATCAGCGCCAGCCTCGAAGGGTTTAGCCGCGCTTACATCGATGCCACCAATGAGACCTGGATCGACGGGTATGTCCTGCTTGGCGGACGGTTCGGCTACCGCTGGAGCGGAAGAGCCATTCAGGGGGAGATAATTGTTACCGCCAAAAACATCACCAACCAGGAATATATCGCCTTCACCGAACCGGACCCGGATGGAAATTCCTATCAACCGGGGCCGACACGGGAGATATTCATCACCGCTCAGCTCCGTTTTTGAAAAGATTATTCACTTTTGGGAAAACCGGATTTGATACGATTGCCTGGCCGGTAGGCTTCGATAAGGTTGTCGCGATAAACTTGTTTCATGCCTGATTTCAGGATCTGATCCCGGATCAACCTGCAATTGCTCCCTGTTTCAATTGATCGATGTCCACGATACTCAGTCAGGGGACTCCGGTGCAGAATAATATATTGAATGGATGGATGCCTAAGCGCTTCGGCCAAACTGATAAATTTCCGGAATCCGAGCCGTTTGTCACTCAGCACACAACTCTTCGATTCATTATCCTTCAACCAGGCGTCGGTGGTATAACGGGGATCGCTGGCGGATCCGACAATGGCATAAATGTTTTTCCGATGGATTTGCTGGTAGTCCATCCAGGGATTGAGGTCCTTGTGATAATCCCAGGGCATTTCCGCAATGGAGAATTCACCCTTTATTTTCGCCAGTTGATAATAAAATCTGGGAATGAATTGCTTTTCCTGATAAACTGTTTTTTCATAAGCATATGGGATAATGAAATTGTTGTGAACATAGATAATATTCCATATCGGATTCACGGTGACCCAGGCTGTGAGTATCATCAGACCGAAAATAGCATTTTTTTTTCTGCTTCCCGGCCAGACCGGCAAATCTGTCAGGCCGACGGCAACCGCCAGCAACAGCAATGGCAGTTCCCAAATGATATATCGGGTAAAAACAAAAGGCTCTGCAATCCCATTCGGCCGCAGAGCTGCAACCGTGAGGACCTGGACAACCAAAGGCAGGGCAATGATCATGAATAACAGCCGATGCTTCTGAAACAATCGAAACATTCCGGTTGCCAGTACGGCTAAACCGATAATGGCCCATAAGAATTTTCCGGAACCCGTAAGCAGCGTTAATGATTTGCCCACGGTTTCCCATTTTATAAAACCTCTGGCTGATTTGGCCAGCAACGATCGATAATCAACCAGAAGAGGCGGGCCGAGGGTGAGCAACATTATCCCTCCTAAAATCACCCATGACAAAACCATATCACCCCATCTGAATTTTCGATTTAACGGGAATCCCTTTACCAGGTTCGAAGTCAACATGAGTATCTGGGGAGTCAGAACCGTAGGAGCGGTTAGAAAATGAAAATAAACGGCAATAGCGGCCAGAATAGAGTATCCGATTATATATTGCCTCCTGTTTGTTTGACAGTATCGGTAAAAACAAAAAAGGCAGGCACAAACGAGGAAAATTCCCATCATATATGGCCTGGAAAAGCGACTGTGCAAAACCAGCAGCGGATGAATGGACAAAATAATGGCATAGGTTAACAGAGCCGTGCGGCCAAGGATTTGAGAAAAAAACAACGGCATGATTAGCAATAGGATTCCGGGAATAAATGATAAAATTCTCAGGTTGATCTCATTCAGTGGAAAAAGGCCTGACAGAGCTTTCAGGAACAGGGTCTGGGGAATGCAGGTATCGGCTTTATTGGGAAGGGAAAAATGGGTCATGATTTCAACAGGAGATTCCCACAGCAAGGACTGTATACTGTGTTTCTCATCATCAATGACAAATTGTCCGCCGATCTGGAACAATCGGCTGAAACAGCCGGTTAGTATGATGAATATGAATATCAAAACAAACAATCGTAATTCCCTACCCGGTTCCGAAGGGGTTCCGATTTTCGGTTTTGAAGAAATCGAATAAAATTGGCTAATTTTGCTCACGTTTTTAATGGTTTGCATCGAATCTGATTTTTTTTCCTTTTGGATTCAGAAATGACGGACGGCCAATACCCATCCGTCTAAAAAATGCCTCCAGGCTGGTTCGAAGCACACCCAATCCATAACGGCAGCTTCTGATGAAACCGATACTGCTTGACTCGCTGAAGTACTTTGTCGGACAGCTGATCTCTCCGATGCGGTATCCGAAATAAATGACCTGAACCAGGATCTGGTTATCGAATACAAAATCGTCTGAATTTTCAATCAAAGGGAGTTTCAGAAGAAGCTCGCGGCTGAAAGCCCGGTATCCGGTGTGATATTCGGATAATTTCTGCCTGATCAATAGATTTTGCACCAGGGTCAGGAACCGGTTAGCGACATATTTGTAACGCGGCATGCCGCCTTTTAATGCTCCCCCGCCTAAAATACGTGAAGCAATTACGCAATCATAAATGCCGGCGGCCACCATCGAGGCCAGGGTTACGGCCAGCCCCGGTTCATATTGATAGTCAGGATGAACCATGACGCAGACATCGGCTCCCCTCTCCAGGGCCAACCGGTAGCAGGTTTTCTGATTCCCGCCATATCCTTTGTTTTGTTCATGAACATGGGTAATGATTCCCAGACTCATTGATTTTAAAACGGTATTATCAGCAGAATGATCATCAACCAGGATGACTTCATCGATGATTTCCCGATCAAGTCCACGAAAGGTCTGCTCGATGGTTTTTTCAGCATTGAATGCCGGCATCACCACTACAATTTTCTTCCCTTTGATCATGGTTTTTCAATTTGAATCATCTGGCTTTTTAATTAAAAACAAATCGTGAATCACCATCAGACAGCCATTAAGGCCGGGAGTTCGTCCAAACGGCATGCGAACAAGATGGAAGGTTATTGTCTTCCCAGAGTAACAATAGTCAAATCATTTTTTGTTGTCAAGTTAAGTTTGAGATTGAGATCCGCGCCACTCGATCCTTGTCAAACAAACTGATGGTTACGCAAAAAATTTAATATTTTTTCCACCAGATTTTCACACAGGTGGATGATGAATGAAGCCGGATGCTTTTTCCATTCAATTTCAGTGAATTTTCGGGAAGATTTCGCAGATATTTTTTAATGATGTTTTCCTGGTGCCGGGTAGTGGCCTGGTAATACTCGACAAAATCATCAAGTAATTCACGAAATGATGAAAATTCTTCGGTGAACCGGTAATCAAAAACCTTAATATGCGGATGAATTCCCATCTGGACCAGGATGTTGAAAAGGATATCGCTTTTGGGCATAGGAACAAAGGGGATTTGATGAAGAAGGGGAATCAGTTTTTTTGAATGGATTTCCCATGAGGGTTCTCCGGCAAACCAGTAGAGATAAACAAGATTCGAACAAGCCTCGACCATCTTGAGTATGGCCTCACGGATACCCAGCATGTTGAGCGAAAGCGAAGCCAAGACCAGATCATAGGGAGGATTAAGGTCGCGGCTGACATCAATATCCTCCCAGTATTTTTGAATCCAGTTGATATTTTTTATTTTTCCATGGAGGATTTTTTCATGCAGCGCTTCAACCATTCCCGTTAATGGTTCAACAGCGGTTATATGGGCAACCCGATGCGCAAGCGGAATGGCCAGCACCCCCGGTCCGGCTCCAATATCCAGGATTCGTGAATTCGGAAAAATTTCAATTTCATTGATCGTATCGGCAATTCGTTCATATTGTGTCTTCAGGGCGGATTCCCAATACCGGCAGGCGCTTTGTTTGGTTTGCCATTGATTCATGCTGCCAACCACCCTGCCCAATTCCCGGCGTTTGATCACCTGCCGGTTCCAGACATCCCCCCAATCAATATTGTTGTCCGGTTGAGTTGGTTTTTCTCGAAACATGCGTGTTACTTTTGTAAATAAAAATAACACAATAAAAAATGATTGTCAACACAATGATATAATTCCAATAAAGTTTTTTTAAATATCAACTATCAGATAAAAAACAGACTGGCTGCGCCGGCCATGGCCACGGCAGTCCATAAAATAGTCTTATAGGTGATATGTTCCCGGTATATAATCCGGGAAAGCGGAATCAGCATGACCGGTGACAGGGACATCAGGGTGGAGGCGATGCCCATCGGGGCATTCAGGATGGCCACCAGGGATAACACCACCCCGATCACCGGACCCAGCATGGCTCCGCCGGCAATACGGGCCCGGATACCGGGCTGCTTCAGCTTTTTGAAATCCCGGAAAAAATCTTTTTTTATAATCAGGAAAAGCGCCATGGTCATGGTGGCGGCAAATACCCGGATCAGGTTGGCCGATACGGGGTGCACACCCTGCATCATGCCTTTTTTTGAGAACAGCAACCCGACAGCCTGTCCCATGGCCCCTCCGAGGCCGAACAGAACCCCGCGAATCAGATTTAGGGGTCGGGAATTTCCATTGCGTTTTTCTGCCACCACCAACCCGATAGCAACAGTGGTAATGGCAATCGCTGCCATCTGGGCGGGTCCCAGCGATTCAGACAGGAAAACCCAGGCCAGTACCGTGCTGAAAACCGGAACCGCGGTCATCATCAGCATTCCCATCCGGGCTCCGATCAAAACATAGGCCTCGAAGAGCATCGCATCACCTATGAAGAAGCCGATGATCCCGGATATGGCCAGATATCCCGCACCGGCGGCAGGTACCGAAGGAAATATCCGGTTAAAAGAAAAAAAGTGAATCAGAATCAGGACAACCAGGGCCATCCATAACCTGAGGTGGTTAACCGACCGGGAGCCGATCCGTCTGCCGGCATCGCTGAACAGTATGGAGTTGAACGACCAGCACAGGGCGGTAAGGATTGCGGCGATTTCTCCGACAAGCATGTTTTTTCCCAATATGATTTTTTTAGATTTCCCATCATATCATAAATATCAATGGTTGCCATCGATTTCGAAAATAAAATATTTCCTGGGCCCGGTATTGATTTGTGCTATAATTTTCTTCCGGCCACAGCCAGGCGGAGGAAAAATGTCATTTGCAATGGAAAAATTCATACATGATATCTTTGCACCAATCAGCGGGGAAGTTTTCACCATGATGACCGATATTCCCCATCATCATATAGAGGACACTGACGCATGGAAAGAGCGCAGGGAAATGGCCGAAGAATGGCTGGAAAAAATAAATAAAATAGCCGGTAAATGGGACATGAAGGTTAACCCGCTGGTCGCTTACCCGGCAACCGGCGGTGACAACGCTGGCCTGCCTGAATCATGTGAGATTGGCGGCAAAGCCGGGTCCATGAAAAAAATCATCGAAGGGTCCAGTATAATCATTTCCATGCCCGAGTATTCAGCCACCGCCCCTCTTTATGAATACTCAAGGCGGTTAAAAAAACTGCGGGTTGCCTCAATGCCCGGCGCGGCAAAATTCATGGAAGAAACCGGTCTGGCAGCGGACTATATCAAAATCCGGGAACGGTGCGATATACTGGTTCCGATTTTCAACCGGGCCTCGGGCGCCGAAGTCAGGTTTTCCACCGGCCATTCCTGTTTTTTCGATCTGACCGCCAATACGGCATATGGAGAGGACGGACTGCTTTATCCCGAACGCGGAGGGACCGAATATTCTTGCGCCAACCTACCAGCCGGGGAAATCTATACGGTTCCTAATGAAAGCGAATCGAGCCTGACCCAAGGCGCTCTACCTTTCCGGATAAAAGATGACCCGGGAGTTTTCCGGGTGAAATCAAACCGCATCATCCAAATCGAAGGCGCAGGCATCGAGATTGACCGGTTGCGGTCACAAATTTTTAGGGACCGGGCTTGGCAGAATATCGCCGAATTTGCCATCGGGGTCAACAACCGGGCCACCATCACCGGAAATGTGCTACAGGATGAGAAGGCCGGATTCCACTGGGCTTACGGCAGGAGTGATCATCTGGGAGGCACGGTGGGCATCAATCAGTTTATTTCTCCGGAAAATGTGGTGCATCGGGATACGGTATATGCCCCGGGAAATCCGGTTGTCTGCGCATCCCTGGACATGGTATTCCCGGATGGATCAAAAAAAACGTTGATAAAAAATGGGCTTTTGGTTGTATAGAAGGCTCTCTGTATATATATCACCCTTCCGCTTTTCCGGTAATTGATTTTTTTTGTTTTTCCATCCTTCCCATTTCCCGTTCCACAAAAATGCTTTCCCCGGTGAACGGGTTGGTGCCGGTATAAAACATCAGGGTTGAATAGGTGGAGGGCGAGGGAGTAAAAATCTGCACCTGCTCCGGCTTTATATGGAGCTTCTTTCGGATGAATTCTCTCAGCTCCCGCATATGCCTCATGCTGCAGCCCGGATGCGCGGCAATGAAATAATAGGTCAGGTACTGCTTTTTCCCGGTTTCCCGGTTCAACTCATCAAAGAGTTTTTTGAAATCATCCAGGTATTGGTTGGAGGGCTTACCCATCAATGACAGGATATCATCCGAACAATGTTCGGGTGCGATTTTCAGTTGACCCGAGGTGTGATGGTTTAGCACCTGAGCCAGGTACGGCTGTCCGTATTTTTTATCAGCCAGCACCAGGTCATGCCTTATTCCGGAAGCCACAAAAACCTTTTTGATTCCTTTGGTGGTACGGATACGGTCCAGCAATCGGATCAGCTGGCCGTGATCGGAATTGAGAGCCGAACAGGGTTCCGGAAACAGGCAGGCTTTATCAAGGCACCTGCCGGACCCAACCTTTTTCTCGCATTCCATGCCATACATATTGGCAGTCGGACCGCCAACATCCCGTATAATACCATTAAAAGCAGGATGATTTTTGATATTTTCAACCTCTCTCAGGATGGAAGACTGGCTTCGCGATACCACCCGATTGCCCTGGTGAACCGCAATTGAACAGAAACGGCACTCGCCAAAGCAGCCCCGGTGGGTGGTGATTGAAAAACGGATGGTCTCCAGTGCCCGGACTTCCCCTTTTTTTTTATCCGCCGGGTGGATATCCCTTTCATAGGGCAGTTCATGGATCCGATCGAGTTCATCCGGCGACAGCGGAGACTGCGGCGGATTGCAGACCAAATATCTTTTGCCGTGGGCTTGGTAAAGGCCTTGGCCGTTGAAAGCATCATTGTTTCTGTAAAACAGGTCGAACATCATGGTAAATCTATCCTTTTCGCTCGAAACCGTTTCCCAGGACGGCAATTCCAGAAAACCATCCCGGGGTTGACCGGAAATCATCGTCCGCCTCGGCCGACCTCGCCCCAACCG
>CAZOWT010000120.1:0-9256 GCA_964583345.1 uncultured Clostridia bacterium
TTCAATCTGAAAAAAAGAGAGCTCCTCACCTTCATGCTGATTTTTTTTGTTCTGGCGGCAGCTATTTATTTTTCACTGTCCAATCCTCATGTTTCCGGGAAATTGTTTTTTTTGAAAGAGATGGGCAAGAATTTCAGAAATTTTCAAAACTATGTCATCGATGGCAAAAAAGACCCGGAAATCGCCAGAAAATTCCTGGCTGGCAGGGAGCAGGTCTGGCTTTATTCGGCCCGAATCATTCAAAAATATCCTCTGATTGGTGTGGGGACGGGAAATTTCATTTTCTGGGTCATGTTCGACCAATACGGCAAGGATTACTTTCATGATCTTCCGGGCAACGAATATCTCTCCTTTTCCTCCTCAACCGGAATCATAGGTCTTCTGTTTTTTCTTGGATTTTTATACAGTTTGGGGCAAAACAAAACCGGCTTGGATAAATGGCTATTTTTTTGTATTCTGGTTATTCTTTTTTTCCAGAGTTATTTCTGGTTTCCGGAATCTTTCCTGGCTTTCTGGCTGCTATCCTCCCTGGGCGAAAGTGAAAAGACCTCAAAAATGGGGACCGGGAAGTTTGTCAAGGTTGGCTGTATTTTGCTGATCGGGTTTTTTATCGGATCCAATATTTATCATTTTCAATCGCTGCATCCCCGGAAATGGGCCGGAGAAACCCATACCGATTACGATTATGGTTTCTGGTATGAGGAAAAAAGCCCTGACGGAGAAAGATTCTCCTGGAGCAAACAGAAATCCGGGTATTTTATTTATTTGAATGAGCAGGGGAAATCCGCAAAACTCAAATTGCATTGCGGGGCACCGCCTGAAATACTCAATACCCAAGGGCAGAAAGTTGATATTTTTTGGAAGGGCAAGTTATATGAAAGCGTTTTATTCAGGGAAAACCGTGATTTTGTCTTCTTTCTAAAAGATCTTCCTTCAGAATCGGGCTTTGTCGAATTCAGGATTAATCCGGTTTTCAATCTGAAGCAAATGGGCATATCAGAAGAGAGCCGTGATCTGGGAATTCAGTTCTCCAAACCCCTGTGAAAGTTTGTCATTACCATGATATCAAATATAAAAGGAAAATATCAGGGATTATGGATTCCGCTTTTCAACTTTATGGTGAACGGACAACCTCCGGTAAATGCGGAAACCAGGGTGAAAATTCCGATTATTCCCAGCCAGTTTTTAAAATAGATGCCCAGTCCGATAACTGCCAGCGAAAGAATGATCCGGATATATTTGACTACCGGATTGGTGCTGCACTGTTTCATGATATAATTATACCACCCGGAAGAAACCTTTTCAATCGGTTTCCCCGGATTCGAACCTTGATTTCAATTTAAAGGGTAGCAGGGTTTTTCTTTTGCGGGGAGAGGAATTTCCTATTGCCCGGCTGATGGTTTGTTCATCCGACAGCAGGAAAATTCTGTTTTTTGCCCGGGATACGGCGGTATAAAATATTTCCCGGTTTAGCATGATGGAATGGGATGGCAACAAAACCAGAATGACGGTGTCATATTCGGACCCTTGCGATTTGTGGATGGATACTGCATAAGCCAGGGATAGCTCGTCGATTTCATCTTTTTCGTATTCGACAAAATAGCCATCATAATCAACCATTATTTTTTGATTTTCCGAATTAAAATCTGCTATCAGTCCCATTTCACCATTAAAGATCTCCTTTTCATAGTTATTTCTCAATTGCATAACCTTGTCCAATTTTTTAAAAGACAACCTGTCTTTTTGAAAAAAAAACGGTTCGGGATTGAATCGATCCTGAATGATTTTGTTGATATTATCGATGCCTGAAATCCCCCGGTACATGGGGGCCAGAATTTGAAAATTTGTGGAATTGGGAGTGTATTCGTGTTTATGAAAATCAATAATCCCAAGTACCTTCTGCAAAGCTTGGTGTTCGCTTTTGACCCGGATAAAGATAAAATCAAGCGAATCCGTGTAAGGGCGCAATTCCAGGAATTCTCCCTGATTGATCCGGTAGGCATTTTCGATAATCAGGCTGTCTTCGGTTTGTCTGAAATTTCGGTTTAGAAATATGGTATTGAAATAGCCCGAATCGATGATATCCCTCAACACATTTCCCGGCCCCACAGACGGTAGCTGATCCTTGTCCCCGATAATGATTAATTTTGTCTTTTTTTTGATGGCCCTGAGCAATGCATAGAAAAGATATGAATCCACCATGGAAAATTCGTCGATGATGATGGCATCCGCCATCAGAGGATTTTTCCTATTATGGAAGAATTCTTTGGTTTCGGGATTCAACTTCAGCATTCTGTGGACGGTGGAGGCCTGGTAATGAGATGTTTCTTCGATTCGTTTTGCCGCCCTTCCGGTTGGGGCCGCGATCAATACTTCCATTCCTTTTGAACCAAACGCTTCTATAATAGCCCTGATAATTGTGGTCTTTCCGGTCCCGGGCCCTCCGGTGATGATGGTTAATTTATTTTTTATGGTTGATACAACCGCGTTTTCCTGCTCTTCGGTCAACCTAACTGACAGTTTTTCATAAATTTTCTTAAAATCAAACTCAAAACCATCGCCGGTGGGTAATGAATTTGACAATTCGAAAAGAAATCTGGCAATGCTATTCTCAATAAAATTATTTTTATAGCTGGTTATGACAGGTTCGGAGATATGTTCGCGAACCAGTTCATTTCTTTCGATTTTCCTGCAAATCGCCTGATTTATCTCATCAGTGTCCAGGTCCAGAAGAAGCGAAGTTTTTTCCGCCAGGTCATGTTCTGGTATATAAAGATCTCCGTCATTTTGTTCGGATTGAGTAATAATGAAATCCAACCCTGCGCTGGTTCGGTTGGGGTCGTGTTTCGGAATGCCGAAGCTTCTGGCAATGGTATCGGCGATTTTAAACCCGATTCCTTTGACAATATCGATCAATTCATACGGATTGCGTTGGGTGATTTCCATAGCTTGATCACCGAATTCCCGATATATTTTATATATGGTCTCCGATCCTATCCCATACGGAGATAAACGCACGGTCAGGTCCCTCATAATCCTGTTTTCACGGATTGTTTTTTTTATTTCTGAAATAACTGTTTTTTTTATTCCCTGAATTTCGCTGAGGCATTCGGGATTCCTTTCCAGGATTTCAAGTGTTTCCATTCCCAGGGTATCGACAATTTTGGTGGCGGTTTTTATCCCTATTCCCTTTATTCTCATGGATAAAAATTTAATGATTCCTTCTGTGTCCTGAGGCTGAATAAAGGTTAACCGGGAAACCTTTATCTGTTCCCCGAATTTTTGATGAGTGGTATATTCGCCTTCGATGTCCAAAAAGTCACCCTCTTTCACATCAAACAGGTTCCCCACAATTATTTTGCTTTCCCGGGTGCCGTCGACAGTGACTTTAAAAACACCGAATCCAGTCTCCGGGGAAACAAAGATTTTTTTGATGACTTTAACTTTGTGGGAAATCAATTTTCAATAAAGGATTGATATTATAATAGGTTTTATCTGCGGGCAAGGTTCGGTTATTGTTCATGAAATCCGCTCCACAGGCTTTTTGATGTTTTTGGTTTGAGCCGCATTTTTTTCGGGATACCCGATAGTCGGCAAATCCAGGTGATGTTTGCCCCTAAAATTATACAAAATTTTCCGCGGCTTGAAAATGCTATTTTAAATTTTTTGTTTTTAAAAAGAACTTACGGGCACCATTTATGGAAAGAATGCTGAAAAAAGACAGACATATTGGGATTTGAGGTTGAAAAATTACGCAATTTATGGCATATTAGTCTTTGTAGAGTGAAATTTTGACTATATGGATATAAAGGATCAAATCAAAAGGGTGGTTTCTATCTTGGATGTTGCCTCAATGTATGTCAACTTGAAACCGGCAGGGAAAAATTTTAAAGCCCTCTGCCCGTTTCATTCCGAGAAAACACCTTCTTTTTTTGTCATGCCGGACAAGAATACCTATAACTGTTTCGGATGTAATAAGTTTGGTGATATCTTTACCCTGGTTCAGGAAATGGAAAATTTGAATTTTCCGGAGGCCATGAATTTTTTAATCGATAGATTCCAGATTCCGGTTGAGAGGCCTGAGTACCGGACAAACCAGAAGAAAGATCTTTATGAAAAAATCAATGAAATTGCCAACACGCTCTTCAGAGAAAATCTAAACAAGACTGCCGAGGGGGAAAAAGCCAGGGCCTACCTGCGACAAAGGGGAATCAAAGATGATACCATCGATCTGTTTTCACTGGGCTATGCCGAGAACAAATGGGATGGGCTTTGCGCGCGGCTCAAAGAATTGAATTGCGATCAAAAAAAGGCGATTGAGCTCGGCTTGTTGGTAAAGAATGAAAATAACCGTATATATGACCGTTTCCGGGGCCGGCTTATTTTTCCCATTTTTTCCGAGTCCGGGAAAATTCTGGCTTTTGGTGGCCGGACACTGTTTGATGAAAATCCAAAATATTTGAACTCTCCTGATACGCCGCTGTTTAAAAAAGGAAAAAATTTATTCGGATTTCATATCGTTAAACAGGATATTAGGGATCATAAACAGGCCATTCTGGTAGAGGGATATTTTGATATGATTTCACTTTTTCAGAATGGGGTTAGGAATGCTGTGGCCACTCTGGGTACGGCCCTGACCGAGGATCAAATCAATCTGGTTAAAAGATTTTCAGATGAAATATATATTTTTTATGATACTGACGATGCCGGGAGCAAGGCGACGCTTCGGGGTATCGAAAAAATGTTCGAACAGAATATCAATCCGTTTATTATCAATGCTGGAACCGCCAAAGATCCGGATGATTTCATCCGGGAACAGGGTCAGCATGCCTTTGTTTCGCTGAAAAAAAATGCCGTATCCGGTTTTAAATACCTGTTGGATAAAGTATCCCAAAGGGTTAACCTTGAAATTCCCGAAAAAAAAAAGATTGCCATTGAGGAAATCAAACGATTTTTAATCAGGATTGAAGACTCAGTTGTCCGAGAAGGATATAGAATGCTGGCCGCGGATTTTTTTAAGGTTTCACCTCAGATGATTGAGCTTGAAAAAGCCTCTTCCGGAATCACGGTTCAATCTTCCGGGCCGTTAATGATCAGAACCGATGAAAAGGAATTCATCGAATCGATTCTTCTGGCCCCCGAATTTATCAAGGATATCAAGGAATTGTTCAATGTTGACTTGATGTCTGTGTTAAAATCAAAAAATATTATTCAGGCAATTTTTCGAAATTACAGCGAGGACTCAAATGAAATTGATTTGCAATTGGTTGCCAGGGAAATAAACGATGCTGAAAAAGCCCGGTTTAATATAATATATATGGCCAATCAGGAAGAATCGAAAAAGGACAGGAAACGAATTGCCAAAAGGATCGAATCGAGCTTTTTAAGTTTTCAAAACAGTTTGAATGAAAAAAAAATTTTTGAACTTAATCAGAAGATCAGAATTGCAGAGAGAGACGGTAATGAGGAGAAAGTCAACCAGTTAATGAATTTGAAAAATCGGTTTATTCGTGAAAAGCGTAAATTAAGTGGAGGAAAGTCTGTTGAAAGAACACAAGGTTAAAGATGAAACGGAGAAGAAATCAAAAAATTCCCAAGCTTCAGTTCAAAAAGAACCGCAAAAGAAGAGTGAAATTCCTCAAGCCATTATCAATGAACTGATTCAAATAGCGAATGATAATGAAGGAAAAATAAAAAATGAAGATTTTATAGATTTTTTGAAGTCCAAAAACCTGGAAAACCTGAAATCAGAAATTTTGTCGGTCATGGAGTCGCAGAATATCGATTTGAAGATAAAGGATGCTCCTACTGTTTTGAAGCCCGAGCGGCTAAAAATTTATAATGAATTTTTAGTTGATTTTAAGAAAGAACTAAAAGCCATTATGCGCCGGGCTAAAAAAAATTTTGGAATGATCGAGAGTACATATATTTATAAACTGTTCGACAATGATGACATATTCAAGAAGAATATAAAATTCCTGAGACATTATTTAAAGGAGAATGAGGTAAAAATCATAAAGGTTCCCAAGACCAGACGGGAAAAAGTATCGGACGAGAAAAGCGAGATCGTCGGGGATCCGGTCAGGCAGTATTTAAGGGAAATGGGTCATGTCAATCTACTCTCCCGCAGTGAAGAAATAAAAATAGCCAAAAAAATAGAACGGGGAGAAAAAAAGGTTATAAAAGCCCTGTCCAAAACAAATATTGTTTTAAACTCGGTTATTGATCTCGGCCGGGATGTTTTGGAAGGGGTAAAGGATATCGATGAGGTCATTGATGTCAATGAGGACCTTTACGATGAATCAAAAAGACAGGCGGTCAGGGATAAATTTTTAAAGCAATTTGAAAACCTGAACCGATTCAAAAGAGAATTAAAGAACCTGAAGCATTCCAAAGCATCAAATTTCATCATTGCCAAGAAAATGCTGGAAATAACCCATTTGATTCAGAGTATGTCGATTCTGTATGAGCACAAGAAATCATTCATCAACAAAATTAAACAGTTGAAGGAAAATTATGTGCACGTTCAGAACCGAATTGAGAAACTCAATACCGATTCGGATGGGCTGTCGAAGCGAACCGAAGCCTATAAAAATATTGTGTTGGAAATCAACAACTACAGGTCCAGGTTGAACAAGTTAAATCAGAAATATGAGATTAACGCTGATGATTTGTTTAAAACCTATGCGGATATTGAAGAGGGGCAGCGGCTCATTGAGATCTCTAAAAATGATTTGGTTGAATCCAATTTGAGGCTGGTTGTTTCCATTGCAAAAAAATATATAAACCGCGGATTGCAATTTTCTGATTTGATTCAAGAGGGAAATATCGGTTTGATGAAAGCCGTGGAAAAATTTGAATACCAGAGGGGGTATAAATTTTCCACTTATGCCACCTGGTGGATCAGGCAGGCCATTACCAGAGCCATTGCGGACCAGGCCAGAACAATACGAATACCGGTACATATGATTGAAACCATCCATAAGATAAATCGAACCCAGAGACGTTTGGTTCAGGAATTGGGGCGGGAACCTACCGAAGAGGAAATAGCCAAGGAAACCGGTTTTTCAACCGAAAAAATCAGAAAAATTTTAAAAATCGCCCAGGAACCCATTTCGCTTGAAACCCCGGTCGGAGATGATGATTCACATTTGAGAGATTTCCTGGAAGATGACAAGACTGTCTCTCCGCCTGAAATCGTCTCCCAGATGAATTTAAAAGAACAACTTGAACTCATTCTTTCATCGTTGACCGAACGGGAAGCAAAAGTCATCCAACGGCGGTTTGGCTTAAAAGACGGGAATGAACATACCCTGGAGGAAGTCGGCCAGGAATTCCAGGTAACCCGTGAAAGAATAAGGCAGATTGAGGCAAAGGCTTTGCGAAAACTAAAGAAAAAAGCCAAGAAACTCGTCAACTTTCTTGACAAGCCCGACGAATTCAAATAATGAAATCATCTTTGGTTCAATAAGATATCCCGAAACGGATCGTTCTTTATTTCCGGTTTTTTTCTTCGTTCCCTCTGGGGTGATATTTTTCATATATTTTTTTCACCTTATCTTTGGATACATATGTGTATATTTCGGTGGTGGATATACTGGCATGTCCGAGCATCATTTGCACCGAACGCAGATCAGCGCCTTTTTCCACCAGGTGGGTGGCAAATGAATGTCTCAGTGTATGGGGGGTGAGAGTTCCGGAAATTCCCATTTTTTGGCCGTAGGCCTTGATAATTTTCCAGAGCCCCTGCCTGGTTAAATTTTTTCCTTTTCTGTTTAAAAAAATATAGGGAGTATTGCCGTCCTTCAAAAATTTGCCGCGGCTTTCCTTCAAATAAATCTCCAAAAATTTTTTTGCTTTTTCACCCAGGGGAATTACCCGTTCTTTATTCCCTTTACCCAGAATCCGGATGAAATTTTCTTCCAGGTAAAGGTTTTCATTCTTCAAGCCGGTGGCTTCAGAAATACGCAATCCGGTTCCGTACATGAGTTCCAGTATGGCTTTGTCCCTGATTCCCCGCGGTTTTGTCATATCCGGCATGTTTAGAAGAGACAAAACCTGCTCAATAGTCAGGTATTTGGGGAGGACTTTCCATTTTTTCGGGAAGTCGATGCTGGAAATGGGATTGGTATCGGTCATCCCTTCGGCAATCAGGTACTTATAAAAACCTTTTATGGTGGAAATCATATGGGATTGGGTGGAAAGTGAAATGCCTTTCGTGACTTCGGACTTGATATATTGAATGGCATTTTGTTCCGGCAAGGTTAAATGGTCAATTTTATGCTTGAGCAAATAATGTTTCAGCTTTTCGAGTTCCTGTCGATAGGAAATAATCGTATTCATGGAAAGCCCTTTTTCCATTTCCAAATGGACAAGGTAGGATTGCACCTGGGTTTCGAAATTTGTTTTATCAAACATGGCGATGATTTAATTAATCTTCCATACGGAAAAACCTTGGGCTCCGCTCAAGCCCCATATTTTTTGAATCGAAGAGAATGGGCCATCATTAAGGGGAGGATATCCAGCGAATAAAATTGGCCCAGCACGCCGGATGAGCATTCTTTTTCCGAGAAAGACAAGATTTTATTCCGGCCTGCCCGCCGGAATGGAGATCTTAGCAGAATTGGGTTGGGGTGCCAGGAATGAGATTTCATCAGGCTGGGAGTCGAATGATCTCCGGTAATAACCAGAGTATGTGGATTGAGGCTGAGAATTTCAGGAAGGCTTTCGTCAAATTCCTCAATCATTTTGACCTTGTTTTTAAAATCGCCGTCTTCACCGTATGAATCTGTCTTCTTGATATGGAAAAAAAAGAAGTCGTAGCTTTCGTAGTGAGCTTTAAGGGTTTTGATTTCATCTTTCAAGGTTTTCCCGGTCTCGAGGATATCCATACCGACCAGTTGGGCCAGGCCTTTATACATGGGATAGGTGGCGATAGCTGCGGCCTTCAATTTAAACAAGTCCTGCATGGAAGGAATATTTGGATATTTTGCCGCGCCCCTGAGAAGACAGGTGTTGACCGGTGTCTGATTCTTGAGTTCCTCCGTTACCCTAATAATAAATTTATTGAGTGTTTTTGCCGTTCTTTCGGCCTGCGGAGTTTTGGCCTGGGAATACAGTATGGGTTTTCCGGTTTCTTCCGGATCGGCATCTGTAACCTCATCATCCAATCCGCTTCCGGTTAGCAATAAAACGAACCGGTGTTCAGCTCCGGGGAAAATACTGATTTGAACATCCTCGATCCAGTTTATTCTTT
>CAZOWT010000121.1:0-9250 GCA_964583345.1 uncultured Clostridia bacterium
TCTGCTGCTGGCGGTGGGTTATTATTTGGCCTGAGTCCGGGAAAGCGAAGGCTTTACGGCCAGGAAACAGGAGTGAACATGAAAAAAATTATTTCATTTTTCTTAATTTCTTTTTTTATTTCGTTTTCGGTTTTGTTCTGCCAGGCTATGCCGGCGGGAGAGGAAAAATCATTCATGTGGCAGCTGAATTTTGCTGAAAATCAAAGTTATATTCTGGGATCGATTCATTTTCTGAAAAAAAACATGTATCCACTGAAACCGGAGATAGAAAAAGCATTCGCATCAACGGATGTTCTGGCCGTGGAGGCTGATATCTCTGCCGGGAAAATGGCCGGATATATGAAAATGACCATGGAAAAAAGTATGTATCAGGGTGATGAAACCCTGGAAAAAAACCTGTCAGAAACAACATTTGATCTGGCCAGAGAGACATTGCAAAAATTCGGGATTGATATTCAATTTTACCAGAAATTCAAACCCTGGTTTCTGGCCCTGACCATTTCCGGATTAGAGGTGATGAAGCTCGGATACGATCCCAATTTCGGGGTGGACAAGTACTTCATCGACCGGGTTTATGCGGGGGATGATAAAACCGGAACTGTAAAAAAGGAAATTTATGAACTTGAGGGCATCGAATATCAAATTAATCTGTTCGAGGCGTTTAACCGGGAAGAAAGTGAATATTTCCTTCTGGGTACCCTTCAGGAAGTTACCGGATATGAAACCGAAATCGATGATATGGTAAATGCCTGGCAAACCGGAAACGTTTCCGCCATGGAACAGATTCTGGAACTCAATCGGACCGGATCTCCGGAACTGGCGCCCATCTATAAAAAAATTATTGACGAGAGAAACCGGCAGATGGCTGAAAAAGTGATGAACTGGCTGAAAAGCGAAAAAACTTGCTTTATCGTGGTTGGGGCCGGCCACCTGATCGGAGAAAACGGCATGATCAAGTTGCTGTCCAACCAGGGAATCAGGGTAAAACAAATATAAGCATCCAGTTCCGGGTCCAGCTGCTCGAATAAAAAGAGGAGACGGGAATGAATTTCATTTCAGGGGAATGTTGACACCACCCCGGTGTAATGTTATAAAATGACCTTTAATAACCGTTGATAAAAGGTAGAAAAATGAAAATTATTAAAATCATAATCGTCATGCTATTGCTGATCGGATATTTCGGTGGCTGTTCCCAACAGCAAAAACCGGTTACGGCGCCGGCTCCCGAAAGCGGGGAAACCCTGAAAAAAGGAAAAGACAAGATGGCGGAAGGCAAAAGCCAGAATAACCTCGATTCCGGAAACGCCGAAAATGACCGGCTGGTGCCTGAAGAAGGGGATTCATCGGCCGGGGAATCGAAACCGGTCAAAAAAAAACCTGCTGAAATTCTCGAAGAGGCACTGGATGCTTACGGGGATGCGCAGGCTGCCTGGGATAAGGCGGATATTGATACTGCCCTGGCTGCCCTGGATGAGGCATACGGCCTGATTATCAAACTGGATCTGGGTCCGGATTCACCGCTGTTGCAGGAGAAAAACGATCTGCGCCTGCTTATCGCCCAGCGAATCCAGGAAATATACGCCTCGCATCTCATTGCGGTAGGCGAGAATCACCGGGCCATTCCCCTGACTGAAAATGAATATGTCAATGCCGAAATCAAGCGATTTCAGACGGTTGAACGGCAATATTTCCTCGATGCCTACCAACGATCCGGATTATACCGGCAGATGATTCTGGAAAAATTGCAAAAAGCCGGTCTTCCCGAAGAACTTTGCTGGATTCCTGTAATTGAAAGCGGTTTCAAGGTCAAGGCCTATTCTCGTGCCCGGGCCCTGGGACTCTGGCAGTTTATTTCTTCCACAGCCTATCGGTTCGGGTTAAAAAGGGATCGATGGATTGATGAGCGCATGGACCCGGAAAAGTCAACCAAGGCCGCGGTTCAGTACCTCAACGAACTCCATGCCATGTTCGGTGATTGGACAACCGCACTGGCCGCCTATAATTGCGGAGAATTCGGGGTCCAGCGGGTCATTCAAGCGCAGCGAATCAATTACCTGGATAATTTCTGGGATTTGTTTGTGATGCTGCCCCGGGAGACCGCCCGTTTTGTTCCCCGTTTCATTGCCACCTTGCTGATAATAAAGAATCCGGAGACGTACGGATTTACGCTCCCGGAACCTGAAGTCCCGGTCCAGATTGAAACGGTTGCTGTCCGCAAGCCGATAAAACTTTCATCCCTCTCACGATTTCTGAAACTGGAGGAAAATTCGCTTGAATTTCTGAATCCGGAACTTCGCCATCAATCAACCCCTGATAGTGAATACCCATTAAAAATTCCGGCTGGATACCGGGATCGTGTTCAAACTGCTATCGACAGCCTATCCCGCTGGATCCCGCCGGAAGCAACGACCAGCATCCACTACGTGAGGCGAGGAGAAACGGTTTCGGGTATTGCCAGGCGTTACCGGACTTCGGTTTCGGCCATTGCCCGGCTGAATCACCTCAGGCGTAATTTTTTGATCCGGCCCGGGCAAAAACTCAGGGTACCCAGTCGTTATTCTCCGGCCAGGGAAACCGGATCCCGGAACCTGAAACTGATCAGGGATAAAGAAAAGCAGGTTTATGTTGTGGAACAGGGCGATTCGCTTTACCAGATTGCCCACTCCTTCAACACCTCTGTGGATAGAATCAAAAAGCTCAACCAGCTTGAAAACAACGTCCTTTCCGTGGGCCAAAAGCTGATTATCCAGCCTTTGAAGGTGGAAGGTTCGATGCTGTACACGGTTCAAGCCGGAGACACACCTTACACCATCGCCTCTCATTTTGGCATGAGCCTGGCTGAACTGCTCCGATTAAACGGTTTGCATAAGCGATCAAGAATTTATCCGGGGCAGCAGCTCTGGGTGATTCCCGACAAGGAAAAAATTCCTGAAAATTAGAAAACTGGGAAATTCCGGTTTCAGGGTTGATTGTTTCCTTCCGGTTAAAATAGGATTGAGCCCGGATGAATAAAAAAATTTTTAAGCGATTGGCCGTTTTTTATTCCCAAATCCCGGTTTTAAGGGTTTCCCGAAAAGATAAAATCGTCATATTCAGCGACCTGCATATGGGAGACGGGGGCAGGCATGATGACTTTTTAAAAAACAGTTCCCTGTTTCGGTATGTTTTGGAGAACTACTATGACCGGCGGAAATACAAGCTGTTATTGAATGGGGATGTCGAGGAACTGCAAAGGTTCCCCGATAAAAAAATATACCGGCAATGGGAGTCTATCTACGCTGTTTTTTCCAGGTTCAGAAAACGGAATGACCTGTTGAAAATCATCGGCAATCATGATTATGAACTTGGTTATAAAGAATCCCTGTCTGGCATTCCGGTCAGCCAGGGATTAAGGTTGCAATTGAACAAAAACGAAATGGTGGTTTTCCATGGTTTCCAGGCCAATCGGTATCCGAAAATATATTATGTGTTGAGCACACTCATTCTGCGTCTGCTGGCCAATCCCCTCGGAATCAAGAATTATTCCGTGGCCTACAACAGCCGCAAGCGCTACACCGTGGAAAAACGGGTATATCAATTCGCTAAAAGAGAAAAAGTCATTGCCATCATCGGGCATACCCATCGACCGTTGTTCGAATCCCTGTCCAGGGTGGACACCTTGAAATTCAACATTGAACGGTTATGCCGACTCTATCCGGAATCCAGTACCTCGCAGAAGAAGAAACTGGAAGAAAAGCTGGCCATCTGGAAAAATGAACTGTCGGCCATTCTGGCAAAAGACAGCCGATATATCCATAGAGACTTGATTTATTTGTATGATTCGGAGCCATTGGTGCCCTGTATCTTTAATTCCGGCTGTGTTATCGGCCGGAGGGGAATAACCGCCATAGAAATTGCCGGCAACCAGATCCGCCTGGTCTACTGGTTTGACAGAACCGTAAGCCAAAAAATCTTTGATACCCATGACCGGTCCCCGCAAAAACTGGATGACACTGATTTTTACCGGCTGGTTTTAAAGAAAGAAGATCTCGACTATATTTTTACCAGGGTGAAATTGTTATCCTGACCGGGGTTCATCTTTACGATCTGTTGTCAATTCGCTGATTTTCCGGTAATCCGGGGTAAGATATTGCCATGAACCGACCGGGTATGATATAATTAATCATTAAAAATGAGCCGGTGGGAATATATCCGAATCAGGTTGTTCTAGCGTTACTCATTTATTGGGAAATTCAATTATAGTCATTCTTTTCAGGTATAATTGACGATCGCTATATCAACTGCCGGTTCAGGGGGAGGAGAACACCCATGAACGAAACACCCATACAGAAGATTCGCAATATCGGAATTGTAGCCCATATCGATGCCGGTAAAACCACCACCACCGAACGGATTCTTTTTTTCTCGGGAATTACCCGCAAAATGGGTGAGGTGCATAACGGTCAGGCGGTAATGGATTTCATGAAACAGGAACAGGAGAGGGGAATCACCATATCCTCGGCCGCCATAACCACCTTCTGGAAAGAACACCAGATTAATATCATCGATACACCGGGCCACATCGATTTTACCCTTGAGGTGGAAAGATCCCTGCGGGTTCTGGATGGAATCGTGATGGTATTTTGCGCTGTCGGCGGTGTGGAACCGCAGAGTGAAACGGTATGGCATCAGGCCGACCGCTATAAGGTGCCGCGGCTGGCATTCGTAAACAAGATGGACCGGCAGGGGGCCGATCTCTTCCAGACCTTTGGCATGATGAACGACATGCTGGGTGCCAATGCGGTTTTATTTCAGCTTCCCATCGGGAGTGAAGCCGATTTTTCCGGAATAATTGATCTGGTCAGGATGAAGGCCATCACCTATGACAAACTCGAACTCATCATCTCTGATATTCCGGAGAGCCATCGGGCGCAGGCGGAAGAATACCGCAAGCGGTTGATTGAAATACTTGCCGATTTCGATGATAATTTAATGGCGAAGTATGTCAATGATGAAAAAATTTCCGAAGATGACCTGAAACCGGCTGCCAGGGATGCCACCCTGAAACTCCTTATCACGCCGGTATTCATCGGCACGGCATTCAAAAATAAGGGAATTCAATTGCTGCTGGATGCGGTAGTGGATTACCTGCCCTCACCGGTGGACCGGGGTATTGTGGTTGGCTACGATATCAGTCAACCCGAGGTTACCTTTTCCAGAAAACCCTCCAGCAAGAGGCCTTTTTCTGCCCTGGCTTTCAAGATCATCAATGATAACTATGTGGGGCAGCAGACCTTCATCCGGGTTTATTCCGGCGAACTGCACGCCGGAACCTATGTGTACAACTCTACCAAAGAAAAAAAAGAGAGGGTGGGGCGGATATTGAGGATCCGGGCCGACGAGCGAAAGGATATAGAGGTATTGGGCGCCGGTGATATCGGGGCCCTGATCGGCATGAAAATCACATCGACCGGAGATACCCTTTGTGATGAAGAGAATCCCATCATACTTGAAAACATCAGGTATCCGGAAACCGTGCTGGACATGAAGGTCGAACCGGAAAGTGTGAAAGAAAGGGATAAAATGGCGCTGGCTTTGGGTAAAATGGCTCTGGAAGATCCTTCCTTCAAAGTTCGCTACGACAAGGAAACATCGGAAACCGTGATATCCGGCATGGGGGAGCTGCATCTGGAGGTGGTGGTAGACCGATTAAAAACAGAACATACTATTAATATTCAGGTCGGGAAGCCGGCCGTCGCTTTTCGGGAGACCATTACCCGGGAAGCCCGTCATGAATTCAAATTTAAAAAACAAACCGGCGGAAGAGGCCAGTTTGCCCACATCGATTTTCGCATCGAACCGAACCCGGGTAAAGGCCTTTCTTTTCTGAATAATATCAAAGGCGGGAATATCCCCAGGGAATTTATCCCGGGCATCGAACACGGCTTCATGGATACGATGGAAAAGGGCCTGCTGGCCGGATTTCCCATGATCGATGTGCAGTTTGTCCTGCTGGATGGCAGTTACCATCCGGTTGACTCCAGTGAAATGGCATTCCGCGCCTGTACGGAGCAGGCGCTCAGGGATACCATCAGGAAAACCGGCCCCCAACTGTTGGAACCGATCATGAAGATTGAGATCAACACCCCGGATGAATTTATGGGGGATATTATCGGTGATGTAAACCGAAGGCGGGGGAAGATTATCAATATGCGCCGTTTTCGCAAAGGATCTCAAAAACTGTCGGGAACCGTTCCGCTGATGGAGATGTTCGGTTATGCCTCGGTGCTGCGCACCCTGTCGAGCGGCCGGGCAAATTTCTCGCTGGAATTCCTGAATTATCAGCCCCTTCCCAAAACCATTGAAGAAAAGGTGATCGAGGAACGCCGGGAAAAAAAGAAAAACCAATAAAACGACGTTGCCTGATTTTCAAAATGAAGTTTTTAAAGATAAGTGCCATGATCCTGATTTTTGTTCTCCTGCTGGCTATTTTGTCGCTGGTCATTTTTTTTATCTGGGCCAGCTCCGGGAAGATTCCTTCTGATCGCCTCTCGGAAATAAAACGCTTTGAATCATCCGGACCTTCACCCACGGAAGGCCAGGCGGTTTTCAAGATCATCACCGCCAACATCGGTTATTTGGCGGGACTTGCCAACAACCGGCCTGAAAGGCGAAGCCGGTTCTTTTTTGAAGCCAATCTAAAAAAAGTTGTCCGCTTGTTCCAAGAGATACGGCCTGATTTTGTTGGGTTTCAGGAAATTGATTTTCATTCCCATCGATCCTACTACATTGATCAGCTGCAGGAAATCGCCAGCCAGTCGGGGCGGCGATATGCGGCTCTGGCGGTCAACTGGGATAAACGGTACGTGCCTTTCCCTTTCTGGCCGCCTGCCGTTCATTTCAAAGAAATATGTTCAGGGCAGGCGGTAATCAGTTCATATCCGATCAATTGGGAGGAAAGAATCGTACTGCCTGAAATCGAAGAAAAACCTTTTTTTTACCGAGCATTTTACCTCGACAGGCTGGCACAGGTGGTAAAAATTAACCTGATAAAGCATTCTCTGGTGATTATCAATGTCCATCTGGAGGCCTTTGATCCCAAAACCCGTAATAAGCAGGCCCTGAAAGTGCTGAATATTTACCGGCGATATCGGGACCGCTATCCAATCATCCTGCTCGGGGATTTCAATTGTGTCCCGCCATCCGCATCCCGTGAAAGCGGCTTTCCCGATGAGCCGGAAACGGATTTCCGGGGCGTTGATGCAGTCGGTCTTTTTTTGCGGGAACCGGGTTTAAAAGAAGCGTTTTTGAATTCCGGCCGGCGGCGCCCAGAAGCCGAAACCTTTTCCTTTCCGTCGAATGCCCCCAACCGTAAACTGGATTACATATTTTACAGCCACCGTTATATCACCTGTTTGAGAGCTGAAGTTCTCCGTGGTGACAGTTCCGATCATTTACCCCTGCTCATGGAATTCTGTTTCCGCAGATCCTCCGATTAATCCGGAATACCAGGATTTTCTTTCTTCCGGAGATTATCGGACAGGTAGGGGAGGAAGGGGATCAATGCCATTGCCGGAATGGATACAAGAAAACTGATACCGAACAACCAGGCATACCCCAGCCAGCTGGCAATAAATCCGCTCATAACCCCGGAAAACAGGCTGCTGACATTCATCAGCCCCGATCCGATTGCATAATGTGCCGCTTTGTATTTTTGATGGCATATTCGCATTAAATAGGTCATCAGGACGGCCGTACCGAGGCCAGATGCGAATTGATCAAATCCATGAACGGCGCAAACCAGAACCAGGTTTATAATTCCCAGTGAAACCGGGTTTTCCGATCCGGTATTTATGGTGATAAAATGCGACAGGCGGATGGCCAGCAACATATAGATTACATTGGTCAGGTTCTGGGCCAGAATGAATGGCCAGATGACTCTTTTTAATTTGAACCGGTAAATCATCCATCCGCCGAGCATGGCGCCGATTATGGATGCCGGTAACCCCACCAATCCGGATATCCATCCATAATGGATTTTTATTCCCAGGTCGACCATAAAGGGAGCGACCATGGTGGTCATTGTCCATTCCCCGGCTCGCAAAAAAATAATAAAGGCGAGTATAATGGATATTTTTTCCCGCTCCATAAAAAGGATAAAAGCCTGGCTGTAAAAGGAATCCGGGTCTTTCAATATCAATTTTTTTATTTGCTTCCGGAACACCCCCACCATTATCAAAAAAAACAGCAACAGCAGGGCAATGCCATGGGCAAAACCGATTTTATTCAATATTGGAAGATGCGCTTTTATGCCGGAATAGAGTTCTGATTCAAAGAAAAGCCTGATACCGACGATAACCGCAATCACCATAAAAAAAACAAAAAAGGTTTTTATTTTGGGGATGCCGCTGAACAGTGACCTGAATTTTTTCTTATTAAATTCGACTTCTTTTAAAAAAAGAATGTGATAAACAAAAAATAAACCGAAAATGAAGGCAGCAGTGGCAAAAGCCAGCGACCAGTTTAATGTGGTCCCGATGGTTACGATACACAGGGGACCCATGAGCCAGGCTATCCTGAAGGCCATGGCCCGATATCCCACATATTTGGCCTGATTGTCTTTATCGAGCGCATCCATGTAATAACCGTCAATGGCGATATCATTGGTGGCGGCAAAAAAGGCCCCGACAAAGAAAAGAACGGCAATGATCTGGACATTGAATTTCAGGGGGGCGAACAGCGCCGCCAGGACCATCATCCCCAGAAGCAGGGACTGCATAAAGAGAATCCATCTTCTTTTTGAACTGTATTGGTCAACCTGGGGCCCCCAGAGAAATTTCAGAATCCAGGGCAGGCCGAAAAGCGGGGTTAATCCGATGGATTCAAGCGATACCTTCATGTCCCTGAAAAAGACGGATGAAACGGTTCTGATGATGCCGTACGGGAACCCTTCAGTGAAGTAGGTGGTAAATGTCCAGACGCTGTCTTTGGAGAATTTAATTTTTGGCATGAAAGGGATATTTATATCATTTTAACGGCCAAATAGCAAAAAAATGTTTTTGCTTCGCTGCCGGTTGGCATGAGAACGATTTGGCCTATATTTATATTTACCGGTTCCAGGTTTCCAGGTGGGACTGGATGAATTCAATGATCTGTTGGTGCTGTTGACTGCCGTTTCCGGTTATGGCCATGGCTGGGCCGAAAATCATGTGGATGGGTTTGGACCGGTCGATTACGCCCAGGTCTTTAATACGTTTTCCGTTTCCCCAGA
>CAZOWT010000122.1:0-9194 GCA_964583345.1 uncultured Clostridia bacterium
CATTTCCATCGAGAATTCCGAACATCTCAGCCGGCGGTTAAGGAAGCAAAACGTCCCCCACGTGGTTTTAAACGCCAAATATCACGAAAGTGAAGCCGAAATCGTTGCCCTGGCCGGTAGAATCGGAGCCGTAACCATTGCCACCAACATGGCCGGCAGGGGAACCGATATTCTGCTGGGAGGGAATCCGGAAGCCTTACTCAGGGAAGAATTAAAGAAAAAGAATTTCAGTCCCGAAACCGCTCCGAATGCCGTATTGCAACCTTTAAAACAAGAGATCGAAGAGAAGGTGAAAAACGAGCATGCCCAGGTCATCGAGCGGGGTGGGCTTCATATCCTGGGAACCGAAAGGCACGAAGCCAGGCGAATCGACAATCAATTGCGCGGCCGGTCTGGAAGGCAGGGAGATCCGGGTTCATCAAGGTTCTACATATCCCTGGAGGATGACCTGATGAAAATTCTGGGAACCGACCGGATCAAGGGGTTGCTGGTCAGGGCCGGAATGAGTAATGGAGTTCCCATCGAAAACCGCCTGGTCAGCCGGGCCATCGAAAACGCCCAAAAACAGATTGAAAGCCAGAATTTTTCCATCAGAAAACATCTTCTGGAATACGATGATGTCATGAACAAACAACGCCAGGCAATTTATTCACTGCGCAAAGATATCCTGATGGGAAAGGATTTCAAAACTTATATCGATACCTTAACCCGGGAAATATTCGAGGATATACTGGGATATAATCTGGATGAAAACAAAGACCCGAATGAATGGGATATCGAATCATTCCAGAAGGAAATCCTTTCCCAATTTGGCGTTCAGGTAAATCAGATCATAAAGGAAGAATTATCCAACCTGCCCCGCCAGGAAATTCAGGATACGATATTCAACCACTTAAAAAACGTCTACCAGGAAAAGGAAAACATGATCGGTTCCGAGCAGATGCGTGAACTGGAACGAATGATCATGCTTCAGATCATTGACTCCCAGTGGAAGGATCATCTGTTGAACATAGACCATCTGAAAGAAGGAATCGGATTACGCGGTTACGCCCAGAAAGACCCGCTGGTCGAATACAAAAAAGAGAGTTTCCGGCTGTTTGAAGAATTGCAAACCCGTATCGATGATGAAATCATAAAATTTTTATTCCTGTTCCGCCCGGTCGAGGAAGAGGAAATGGAAGAATGGAAAAGAAAGAAAAAAACAAAATTATCCAGACCCACATCAAAAATGCCCAGTCAAAAACGCAAAAAGAAGAAAAAAAAGAGGAGATAAATGGAGAACAAATTTTCTCAATATGAAGGCTTAACTTTTGATGATGTGCTGCTAGTCCCGGATTATTCCGAGGTTACCCCGAAAGAGGTCGATACCTCCGGTTTATTTACCAGAAATATCCGGCTAAATATTCCCCTGGCCTCAGCAGCCATGGATACGGTATCGGAATCAAAAATGGCCATTGCCATGGCCCAGTTGGGCGGAATCTCGATTATCCATAAAAATTTTTCCATCAAGCGGCAGGCCGAGGAAATTCGAAAGGTTAAACGGTCCGAATCCGGAATCATCGTCAATCCCATTACCCTTCAGCCTCATCATAAAATTTATGAAGCCATCAAGCTGGTCAAGGAAAAGGGATTCTCCGGGCTACCGATCGTTGACAACCACGGAAAACTGGTTGGAATTCTCACCAACCGGGATATCCGGTTCATCACCGACAAGGACCAGGAAATAAAAAATTTTATGACCTCAAAAAACCTGATAACCGTTGGCGAGGATATCAGCCTGATAGAAGCCAAAAAAATACTCCAGAAAAATAAAATCGAAAAATTACCGGTGGTGGATAAGCAAAACCATTTGAAAGGATTGATTACCCTCAAAGACATATTGAAAGCAGAACAGTTCCCGGCCGCATCCAAAGACAAATTCGGCAGACTGCGGGTGGGGGCGGCTGTGGGCACATCCGATGATACCATGGACAGGGTTCGGGTACTGGTGGACGAGAAGGTTGATGTGATCGTGGTCGACACCTCACACGGGCATTCGAAAAGGGTTCTCCAAACCGTGAAAGAAATCAGGGGAAAATATCCCTCGGTCGAACTGCTGGCCGGAAATATCGCCACTGTCCAGGCAGCGCTGGATCTGCTGGACCTGGGGGTCGACGGCATCAAGGTGGGAGTAGGGCCCGGTTCTATCTGCACCACCCGGATAATCTCAGGTGCCGGTATGCCGCAGATCACCGCCATACTCGAAGTGGCAAACGCCATTCAGGATAGGGTCCCTATTATCGCAGACGGGGGCATCAAGTATTCCGGCGATATCACCAAAGCGATTGCCGCCGGCGCCAATTCGGTCATGATCGGCTCCCTGCTGGCTGGAACAGACGAAAGCCCGGGCGAACTGATTATTTACCAGGGGAGATCCTATAAAAAATACCGGGGAATGGGATCCATCGGCGCCATGCAGGCCGGAAGCAAGGATCGGTATTTTCAGGAAGATGTATTTTCAGAATCCAAACTCGTTCCCGAAGGTATCGAAGGCAGGGTGCCTTACCGGGGAAGCGTCATGCAGCTGGTTCCCTTACTGATCGGAGGAGTTAAATCAGGAATGGGATTGACCGGATGTCGGAATATAGAAGAATTGAGAAAAAAAACCAGGTTCATCAAAATTACCGGCGCCTCTTTAAAAGAAAGCCATGCGCATGACGTGATCATCACCGAAGAAGCCCCCAATTACCGGTTGGAATAAAGAAAAAAATCAACCGATTTTAACCAGGTCATAAGCGGAGTTCCCCAGGCCGATTTCAGCCCCATATTCAATCTGAACCCGGTATGGGATGTTGAACGTTGCCTGCGACCATTTCTTACCAACGGTCTTTTCCACCAGATCAATCGATGCGCTATCGATGGCAACCGGATCAAAAGAAAGCAACACCCCGATATCAGGAGCGACGCGATTAAACCCTTTCATGCAATCACAGTCTTTGGTAATTCTGATGAGAAAATTAATGCAGATGATTTTCCCTTTCTTTGATTCTCTAACACCCAGGGCATGCTCAACCATTTTTTTCTGGAGATTTTCATAGGTCTCTGACCAGTTGTACCCTACCGCATCGAAGCGACAGGTAGCCAAGCACTCACCGCAGCCAATGCATTTCTTCCGGTCAATACGGGCAATATCATCGATTAAGGATATGGCGTCCTGGGGGCACCATGTTACACATTCTCCACAGCCCGTGCATTTTGAATCTTTTATGGATGGTTTTGCCGTGGAATGCTGGATCAATTTCCCCTTCCTGCTGGCACAGCCCATTCCCATATTTTTCAGGGCCGCGCCGAAACCGGCGACCATATGTCCGGTAAAATGAGAAACCAGAACCAGGGCCTGAGATTTGACCAAAAGCCTGGCAATTCCCACCTTGTTGAACATTTTCCCCCTGGTGTCGACTTCAATTTCTTCGTCTCCGATCAGCCCGTCAGACATGATAATCGGCAAATTCATCTGCTCGAAGCCAAATCCATGAGCGTAAGCCAGTCGGATATGATCAACGGCGTTTGACCGCTCGCCGCGGTATAAGGTCGAAGTTTCGGTTAAAAAAGGAAATCCCTGTTTTTTTTTTGCGAGTTCTCCCAGCATTTTCAAATAAACCGGCCTGACAAAACCATCGGAACCGGATTCGCCGAAATGGGTCTTGATGGCCACGAAATCTCTCGGTTTGATAAACGAAAAGAGATCCCGGTTGAGAATGGCATCCTCTATTTTTTTAGCGAACCGAACGTCATCTTCATTCTCTTCTTTAGCCAGAAAAAACACCGGTTCCTTCGCCATAAATTTATTCCTCCCCTGCTGAAATCATTTTTGATGCAACGTCAGCGTGTTCAGGGCGCCCATCGCCCCGACTTTTTTTGGCTTTATTCCGGTTTTAAAAAACCGCTACATATCCGGCACAGCTTTCCTGGTTATTGTCTGCGACCGCCACGATGGCGTATTCCTGCTGCTTATACGGATCAGTCCCCCGGTGCCAATACTCAGTAGTGCCGGCATCTGTTTCAGCCAGAAATACCCATTTGCCGTACTGCTGTTGATAGATCCGGTATTTGACAACATTTATCCCGGCATTGACCGGATTGGGTTCCCACTTCAGCAAATTACCGTATTCGGATTGAAGCAAAGAACTGTTTTCTTCTTTGCTCCCGCTAATATTGACCGGCGGATAAAAAGAAGGGGCTCCGACTCCCCAGGCAGCCACTATCCAGGTTCCGGACTCAGCTTCACCCATTTTTATTTTGAAATACCCATTTTCGCCCCAGTTCGTCCCCCAGGAATTTTTGCAAATCCAATAGCCGCCAGCCTTATCGTATCCCACCAGCAGGACGGCATGTCCCCCTTCCACATCCCCGAAAACATGCTGGTAAATACCCGATTCATAGTTGTAAAAATCTGAATATACCACCAAATAAAACGAAAGCGGACCATACTGGAGCGCATTGTATATGGCATCCCGGTTTTCAACAGACTGGGTCACATAACCCCAGTCTTCAATCACATAAATCTGGTTGACCCAGGTATTTTCCGGACTGCAGGGGACATCCGATGCCTCATAGGGGAAAAATTCTTCCCTGGCAATTCCATGATTTCGGACATATTCTGCCGCATCTTCGGTGTAACCGCCATCGCAACCGCCGGCATCGGAACAGGAAATCAGAAACTGTTCTGACAGATCGAGGCCGTAATTCAGGGAAACCTGACCGTTTTTTACTCCCGGAATGGTATTTTCGATATTGTACATGGCTTCGATAACCGCGGCTAACGAAAACGCCCAGCAGCTTCCGCAGCTCCCCTGGTTTTTAATTGAGGTGATAAAATTTTCTCCCAGGTAATTTCTCCAATCCATATGAACCGGAGTGGATACCAGCGGACCAAAAGAAATTGTCTTCCGGACATCCTCTACCAAAGGGATTAAAGCCCCGAGCCTCTTTTTCTGTTCAACACGGGAAAGTATACTGATCGATGTTTCCCCGGCCTGCCATTTGGCTCCCTTTTCAGCAATGGCTTCTCTTATTTTTTCCAATTTGTTTGCTTGGTTTCGGAATTGACCGGCTGTCATGGACATATAAAAAATCACCATGACAGTCAAAAACAATGCTGAGAAAAATAAACCTTTTCTAATTTTTTTCATTTTTTTCTCTCCTGATTTTATTCAATAGCATATTTTTATCTTGCACCTGAATACGATTCAAATGATTCCTCTCTTCTGAAGAGATTCGATAACAAAACGGGTTTCCTGCTCAATGGTCATATTATCGGTATCGAGAAGAATCTCCGGATTCAGTGGTGCCTCATATGGAGCGGAAATTCCGGTAAACTCAGGGATTACCCCGGCTTTTGCTTTTTTATACAATCCCTTGGGGTCCCGGTTTTCACAGGTCTCCAGGCTGGCCTTAACCAAAATTTCCAAAAATCTCCCCTCTCCGGCCAGTTGCCGGCAAAAATCCCGGTCCTTCCGGTAGGGGGATACAAAAGCGGTAATGGCAATCACACCGGCATCGGCAAACAGAGCGGCCACTTCGGATATGCGCCTGATATTTTCTTCCCTGTCTTCAGGGGAGAAACCGAGATCCTTATTCAGGCCATGCCGGACGTTATCGCCATCCAGGACATATGAAAACTTTCCCCTTTTCTGCAATTCGAATGCGACTTCATTGGCAACCGTCGATTTTCCGCTGGAAGGAAGACCGGTGAACCATAAGACAACTCCCTTTTGATTCAGGATTTTTTCCCGGTCTTGTCTTTTCACCTTGTGTTCGTGCCATACCACATTGGTCGCTTTGTTTTTCCTCATGGAATCCTCCTGCTCAATTCATTCCCGGAATAATCTGTTTGCTTCAACATCACTTCGCTTAAAAGAATAAAATATCAAATTCCAGCCACAAAAGCAATAAAAAAATTTTGATTAATCCAATATTGAAATACACGAATATTCTTTTTATAATGATAAAGAAAAGGAGCAACAGGTGAATACAACCATCATTCTGATTTCCGGTTTGCTGTGGTTTTTTTTGATTTACCGTTTTTATGTCAGAATTATAGACAAAAAAGTTATCGTTCCGGATGACCGACATCCCACCCCCGCCCACACCCAGAATGATGGCATTGATTACGTGCCCTCTCCCAAGCCCCTGCTTTTCGGGCATCATTTCTCATCCATAGCCGGAGCAGGACCAATTGTGGGCCCCATACTGGCCTATGCCCTGTTCGGATGGGGTCCGGCCCTGCTGTGGATATTGCTGGGGACTGCGTTCATCGGGATCATTCATGATTACCTTTCACTGATGGTCTCGGTCAGGAACAAAGGAATCAGCATCACCGAAATCTCAGGAAGGGTCATATCGCCGACGGCAAAATGGATGTTTTCCATTTTTGTTTGGTTAAGCCTGATTCTGATCGTGGCGGTATTTTCCATCATTACGGCACAAACACTGGCAGAGAAACCTGAAATCGTTATTCCTACCCTGGGATTGATCGGGCTGGCAATATTTTTCGGGCTGGCCGTATACCGATGGAAAATGAAACTCATCCCTGCCACCATCGTATCCTGGGTTATCATTGTTTTCCTGGTGGATCTGGGATACCAATATCCCATTTCCGCCTCCTTCGAAATCTGGTTCTATGTTTTCCTGCTCTATTCGTACATCGCGTCCTCGATCCCGGTCTGGATTCTCCTGCAACCCCGGGACTATTTGTCGATGACGATTCTGTTTGTCGGGCTGATCATCGGCTATGCCGGCATATTGATATTGCATCCCACAATAAACGGACCGATTTATGTCTCTTTTGTTTCAAAGAACACCCCGCTGGTCCCGATGCTATTTGTCATCATTGCCTGCGGCGCCATTTCCGGATTCCACTCCCTGGTGGCATCCGGCACAACCGCCAAACAGCTGGACAAAGAGAGCAGCGCCAAATTTATCGGCGCCGGCGGAATGATTTTCGAAGGCGTACTGGCTTTGCTGGTCCTGTTTCTGGTGGCTTCTGCGCTGTTCTGGAATAAGGCCCCGGAAACGCTATCCCGTTTTATTTTTCAGGACCTGATGAAGCGGGGTCCTATCATTACATTCGGCAACGGATTCGGAAGGGCGGTATCCGTTCTGGGTATTCCCCTGAATATCGGAATAGCCCTGGGTATTTTGATGTTAAACGCTTTTGTGTTGACCAGCCTCGATACCGCTGTCCGCCTGAGCCGATTCGTTTTTCAGGAAGCGCTGTTCAAAAAAAAATCCCTGGTATCAAACCGCTGGATAGCGGGTTTTATCGGAATTTTACTGGCTTTTACCCTGGCCAAAACCAACAGCTGGAATATCATCTGGCCCATTTTCGGGAGTGCGAATCAGTTGATAGCCGCACTGGCTCTATTTACGGTTACCGCTTATCTGGCTGGTATTAAAAAACCTACCCGGTTCAGCTTCATCCCTTCGATTTTCATGTGGCTGGTAACCGAATCATCTCTGCTCTATCTGATTATCTTTCAGTATGCCCGGGGTTTTCTGAAAAACACCGGTGATTCGGTGCTGACCGTCACCGCCGCCATTCTTCTGGTACTGGGCGCTATTGTGGGTACGGAATCCCTGAAATCGATAAAATCAGGAAAGGGGAAACTCAGAACTTAAATCCTGAATCCGCTTAATTTATTTTTTTCCCCAGGATCAACAGGATCAACACGAGCATGATTAGGCAAAATAGAATTGCCGCCCAGTAGGGGAAACCGAACGAAACCGGCAGAATCCCGAAACCGAGAGACACCAGGGCCGCGGTCAGGGCATAGGGAATCTGGGTTTTGACGTGATCGATATGGTCACAAGAGGATGCCATGGAACTCATAATGGTGGTATCGGAAATCGGAGAACAATGGTCCCCGAAAACAGCGCCGGCCAGGACCGATGAAATGGTCAGGATCAGAAAAAATTGCATCTCCGGCAGGCCCTTCATCAATCCGATGGTGATGGGAATCACCAGGGGGTACATGATTCCGATTGTTCCCCAGGATGTCCCGGTTGAAAAAGCGATTACCCCTGAAAATATGAATATCAGGGACGGGAACAGACGGTAATCGAGAGATGAGGAAAGAAGCGAAACCAAAAAATCCGCAGTGTTCAATTCCACCAGAACCACCCCCAGAGACCAGGCCAGAACCAGGATAAGGATGGCCATCATCATGGATTTCATGCCCTGTACCAGGGCGGAAATTGCTTCCCGCAACCTCAATATCTTCTGGAAAAAGGAGAGACACAAGGCGGTGACCACACCGGATAAGGACGCCCACAAAAGAACCCTGAAAGAATCAGCCGCGGATATGATAACACCCAGGTCTTTGATCACGTTTGATGATCCCAGGATTTTAAAAAATGATTTTCTGACCAGCGGATTGCCCTGAGCCATCAGCACTTCCCGGCCGGAAATAAACAATCCGCCAAACGTAAAAAGTATCACCACCATGATGGGGATTAAACCATTTACCCAGCGGGCGGGGGCATTCTCTGCGGGGTTCAGGCCGGAACTTTCAAAATCGGCCAGAGGGACAGCCTCATCACTGATGGGCTTTCCTTTCCGGGCTCTCCGTTCTGCTTTCAGCATCGGGCCGTATTCCCGTTTCATAAGAAAAATCAACATGACCAACAACAGGGCCAGCAGCGGATAAAACCGATAAGGCAGCGAAGATAGAAACAGGTGGTAGGCATCGAGTTTGATATGATAAGCTTCCAGCGACTGATTGATCAGGGACACCTCGAATCCGATCCAGGTGGATATCAAGGCAATGGAAGCCATTGGCGCGGCGGTGGAATCAACAATATAAGAAAGTTTTTCCCGGGAAATATTCCATTTGTCTGTCAGGGGCCTCATGGTATTTCCCACGATGAGGGTATTGGTATAATCATCAAAAAAAATAAATATCCCCATCAGCCAGGTATAGAACTGGGTTCCGGTTTGAGACCTGACTTTCCGGGAAAGACGGTCGACAATACCCTTAACGCCGCCCGATTTGGTGATGATTCCAACCATGCCGCCCAGCAACAACGTAAAAATGACAATCGACGCCCGGTCTTTATCTGCCAGGGCATTAATGATATATTTATCGATTACATTGAAAAAAGCCTTTAATATATCAAAGCGGTTCAATAAAACCGAACCTGCAAATGGGGCAACG
>CAZOWT010000123.1:0-2507 GCA_964583345.1 uncultured Clostridia bacterium
GCATGCTGTAATTTCTTTATTTTATTCCGGTTTATGGTGCCCAGTATTCTCACCGCCAGACCCGGGCCCGGGAAAGGATGTCTCTTGATGAATTTTTCATCCAGCCCCAATTCCCTGCCGACTTTCCGGACTTCATCCTTGAAAAGCTCCTTGAAAGGTTCGATGAGTTTCCATTTTATGTTCGGGGGAAGTCCGCCGACATTGTGATGGCTCTTAATGGTGACCGAAGGGCCTTTTACCGAAATTGATTCGATAACATCCGGATATAAAGTGCCCTGGGCAAGAAATTTAACTTTGCCTACTTTTTCTTCCACGCTCCGGAATACGTCGATGAATGTTTTGCCGATTATTTTTCTCTTTTTTTCCGGTGAACTGATATTGGCCAAATTTTTCAAGAAAATATCGGAGGCATTTATGCCGATTACATTCAGATCCAGATCGGTTTTGAACTTTTTCATCAGGTCATGATATTCATTCTGGCGCAACAGGCCGGTATCGATAAAAACCGGGACCAGCTGTTTTTCGACGGCTTTTCGCAATAGCAGAGCCAGGGAAGTGGAATCAACGCCACCGCTGAGCCCCAGGATGATTTTTTCCGAGCCGACTTCTTTTTGTATTTGCTCTACCGATGATCGGATGAAGTTTTCCATATTCCAGTCGGGTTTGAGGCCGGCGATTTCAAAAACAAAATTGGAGATGAGCTTCTTGCCTTCGGCGGTGTGTACCACTTCCGGATGAAATTGAACGCCGTAGATCTTCCTTTTTTCGGATTCGATTACCGCCATTTCGCTGTTGGACGTCCTGGCCGTAACCCGAAAATCCCCCGGGAAATCCGATATTTTATCGCCGTGGCTCATCCATACCCGGGAATGATCCGATATACCCTTCAGCAGTCTGCTGGGGGGCCATCCTTTTTGGTTCCTGGAAATTTCAAGGGACGCCATGCCATATTCCCGGTTGGAAGCGGCTTCAACCGTCATTCCCGACAGGTGGGCGATGATATGCAGGCCATAACAAATACCCAGAACCGGTATGCCGGCTTTCAGGATTTGTGCCGATATGGTGGGTGCGTTCTTTTCATAGACACTGGAGGGGCCACCGGAGAGGATAATGGCGCCGGGGTCTTTTTCCCTCAGGTCTTTTATGGCAATAAAAAAAGGGACGATCTCGGAATAAATGTTCAGGTCCCGTACCCGGCGGGCGATCAACTTGGTGTATTGGGAACCGAAGTCAAGAATGAGCACACTGTTTTTCATGTTAAATTCTATCCGATCGATTTCGAGCTGGCAAGGAAAAAGAAATATTTATTTTTTCAGAGTCAATAAATTTGAAGCAATCATGCCGAAGATGATCCGGGATGTGTCGTATATGTTTATGCCGGTATCATTTGAGATTTCCAAAATACTTTTGCTGCCGTCAATTTTTGATATGACCAGCCATTCCAGGGTGGACAGTGATATTTTCCTTCTTTCCTGCCGGTCGATATCCTTGAACGTGGGAATGGAATCGATTGAACCGATTTTTTTCCTCAGCAGTTTCCACTCGTCGATTCTCCTGGCCGATTCCATGAGCAGAGAGGTGACCGAACGGGTAATGGTGGTGTTTACATTGAAATTGCCATCCTCGAACACGAATTCTCCTTTTCCCCAGGATATCAGTGTGAAAACCGCGTCTTCTCCGACAAAATTATCGATTTCGGCGTGGACAATTTCACCATTGTTGATGTAAATGTGACCGGTTTTACCGGTTTCGTTGGTCAATACGAACCGCCCACTCTGCTTGGAGTTGGAAACCAGCTGCATGATGTCAGCCAGGTTAATAGATTCTAATGATCCCTTTAAACTCATTTTTTGTTTTATCTCTCTAGATTTTAATAGGATATTATATAGGTTTGGCTTTTTTTGTCAAGAATTTTGCCTTTTTTTCTAAAAAAAAAGTTGATTTTGAATTAGGTCGGGGAGTGGCGGTTGCATGAATATTTGCCCGACGGAGTTAGAAAATTGGGGGAAAGCGGAGAAAAAAAAAGAGTTGTCCGACCAACAAATTTTGAAAGAGGAGGATCAATGCGTATGAAACCGATAATCTTGGCATCGTTTCTGCTGGCTGGAGCCATTCAATTTGTTTACCTCATCTCCGCCCCGGCAGAATTGGAAAAATCAACGGATGTTTTCCCCCGAATAGTTCGAATCAAACCGGATATGCGCTCTCCGTTTGTTACCCCCAATGGAGAAGAAATGATTGTCGCCCGTTATGGTGACAACCACCGGTATACCATCATACCGGTCACCCAGGAAAACGGGAAACCACTTCTATACAGCAGGAAGATTAATTCATTGTTTGGCAAGGACAGGCAGCTCGAAGTGGATTCCGGCGATTTCCCGGCGTTGGCCCGGACCGGATTACATTCGGATTCAGAGGTGGAGAACAAAAAAATGATAACCGGCTGGCCGGTTGAAATCATAAACTGTATCGGTCGGCCCGGTGGTCTTTCCCATACCGGATTCCTG
>CAZOWT010000123.1:2607-8984 GCA_964583345.1 uncultured Clostridia bacterium
GGATTTTATGAGGGGCACACCGCTTATAGAGCTGATCCCGTCGCCATCGCCTTCATCTTCGGCTTAAGAAGCCTGGAAGAACTCGAAAAAATATTTCCCTGGAAATTATATAAGATTCTGACCACCCATTACACCCGTTGACACAATCTGGTCGCAAATTGGTGTTCAAAATTCGTTTGAAGTCGTTCGGATTTTTCTATTTTAAATTCCCTGATCTGGAATTCATTGTTGACTTTTATTTCTCAGATATTTAATATTCATTTATGTTGAAGGGGGGTGTGATGAAAAAAAACATCATTGTCTTTATCGCTTTCATGATTTTTTTCTATTTTTCGGCCTGTAAAAGCACCGAAGAAGAGATATCACAGTTTACTTTAACGGTTACGGTTGGGGAGGGAGTTTCCGGTAGTCCCGAATCCGGAACCTTTATCTATGATGAAAGTGAAGTGGTTACATACGATTATTCCGCTCTTGACGGATATGGCAACCTTATCGTCACCCTTGACGATGCCGGTGTGGCTTCCAGCGGCACCATTAGCATGACCGGCAATCATACCCTGAATGTCACGGCTGATATCGATATCAGGGGCGTGTGGATTGGGAGTTTTTATGCCGGTTCTACTAAGTATTATATGGATACGACATTCAGCGGAGAAATTTTTTCCGGTCCGGCCCAGGCCAGAATCTCCCATTTTTCGGGGAAAGGTAACGGCCTTTTTTCTGTTTCCGGGGATCAGATTGATTTCACCCTGCAATGGACGTCAGTGGAACTGAGGTTCACAGGCACCATTACCGGTGTCAGTCAAATGAGCGGCGACTGGAATGTTACCGGTTTGGCCGGAATCCCGGCTGCCATGCCCAAAGGAATTCCGGGACACGGGACCTGGGAACTGGAAAGATAATTGGCCACGCGGGCTGGCAAACGCCAGAAAGGAGACATTATAAATTTTGAATTTTGAATGTTGAGTTAAAAAAAGATGGGTTTCTTACTCAAAATTCAAAACTTAGAACTCAAAACTCTTTATGAAAAGAACTACGCCCGGAGGGAGTCGAACCCCCAACGCGCAGATTCGAAGTCTACCGCTCTATCCATTGAGCTACGGGCGCATGAGGGTATTATATCAGATATTTCCTCCCGAGTCATCCGGTTTTTTGATGTCATTAACCGTTACCAGAGGTTTTTCCCGGTCTTGACTTGCAATTTTTATTTGATTTCATTACAATATGCCCATGCCTGACAAAGACATCGAAAACATACAGGAATTTTTTCCTGAGGGGAGCCCGGAGATGACTCCGGAGGAGAAATGGGACGCCATTTTTTATGGCTGGCTTAACAAGATCGGACAGAAAAATCTGAATCTCAATCTTTTTGAATTAAAGCTCTGGCTGGAAAGCCTGGAAGCATTTTTTACCTCGTCGTATCTGGAAAAAATGCTATTCCGCTACATCGTTCCCAATCAGAGAAATTATGAATTTTATCTGTCCACTTTTAATCAGATTGCCGGAAGAATCATTGCCCATCTGAAAGCGCTTGATTTTAAAAAGGACAAGTATTCCCTTAATTTTGAGGAATTTATCGTGGAAAGCATCCTGGAAAGCTATATGGTTAAGTCGCTTCCTTATTTAAGGGATGTTTACATGCCGGAATCCTGGTTTTACAGCCTGAGAATATTTTTGCAGAATATCGTTACCCTGTCGTCGGAAATAAAAAAAGTGGATATGGTTCCCCAGAAAAGTTATGTTTCCCTGAAAAAATTGTATCACAAGGAATTGATCAGCAATCCGATCATTATTTCCCTGTTGAGAAGGCGGTTTATTCCCAAAATGGATAAAATTTATCAGCCGGATATTTCCAATGTTATTAATACTATCCGGAATAAGGATTTGAAAAAACATATCGGTGTGTTTTTTGTGTTTGCCTACCGGATTTTGAGAATAAACAATTTTATCGATCAAAATTTGAAAAAAGTCAGGATCATCGATATCGCTATCCCGTTGGTTTTGGTATTAAAGAGAAACCTGGAACATCTGTTCGTGTTTTATGAAAGATTTTTGGAAAACAGCATGAAGAAGGTGATCAAGGAAAAAGAGCCCATGGCCCTGGTGAAAAAGGCATTTGAAGGATTGAAAACCGAATATCAAAAAATATTTGACGGTGAATTGCCGAATTATTTCCAGGACAATGAAGAAAAGTTCAACAAGAGAAAAATCATAAAAAATATTGTCATGATTTCCGATATTGCCATTCAGGAAGTTATTGAAACCGTAGCCCAGGTTTTCAAGCCCGATATAACCGGAACCACAATTTTTGACAGGTACATCTCCCGGAAAGAGCAGTCAGCGGCCGTCAAGAACAAACTCCAAAAACTCCACCAGAAAATAATTGATTATTTTGCCAAGAAGGGCAATGTTACCCAGGCCGATGTGTTGTTTGATCTCAACATGTTCATAGAAAATGATGTGAATTACCTGATGTTTGCCGAATGGAATGAATTTTTGACTTATTATAACAACCTGATCAAGATAAACTTTTCTTCGGAAATCGATCTTAATTTGAAATCTTTCAATACTTTCGTGGCCAGTTTATTGAAAGAACAGGCTGAGACTGGCAAATAATTCAAAAAAGTTTCCCGTTATGACGCTTCCGGGGGGTCGACGGCAGCCTGAATATGATATAATATGGTATGAAACGTGACGAGAGAATCCTGGTTATTCTAAACCCTGCTTCAGGTGTGGTTTCCAAGGATGTTGCCACCGCGGTTATATTCAAGAAACTCAGAAAGCATTTTGACACCGTTTCGATAATCAGTTCGAGTTCCCGCGAGCGGGGATTTGAGATTGCCAGAAATGCCCTGGATCATTTTGATGTCATCACGGCATTTGGCGGTGACGGAACCATCAATTCCATTGCCTCGGCCATGATTGGTACCGATAAGGTGCTGGGTATCATCCCCGGGGGATCCGGAAACGGATTGGTCCGGAACCTGGGGATTCCATTATCCTGGAGAAGGGCGCTGGACGTTCTGATTCATGGCCAGGATGTCCATATCGACGCCGGCCAGATCAACGAGCATTATTTTTTCAATGTGGCCGGGATTGGTCTGGATGGATTAATTTCAAAAAAATACAACCTGGAGACCAAAGCCAGGGGTATGGCTCCTTATATTTATTATGGGGTCAAGGGTTTTCTGGAGATGCCCTCTTTTCGGATACAGATTAACCTGGGTGACGTGGAATTTCAGGATGAAATATTAATAGGGGCGTTTGCAAACTTCAAGCAATACGGCGGCAATGCCATTATCGCCCCTTTTGCTTCTCCGTATGACGGTTTACTGGACATGTGTATTATAAATAAATTTAAACTTCTCAAAGCTTCTTTGAATATCCAGAAGCTGTTCACCGGTAATATTCACAAACTTCCTTTTTACAAGTCCTTCAAGATTGATCACGTGCTGATCAAATCACTGGACAGAGAACTCCCCTGTACCATTGATGGAGAGTATGGAGGGGAAGATCTCTTGGAATACGATATCCGGGTTCTCCCGGCAAAAATCAAGATCAGAATACCTTATTCTAATCTGTAAACACAACCGGTACCAAATTTCCTTCCACTATAAAAGAAAGCAGAATGGAAGTTTAATTATTAATTAGTCTGATGATTCTGTCAGTTTATCGACCAGCAATGCCAGTATCTCAATCCGGGCATTCTTGATTTCATTCATCACGTCAATGACTTTTCCGTATTCGAGCTCAACATCCGCTCTCAGCTGAACCTTTCTATCCGTAATCTGTTTTTCTTCCATTGTATCTTCGATTATGGTTGCCAGCTTGTTAATATCTTCGACAATCTTGTCCCCGACATAAACGGTGCCATCTCTTTTGATACTTACCGTAATGATTTGCCCTGATTCCTTCTGCTCGACAACATTTCTTGCTTCGGGCAGTTTAACATTCGCTCCCTTCTGAATCATGGGGGTAACCACCATGAAAATGATCAGCAATACCAGGAGAATGTCACACAAAGGTACGACATTGGGTTCTGATTTCGCAGATTTCGAGCCCAGTTCTCCGCCAGCCATTATCCGGGCTCCTTATTTCTGCTTCAACTTAATGAAATGGTCGATTAATTCTGAAGAGGCGTTTGCCATTTCACCAGAAAAAATATCAATTTTGTTCAACAGATAATTGAAGAACCAAACTGCAATAACGGCAACACCGATTCCAGCGCCGGTGGTAATCAAGGCTTCGGCGATTCCCTGGGCGGTTGATCCCAGTCCGCCGGAACCGGAAATAGCGATTCCCTGGAAAGCGGTGATGATTCCGAACACGGTTCCGAAAAGGCCGACAAACGGGCCGGTTGATCCGATGGTTGCCAGAGCATTGATGCCTCTTTTGAATTCCAGGACACCTTTAATGGTTGCCCTTTCGATTGCTCTTTTAGCCGATTCGATTTTTTCATTCATCGGGCCTTTATGATCTTCCTGGAACTGCATTTCATTCAGGCCGGCTACCAGGACTTTAGCAAGATGGCTATTCTTGAATTTTTTATCGGAACAAAGTTTTATGGATTCATCAACTTTTCCTTCTTGCCATAGCTTACTCATCAGTCTCAGAAGAATTTGAGACTGTTTCTTGGCTTTGCTAAAAACAATCAGCCTTTCGACACCGATTGAGATTGCATAAACAGACATAAAAAGAATAACAATAACGACAAATTTTGGAATTGGCCCCATTGAAGCCCACATAGATCCTAATTCAAATGACATAAAAGACCTCCTTTAGGTGTATTTGGTATTATTGCCCTTGTAGATTAAAGGTAATAATAACAGTAAATCTGACAGGTTTTGGAATTCCATTTAATATATATGGTTCATAAACCCATTGTTCGATTGCTTCCAGCGCCGGCTGGTTTAGCAGCGGATGGCCGGTTACTACCCTGGCTGTTTTTACCCTGCCGTAAATATCAGTGGTGGCTTCGATGATCACCCGGCCCTGGATTCTGGCCCTTAAAGCCACATCCGGATATTTGGGTTCAATCCGCCGGATTAGCCGGGGTCTTTGAATGCTTGCCACCCGGATGGCTTCGGTGACCTGGGAAGGGTCGCCTAACCCGCCGAGAACGCCGCCAACGACTCCGCCTTCGACGCCGCCTTCGACTCCGCCTTCGACGCCGCCCTCAAAACCGAAATCGCTGATATCTTCTTCCATGATTTCGGTTGGAACTTCGATCGGAGCTACCAGTCTGCCGGACATAATCTGCTTCTGTTCTGTTTCTTTCTTTTCTGTCCGCTTCTTGGTCTCGCCTTTTTTCCCGGATTTTTTAGCCGGAGGAGGGGGAGGAGGGGGAGGAGGGGGAGCGGAAGCCATAAACACATCAAATACTTTTATTTCCGGTAAATCGGAATCAGCGGTCATCAGCGGCAGGACAACCAGGGATAAAATTACGATTGCATGCGCAAGCAAAGAGAGTGGAAAAGTTATCCATTTTTTGGTGGCTTTTCTTTTCCCACCTGATTCAATCATTGAGTCTTCAAACATATTAAACCTCACAAATTATTAAATATTATATGGATATTCATAATTATTTATAACCTAAAAAAAAGAAAAATTCAAGTCCCATTTATTTTTTATTTTTTTTTGCCCAGGAAGCTATTTTCCCAGATTTTCAGCCAGGCGCAGGATTGATAGATTGACGAATAGGTACCGATGATAATTCCCACCATCAGGGTAAAGGCAAAAGTGTGAATCACCTCGCCGCCCAGGAAGAAAAGGGCCATGACGGTTAATAATGTGGTCCCGGAGGTCATGATGGTTCGGGATAGTGTTTGGTTGACGCTCCTATCGAGAAGCAGGGAGGCATCGTCCCTTCTCATCAGTTTCACGTTGTCGCGAACCCGGTCGAAAATCACGATGGTATCGTTCAGGGAATATCCGATGATGGTCAGCAGGGCGGCGACCACGGTCAGTGAAAATTCGATGTTGAAAAACAGAATGAATGACAGGCTGACCAGTACGTCATGAAAAAGGGTGATGACTGCAGATACACCGTATATGAATTTGAACCGGAATGCAATGTAAATCAGCATGCCCAGCAGAGCCCATACCGTGGCCAGGATAACTTTGGTTCTCATGTCGTGCCCGACCTGGGGGCCGACGATTTCGAAGCTCAGAAACGTAAAATTACCCAGATAGGTATTTTTATTTAAAAGGGAAATAACGGTTTTTTTCAGGTCCAGTTTTTCCAGTTCTCCGGCATTCATGATCAGGCCGGTGGAGCTGTCTTTCCGGAAGGTTGTGATTTTTTCGGCGCTTTCCTTGGCCGTATCTTCTGGTATTCCTTTTGACTCCAGGAAACCTGAGATTTCTATTGATGACAT
>CAZOWT010000124.1:0-8733 GCA_964583345.1 uncultured Clostridia bacterium
AAAAGGAGAACCTTCATCCTTGAATACATCCGATTTCAACTTCTCGTTTATGGTGACGAATACATCTTCAAGTTTTTTGGCTGCGGTCTTTACCCGAAAGCGAACCAGGCCCAGATTCGAACTGTTATCAAAAATCACGATCAGCATGGTCCGGTCATTAATCATGGAAACATGCAGGCTTTTGCTGGCTGACTCGGTAAGAATGCTGGGGAATTTTTCAATTTCCAGCATCTCGGCGATACTGTTGACCGCAGCCATGCTCCCGGCAATCAACGATGATATGGAATTCAAATATGAATCCTCCATGTCTCCGGTTGAAGCGATACAATGGCCCTCTGAATCCGAAATGAAAACAATTTCCGCTTTGGTATTTTTTTTCAGTTCTTCAAGGATTTGCTTGATTAAAACAAATTCTTCGTTATATATTATAAAATTTTCTTCCATCTAATTTAGCTGATCCAAATCCCGGATGTCGAAAATATCGGGCTACGCGTTTTAAAAAAAATTCCCCTGCGTTTTTTTTGAGTCATGATGACCAATTATATCATTTTATTGATAAAAAAGGCAACAACAAAAATACCCGGTATATTTAAATTTCAGTCCGGCTCTCCATGGCCCGGGCAATAGTAATCGAATCCACATAGTCGATATCGGCTCCGATAGGCAATCCCAGGGCAATGCGGGTAATTTTAATTTTAAACTTCCTCAGAATCTCAGTCAAATAATGGGCGGTGGCATTGCCCTCGGTAGTCGGGCTGGTGGCCAGGATGATTTCAGATACTCCGCCCTGTTCCACCCGCTTGATCAATCCGGAAATTTTCAATTCATCCGGTCCGATGCCCCTCATGGGAGACAGGTTGCCGTGCAATACATGATAGAGTCCGTTATACAGATTGGTTTTCTCAATGGATACGATATTGAACGGTTCTTCCACCACACAAATTTTGGTCGAATCCCGCCGGCTGTCCGCACAGATTTCGCAGGGATCCTGAGAGGTCAGATGGTAACACACAGAGCACAGGATAATCTGTTCCCGGGCCTGGATGATAGCCTGGGCCAGTTCATAGGCAACTTTTTTATCTTTTTTCAGCAGATAAAAACAAATCCGCTGGGCAGATTTCCAGCCGATGGTGGGAATTTTTCTCAATTCATTGATCAATTTGGCAATGGGAGGTGTCAACTCAATCATCTGGCTTCAGGCCGAATCACATTCCGGGGAAAGGCAATCCGCCCGGCATACCCGGAATGAGGTTGGATAGGCCACCGAGATCGCCCTTCATTTTCTCATCCACCTTGGCCTGGGCGTCATTGATGGCCGCGATTACCAGGTCCTGAAGCATTTCCACATCCTCCGGGTCAACTACTTCCCGGGCAATAACCAGCGACAGAATGCTTTTATGACCGTTCATGACCACCTTAACCATTCCCCCGCCGGCATTACCCTCTATTTCCAGGGTATTCATCTTCTCTTCCATTTCCTTTGCCATGTTCTGCGCCATTTTCATCATCTGATTCATGTTGGGGATCTTAGTCATTTTCTCCTCCTTCCATATTTTCAATAGAAACTATTCTCCCGCGGATTTTTTTTACCAGGGTGTTAATATGTTCGTCATTTTTTATATCCTCAATCGCCTTCTTTTCCTCGTCTTTCTTTTCGCTGTCAGCATCATGATGGTCCCTGGGTTTTCTTTCCCGGGATATGTGCCGGGATTCATCCGGTTCCCCCGGCTCCCTTTTTAGCGTTTCCGGTTGAGGCTCCATCACCGGTAAATCGGCCGGGGCAAACTGAGATGACTTCAACTGACTGATAATGTCCTCAATGCCGGTCAGGGCGGGAAAGTATGACAATTTGAGGAAAAGATATTCAAGCATAATCCGGGGATTTTCCGTATGCCTCATGGTGATCTCCAGATCTTTGGCGGTATTGAAGTATCTCAACAGTTCCACTTCATTGATGTCTTTCAACATGTCCTTTATTTCAGGCAGGTTTTCGGGATTCAGACTGTGAAGACGGTCCGATTCCTTTATCAACCTGATGATGACCAGGTTTCTGAAAAATTTCAGATATTCAAGAAAGAAAAATCTCAGATCCACACCCTTTTCCGATAAGTTGTCAATTTGGTCGATGATTTTCTTCCGGTCGCGTTCGAAAATGCTCCGCGTCAGTTTGATAAAAATTTCCTCCTCGATGATACCCAGAATATCAATCACACTGTCGTCCTTGACATTACCGCTGGAGAGGGCAATGGCCTGGTCCAGAATTTTTTTGGCGTCGCGCAGGCTTCCCTCTGAAGATTTGGCAATCAGATAAAGGGAATATTCGGATATTTTTATCTTTTCCTTCTTGCAAATTTCTTCCAACACCGACTTAATGACTTCAGCGGGAATTCTTTTGAATTCAAAATGCTGGCAGCGGGATACAATGGTTGCCGGAATTTTATGAAAATCGGTTGTGGCCATGATGAAATAGGTATGTTCCGGAGGTTCTTCAATGGTTTTCAGCAGGGCGTTCCAGGCCGACGTAGACAGCATATGCACTTCATCAATCACCACCACCCGGAACCGGTTCTTGAGCGGTTTGTATTTTACGGTTTCCCGCAGACTCCTGACCTCTTCCACCCCGTTGTTCGAAGCGCCGTCAATTTCAATATAATCCGAGGATTTGTCATCGGTAATTTCCTGGCAAATTTCACAGGTATTGCAGGGTTCCTTGGCAGGGCCGTTGATACAGTTCAGGGCTTTTGCCAGTATCCGGGCGGCAGAGGTCTTCCCCACTCCCTTCATCCCGGAAAATATCAGGCTGGGATACAGTTTATTCATCTCAATGGCATTCTGAAGGGTACGGGTGATATGGGGCTGACCGATCAATTCTTCGAAGGTCTGAGGCCGGTATTTTCTGGCCAGGGCCAAGTACATGGTTATTCCGCCTTTGTTGAATATTGTTTCATTTTTATGTTAATAAGGCCCAGGAAATCCCGGACACATGCACATCCCCGCTTATTGCTGCTACCTTCCGGTCCTGACAAGATTCACAGGGCAGCATTGCCGGGCTCCTGGACCCGTTGTTTTTATTTGAACAATCCATTTTATAATGACTCTGAAATATTCCTTCTCTCAAACCGGTCTGCGGAGCCTTTAGCAAAACAGAACCTGTTCTGCGTAGCCTTGGCGAAGCAGACCCTGTTCTGCGGTGCTTTAGCAAACAGAACCTGTTCTGCGTAGCCTTGGCGAAGCAGAACGGAGAGGGTGGGATGGATTCGCGACTGCTGTCGCTCACCCCGGCGGGGCAGCTCATTGCATTCGCTGTCCAACTTTGAATATTTCAAAGTTGTCGAACCCATTGAGGGTTCTCATCCCCACTTTAAGTTAACAAAAAAACGGGCAGATGCCCATTTTTTTGTTAAACGGAGAGGGTGGGATGGATTCGCGACTGCTGTCGCTCACCCCTGCGGGGCAGCTCATTACATTCGCTGTCCAACTTTGAATATTTCAAAGTTGTCGAACCCATTGAGGGTTCTCATCCCCACTTTAAGTTAACAAAAAAACGGGCAGATGCCCATTTTTTTGTTAAACGGAGAGGGTGGGATTCGAACCCACGGTTCCAATTGCTTGGAACAACTGCTTAGCAGGCAGCCCGTTTCGTCCACTCACGCACCTCTCCAGGAATGCCGAGAAGGGGACTCGAACCCCTACAGGCTTTCGCCCACAAGCACCTCAAGCTTGCGTGTCTACCAGTTCCACCATCTCGGCAAAATTCTGTATTTATTTCGTGCCGGGTTCCGGTGTCTTTTCCGGTTTCGGTTCCTCTTTGGGCAGGATCTGTCCCTTGTCGGTTTTCTCTTCCTGTTTGACATCCGCCTTGTCCAGAACAGACCGGGAAGCGGACTTCCTTGAAGAATGAATCATCAGAATCAAGGTTAAAACCATGAAGAGGACAGCCAGAATGGTGGTTAACTTGGATAGAAATGAGGCCGTTCCCCGGGGTCCGAATGTCGACTGGCTTCCGTATCCGCCGAAAGCCCCGGCCAGGTCAGCGCTTTTTCCGCTCTGCAACAACACCACGATAACCAGCAGCAAACAAACGACTATATGAATAAACAGTAAAAATCCTTCCAAGTTATCCTCCTGTGATCAGATAAGTTTATAAGAATGGGTTATTATATCAAAAAAGCTGTCAACATTCAAGGAGGCGCCACCCACCAGCACACCGTTGATATCAGGACGGGAGAGGATATCATGGCTGTTTTCCGGTTTGACCGATCCGCCGTACAGAATGCGGGTTTCGGATGGATCCGGGGTATAGCGCTTCAGGACCCCGCGAATAAAGGCGTGCACGTCCTGGGCCTGGTCCGGGGTGGCATTCTTCCCGGTCCCGATCGCCCAGATGGGTTCATAGGCGATGGCCACATGCTTCATTTCGATTTCGGACACATTTTCCAGGTTTTTCTGCAGCTGCTTCTCCAGTTTCGCAAATGTTTTTCCACTTTCCCGCTCCTCCAGAGACTCACCGATACACAGCACCACCCTGAAACCGTGCTGCAAAGCAATTTTTACCTTTTTGTTGATATCGTCGTCGCTTTCCCTGAAAATCTGCCTTCTTTCCGAATGGCCAGCCAGCACCACCCCCACCAGGTCCTCCAGCATGAGGGGGGATATTTCCCCGGTAAAAGCGCCCCGTTCTTCAAAGAATATATTCTGGGCGCCTAGGCGGATTTTCTCACTGACCCCCTTCAGGGCAAACAGCGATGTAAAAGGCGGAAAAATCAGGATTTCCACTTCGGGACGGACGGACAGGCGGTTGTCCAGTTCTTTAAAAAAATCAACGCTCTCCCGGATATTTTTAAACATCTTCCAGTTACCGGCAATAATATATTTCGGTTTTTCCTGGTTCACGGTTGGCCTCCTAAAAAATTAATTTTTCTGATGAAACCATCATTCAGGACAGGGCGGCAATTCCGGGAAGGATTTTACCGGAAAGGAATTCCAGAGAAGCGCCTCCCCCGGTTGACAGATGGGAAATTTTATCGGCCACACCGGCCTTGTTGACCGCCGCAACCGAATCACCTCCGCCCACGATCGAGGTGGCTGACGAATCGGCAATGGCATGGGCAATGGCCATGGTGCCGCCTGAAAAATCATCGATTTCAAACACGCCCATGGGGCCGTTCCAGACCACCAGAGTGGCTTGCCGGATGGCTTTCACGTACAGTTCCACGGTTTCCGGCCCGATATCCAGCCCCATCATTTCTTCCGGGATCTCCCTGCCTTGCTCGACCATGCGGATGGTGACATTGGGTTCCACCTTGACCGCGGCGATATGGTCGACCGGGAGAAGGATACGAACACCCTTGGCTTCCGCATTCCGGAGAATATCCAGGCACATCTTCAGGTATTCATCTTCGACTTTCGAATGGCCGACCTTCTTTCCCATGGCCTTGAGAAAGGTATAGGCCATGGCGCCCCCGATCAAAATGGTAGTGGCTTTGCCGATCAGGTTGTTGATAACCGGGATTTTGTCCGATACCTTCGCCCCTCCCAGGATGAGAACATAGTTTTCCGAAGGTTTTTCCAGGGCCAGGGTCAGGTAATCCACTTCCTTCTTCAACAGCAGTCCGGGTACGGAAACCGGCACCTGTCGGGTGATTTCAACCACCGACGCATGGTTGCGGTGGGAAGCGCCAAAGGCATTGTTGACATAGACATCGATTCCCCGGGCCAGTTCGGCGGCAAAGGCCGGATCATTCTCGGTTTCTCCCTTTTGAAACCGGAGGTTCTCCAGGAACAGGATTTCCTTTGGTTTCAGGGCGGCTTTGGCCTGTTCGATATTTTTCCCGACGGTCTCACCGGTAAATTGCACCGGCAACCCGAGCAATTCCGACAACCTGCCGGCCACCGGTTTCAGGCTCAATTCGGGTTTTTTCTCGCCCTTGGGCCGGCCCAGGTGGGAGGCGCATACAATCCGGGCTCCCTGCTTGACCAGGTAATCCATGGTGGGCAGGGAAAGCCGGATCCGGGTATCATCGAGTATTTCTTTTTTTTCATTCAGGGGAACATTGAAGTCATTGCGGATGAAAACACACTTTCCGGCAACATCCACATCGCTCAGGTATTTCATGGAATTATGCCCTTCCCGCGATTTTTCCGATCAGGTCACGTAGGCGGCTGGCGTATCCCCATTCGTTATCATACCAGGCCAGTACTTTCACCAGACTGCCTTCGATCACGGTAAGGAATTCGGCGTCAATGATGGATGAATGGCTGTTGCCGATGATGTCGGTTGAGACCAGGGGCAATTCCGAATATTCCAGAATATCCTTCATCGGTCCCTGAGCAGCCCGGGAAAAATCGTTTTTCAGTTCATCCACGCTGGTCGGTTTCTCCAGGGAAACCACCAGGTCAACCAGGGAAACATCCGGGGTGGGAACCCGCAGGGAGCTGCCGGAAATCTTCCCGGCCAGTTCCGGGATGACCAGGCCGATGGCCTTGGCCGCGCCGGTGGTGGTGGGGATAATATTGATGGCCGCGGCCCGGGCCCGCCTCAAATCCTTATGGGGCAGATCCAGAATTCTCTGGTCATTGGTATAGCTGTGAACCGTGGTCATGTTTCCCTTCAGTACCCGGTACTTATCATGCAGGATTTTTACCGGGGGAGCCACACAGTTGGTGGTGCAGGAGGCGTTGGAAATGATATGGTGGGCATCGGGCTTATATTCGCCGTCGTTGACTCCCAAAACAATGGTAATATCCGGATTGGTGGCCGGGGCGGAAATGACCACTTTTTTAGCGCCCGCAGCCAGGTGTTTCTGGGCGTCCTCGCGCTTGCGGAACAGCCCGGTGGATTCAAGAACCAGGTCCACGCCCAATTCTTTCCAGGGCAGTTCCTCGGGGTTTTTCAGGGCAGATATTTTAACTTCCCGGCCGTCGATGACCATGCCGTCATCCTCTACGGTAATATCACGGTCAAGTTTTCCGAACACGCTGTCATATTTCAGCAGATGGGCCAGGGTATGGGGCGAGGTGATATCATTCACCGCCACGATCTCGAAATCTTTCTGCATCATACTGGTGCGAAAGAAAAGCCTGCCGATCCGTCCAAAACCATTTATGGCTACTTTATAGCTCATGAAAACCTCCTTTGGTCAGATTAAAAGTTACCACAAGCCCGGGAGAATTTCAAGGGCAAGAGATAGAAAAATCCGTGAGTCGTAAATCGTAAATCGTGAGTCGTAAATCGTAAATCGTGAGTCGTGAGGCGTTAAAAGTGAAAAGTAAAAACAATATTGTAATTCAATTGTAATTCACTCGCTTTGCTCGTGTAATTCATGGGTATTCAGTTGTTTTTATTGGTGAGAGAGTGAGAAAGTTAAAAAAAGGTAAAGGCTAAGGTAAAGGTAAAGAAAAAAAAATAGCTCTTCAACACTTTACCTCTGCCTTTGCCTTTACCTTATTATACGGTCAAAGTGAAAGAAAAACACCAGTCACCAACCACTAGCCTCTAACGCCTAAATCCCAACGTTGAATATTGAACCTTGAACTTTTCTTACCCTTGACATTCCATTTTACAAATGTTAGATTTTAACGGGTTATGGGAGATAGGGTATTTCGGAGAGAATCCATATCACATTTTTAAATCAGTCCAGGCAACCCCATCGTCCGAGTATTTAATTTGATTTAGGAGACTTGTTTCGGGGAACAAAAATGATTGGCCGTATGGTTTCACACTACAAAATCCTGAAAAAAATCGGCCATGGCGGGATGGGAACCGTCTACCTGGCCGACGACACCAAATTATCCCGTAAGGTTGCCCTGAAATTCCTTCCCAGGGAGCTGATCGCCGACCCGGTTTCCAATGAGCGGTTCAAACGGGAAGCCCGGGCCGCGGCCCTGCTGAACAATCCCCATATCATCACCATTCATGAAATCAACGAATACCAGGGCCGGAGCTATATTGTCATGGAATATGTGGAGGGAATCAGCCTGAAAGAGAAAATCGAGCAATTCCGTTTGCAACCGGCCCGGCCGGAAAAAATAAGGGACATCGTCATTCTGGCCATTCAAATCTGCCGGGGGCTGGAGAAAGCCCACCAGGCCAATATCATTCACCGGGACATCAAACCGGGCAACATCCTTATTGACCATGATGGACAGGCCATCATCACCGATTTCGGTCTGGCCAAGCTGACCGATTTGAGCAAACTGACCCGGAATACCTCCACCCTGGGAACCGTTCATTACATGTCGCCGGAAAATATAGAGGCGCAGGAAGTGGACTGCCGTTCGGATATCTGGTCGTTCGGGGTGGTCATGTATGAGATGATCACCGGGCAGGTTCCCTTCAGGGAAAACTACCTGCAGGCCCTGTTCTATTCCATCCTCAACGAAGAACCTGCACCGGTCTCGGATTTTGTTGAGTACATCCCGGCTCAACTGGAAAAAATTGTCAGAAAATGCATGCAAAAGGATCGATCTCAACGTTATGCCACCATTTCCGAGGTGCTGTCCGATTTGAAGCAATTAAAGCAGGACCTGGATTCAGGTGAGGCGGCGGTCAAATCAAAAAAAATTAAACACCTGATTTCAAGGGTACGGAAAAAACGAAAATGGGCTATCTCACTGGCCTTATCAACCATTTTATTTCTGTTTATTCTGATCCCCAATCCGGGGAACAACGCCCTGAAGCAGTGGCTACTGGTCAAAAAACTTCCCGACAAAAAATACCTGGCCGTCCTTCCC
>CAZOWT010000125.1:0-8714 GCA_964583345.1 uncultured Clostridia bacterium
GCAAAAAAAAAAAAAAAAAATGTGGCCCTGAAAATTGTTTCCCCTGATATTCTGCATAAGAGTGATATGGGCGGTGTTAAATTGAACCTCAGGACACCGGAAGAAATCAGAAATGCATTTTCCCAAATCATGTCCAATGTTAAAAAAATGAAGAAAGAAATACGGATTAGCGGATGCCTGGTCTCACCTATGGTGGCCAAAGGACTGGAGATCATTATCGGCACCAAGATTGATGATCAGTTCGGTCCGATCATCATGTTTGGCCTGGGTGGGATACTGGTTGAGGTGGTTAAGGATGTGTCATTCCGGGTTTTACCCATTTCCAAGAATGCCGCCCGCAATATGATTACCGAGATAAAGGCTGCACCGCTTCTGAATGGCGTCAGGGGCGAACCACCGGTCAACAAGGATGAAATCGTCAGTCTTTTGCTACAGGTTTCCAGCCTCATCGAATCATACCCGGAAATTCAGGAAATGGATTTGAATCCGGTCATCGCCAGGGAAAACGAAATCGCCATTGTCGATGCCCGGATCATCCTAAAAAAAAATCATCGGCACATGAATGGGAATGACCATGAAAAAAAATCAAATTCATTGTAAAAAATGGGTGTCCGGATTTTTGATCTCCGGTTTATTTTTTTTTATTTGTCTGGCAGGCAATACCGGTAAGGCCGACGAAGCAATGGACAGGTTATCCCCCTTTATGGGGAAATGGAAAACCACATCCCTGTTCCCCGGCTCCGGGGAAAAAGTCGAAGGAGACCTCGAATACAGCTGGGTACTGGGGAAGAAATGGATAAAAGTCGAGTTCAAAGGAAATCATCCCGAAAGGGATTACTGGGAAGCCTATGTCATGATTAAATTCGACCAGGAAAAAAATCAATACCGCTCCTATGATTTTTTCAGTGCCAATGACCCGGTCATCATGTCGGGTCGCTGGATATCTCCGGTTACCATCCGCTTTGAATTTTTGGATGACCGGCCCGGTTGGGGAATTGATTATACCATCAAAAAAGATGGAACCATCACCCAGGAAAACTGGCAAATCACGGATAACAATCAAAAAAAAATTACCCTGCTGACGGATTACCGAAGAAACTAAAAGTAAATCCGGAAAATTTGCATTTTTGATTTCATAATGATAAAAACAATTTTGCAGGTTAACAACAAAAAAAAGGAGACAAGACAATCACCATGGCACTAAGCAAAAAAGATTTGGATGTGAACAAAATCAATTCAGATCATTTTTCCACCTTTGATTTCGTAAATTTCGAGAGCGATGACATGTTTGAGGTTTCCGAATATTTCTGGGCCTATCTTCAGGACTGGGAACGAAAGAAATACATGGTCTACGGCCAACCCATTGCCAGCGCACCAACGCCTGAGTTTGAAGTTATCGACCATTACACCCGCACCAAGCGAAAATTCCTGAACTTTTGTTCATACAATTATCTGGGGTATTCATTCCATCCCCAGGTCAAGAAAGCCGTACAGGATGCCATTGCCAAATACGGTACCGGTGCGGTTTCCGCCCCTTTGCTCAGCGGATACTATGATCTGACCCTGCAACTCGAGAATGCCATTGCCGGCTTCAAAGGTCAGGAAGCGGCTGTGGTTTTCCCGACCGGTTACAGCGCCAATCTGGGAACCCTGTCCGGGATACTGAGACCGGGTGATGTGGCGGTATTGGATATCCTCTCCCATGCATCCATCTATGACGGGGTTTTCCTGTCCGGAGCGGATTTCAAGGCTTTTGCCCATAACAGCCCCAGGCATCTGGAAAAGGTTTTGGAAAGTCTCAAAGGAAAAAGGGTAATTGTGTGCCTGGAAGGCGTCTACAGCATGGACGGTGACCTGGCCAATCTCCCGGAAATTGTTCCTTTATGCAAGAAATACGGGGCAAAGATTTTACTGGATGAGGCCCATGCCACCCTCATCTTCGGAGAGAGGGGCGGAGGTGTGGGAGAACATTTTGGAGTCGAGGACGAAATCGATATTACCATTGGTACTTTCAGCAAGGCATTCGGAGCAATTGGCGGATTTGCCGCAGGGAAAATGAAACTCATGACCTATCTCCGGATGAGTGCGCGCTCATACGTTTTTTCCTGTGCCATGGCCCCTCATACGGCTGCCGGGATTTTAAAAGTCATGGAACTCTACCAGCAGGACAAGTCGCCAAGGGAAAAACTCTGGGAGAACACCCGATATATGCAGCAAAAACTGAAAGAGGCCGGCATGGATATCGGCAGCTCAAAATCCCAGGTCATTCCGGTTATGACCGGGGAAGATCTCCGGCTGAGGGAAATCAGCAAGCGTATCATGGAAAAAGGGCTCTATACCGGTATGGTAACCTTTCCCGCAGTCCCCAAGAAACGCACCCGCCTCCGACTGTCTGTCTCTTCGAGTCATACCCGGGAACAGATGGATCGATGTGTGGATATCCTCGGAGAGGTATTCGACGACATGCGGGAATGGACGCCCGGGGAAAGCAAACCTTAAAACTCCTGCTTAGACTCATTTCTGATGCCGGGAACCTTAGGATATCATCCGATTCGGGTGTAGAGAAGCCAATGACCGTTTTTATCGATCAAATTATCCGATCAAGAAGAAAAACCATAGCCCTGGAAATATCGGCTGATGCGAAATTGATTGTTCGGGCTCCCCTGTTTACATCAGAAAAAACCATCAACCGGCTTATCCTCCGTAAAAAACAGTGGATAAAAAAAAAGCAGGAGCAAGCGAGGAAAAGACGGAAAAACATTTTTCCGATAAAATTCCACGAAGGTGATTCCTTCCCCTTCCTGGGAAATGGGTACCCCTTGCATATTATTGCCTGGACTGATTCACCTCTGGAATTCGACGGGAAACAGTTTCTTTTGAAAGAATCTTCCGCCCGCGCAGCGCAAAAATTGTTTATCAACTGGTACCGGGATCAGGCCATCAGGATATTCATGGAGCGGATATCATGGTACGCTTCGATATCAGCTGTCAAACCCGATTCGGTCAAAATAAGCAATGCGCGGAAACGCTGGGGGTCCTGCAGCGCCAGGGGAGAAATCCGCTTGAATTGGAGACTGGTTATGGCTCCTATCGAAATTATCGATTATGTAGTCGTCCATGAGCTAATTCATATCCGGGAAAGAAATCACTCGAAAAAATTCTGGAACAACGTCAATAAAATTCTTCCCGAATATAAAAAGCAGCGAATCTGGCTGAGAGAAAACGGCCATCTGTTAACTCTGATAGACGGGTAACCTTGACATGTTAATTTCAGAATGTTTTCATTTCTGAACTACTTCTGCCGGACATTTGTTTTTTTAATGCCACTGTACTATAATTTTTTTTTATGTAACGCTGTCCCCCTGAAGGAAAATCACATTACACTGGAGGAAAACGATATGGCAAAATATCAATGGGATGAAAGCCTGGCGACTGGTATCGATAATATCGACGACCAACACAAAATGCTTATAAAACGCCTGGATGATGTGGACACCGCCATCCGGGAAGGGCATGCCATCAATCAGATTGTCACCACCCTGGATTTTTTAATCGACTACACCCATTATCACTTTACCACCGAAGAGAATACCATGCGAGAAAACCACTATCCAGGTCTAGACCAACACCTGGCCCTACACCAGGAACTGAAAGACACCCTGAGAGACCTGGAACGCGATTTCAAGGAGGAAGGCGCCACATTTAATCTTGCCAATGCACTGAATACCTTGCTTTATAACTGGCTGATCAATCATATCAAAGACATCGATGTTCAATTCGGAAAATTTCTGAAGGACCGTGGCATCGAAATCCGTTCATAATCAAATCCATTGTTTGCCGGACAAAGTCTGAGGTTCAAAACTGTTTCTTCGGATTGGAAAATATCGCCCGAACCTTATCATTGCAGGGCAATGCAAAAGCGGAGGAAATCATGAGAAAAATAAAGAAACCATCTGTTTGCAAATGGATTTTGGCCGCGCTTATATTTCCCGGCATCTGTCTTTTCGGATTGACCGAGGATGAACAAAATACCATTGAAATCATAAAAAAAACCACCAACTCGGTGGTGTTTGTCACCAATATCCAGTATGTAAAAGATTTTTTCTTTTCCGAAGAAAAAGTGGCCAGGGGAAGCGGTTCCGGTTTTGTCTGGGATCAGAACGGACATATTGTTACCAATTATCATGTCATTGAGGACGGGGACATCTTTCTCGTGACCCTGCCCGATCAAAAGCAACGTAAAGCCCGACTGGTCGGCAAGGAAGTCAACAAGGACATTGCGGTCCTTAAAATAGAGGGTGACCTGAAAAACATTTTTCCCATACCCATCGGATCTTCGAATGAACTGGTCGTCGGCCAAAAAGTGATTGCCATCGGGAATCCCTTCGGTTTCGACCATACGGTTACCACCGGGATAGTCAGTGCGCTGGGGCGGCAAATCGTGGGAATCGGAAACGTGACCATCCGGAATATGATTCAAACGGATGCCTCCATCAATCCTGGAAATTCCGGAGGCCCTTTGCTCAATTCTTCAGGGGAACTCATTGGAATGAATACCATGATTTATTCCCGAACCGGAACCAGTGCCGGTATCGGTTTTGCGGTTCCGATCGATATCATAAAAAAAATCGTTCCCCAGATTATCAGGTTCGGGAAGGTTATTCGCCCGGGAATCGGGGTATCCTTGCTCTCTGACGCCTACGCCAGCCGTTTGAATATCAAGGGGGTAGTCATCATGGAAGTTGCCAAAAACAGCGCAGCATACCAGGCCGGACTACGCGGGCTGGCCAGAGACCGCTACGGCCAGCTCTATATCCGGGATGTGATCACCGGATTGGATACCATTCAGATCAAATCCTATGACGATTTGTACAATACCCTGGATAATTACCGGATCGGCGACCGGGTCACCCTGACGGTAAAAAGAGACGAAAAAACCAGAAAGGTCATTATTCGGCTTGAAAAAACAGATTGATTGAAATTGGGCAAATAATCGGTTTTTAATCCGATTTTTCATGACTGGGGAATCAGTCCCCGATAACCTGCCGGACGGTCCCGGCAGCAGAACAACCTTTTGCTATAATCCCATTCAATAAACTTGAAAATGCAACTTTTGTTTCATATAATAAGTAAAAAGGAGGAATACCATGGCCAGTTGTCATGATATGAAGAAAGGGGAAATTTATATTTGCCGGGAATGCGGCCTGGAACTGATGGCGGTCAATGAATGCCGGGACAGTGGGAAAGCCTCAACATCCTGCAGTTGTCACGATGACACCCATGAAGAATGCTCTATTTCCTGCTGCGGTCAGGATATGGAAAAAAAATAGCCTGATACCGCAATTCAAAAAATAATTCGGATCTTTTTCAATTCCCCAAGAATTAATCGAAATTCATACCAAAATTGCTAATAAATTCAGTCGAAAAGTCATACCAGTCAAAATTATTGAAATAATTTTCAAAATAATTTTCCAGCTCCAGATCACGCTGGATTTCGAATTCGCCGAATGCCGGTGAGGCTTGACTTCCGGAAGACATATTCCCCAACAGATTGATATAATTTTTCGTTGGAATAAAATTTAGATCCCTGGAAATTTCAAGGCGCTTTTCTGTTTCAATCAGTTCTTCGGTCATCATTTTTTCAATTTGGTTGTCCAGATCTTCCAACATCTCATCTAGTTCTGGAGACAGACTTAATATCATTTCGGGATCATCCGAATTGCTGACCACAACAACCGTTTTGTTTTCATTGTCATTTTTTCGAGCATTCTTCCCCTGGCTGAAGGCAAAAAAGAAAAACAACAATAACATTAAAACCATAACCATGATTTTCCCAAATTTCATGTGGACCTCCTTGCCATAAAACAACCCCGCTCATTTATAAGACGAACCATCTCCGGGAAAGGTTACATTTAAAAAAGATTTAAATCCGGAAATTTTACCCATCAGCCGGATTGACAACCGGACATCCCTTCTTTATAATGAAAAGCAAAAAAAAATATCCGGAGGGTGAACATGAAAGATATTATACAGGTTGCCGGTGCCCTATTCCTTTTTCTTGGGTTGGCAATAACAACCGGCTGGGCCGAAAACCCGGTAACCGGTAATGCCCGGAAACCCCAAACCGTTCCCCGAGTTGATTTGAGCCGTTATATCGGTATCTGGTATGAAATCGCAAAGATTCCCAACCGATTTCAAAAAAAATGTGCCCGGGATACGACTGCCGAATACAGGCAAAGACAGGATGGCCTCATCGATGTCATCAACCGTTGTGTCGATAAAAACGGAAAACTGATCGAAGCCAAAGGAATCGCCAAAATCGCCGAACCAAAAACCAACTCAAAATTAAAGGTCAGTTTTGTCCGCTTCCTGGGTATCCAGCTTTTTTGGGGAGATTACTGGATTATCGGTTTGGAAAAAGATTATCAATATGCGGTGGTGGGGGATCCCGACAGAAAATACGGTTGGATATTGTCCCGCAATAACCGGTTGACCGACCAGGAATGGACTGAGATCAGGAATATCCTTAAAACCCAGGGTTATGACCCTGATCGGTTCGTCCCCACAGAACACCCTGAAAAAAAATGACATACAGGAGAGAAAACCATGACCAAAAAAAATAATATTTATTTTTTTCTTTCGCTATGGATAATTTTTTTCTTCACACCCTTGATTTCGGAGGAACCCCGCTGGAATCTGGATATCGAAGCCGGTCCGGTTTTCGCCAGCAGCAACACCATCCAGGTGCCCAACCCGGGAGGAACCCGTTTTTCCCTGACCGATTCATTTGATGTCGGCTCAAAAATATACTATCGTCTCCGGTTATCCTTCGATCTGGCCAGAAGGCATCAGATATCCCTTTTATTTGCACCCCTGAGTCTCAGCGCCGATGGCGAAGCGGGCCAGGATATTCTGTTTGCAGAAACAAATTTCCCGGCCGGAGAAACCATTCAGGCGCTTTACCGGTTTAACAGCTATCGACTGACTTACCGCTATCGGCTGGTGAACCGGGACAAAATAAATTTGTGGATCGGCTTCACCGCGAAGATCCGTGATGCTGAAATCCGGCTGGAATCGGGAACCAATCGGGCCTCAACCACAAATATTGGCTTCGTCCCTCTGCTGAACCTGGTACTGGACTGGAATTGGAGCAAAAAAACAGGACTTTTCCTTGAGGCCGATGCCCTGGCATCGCCCGGTGGCGAAGGCAGGGCCGAGGATGTCGCCGTCTCGGTATGGTACCGGATACATCCGAATTCAAGATTGAGACTGGGATACCGCTTTGTGGAGGGAGGAGCCGATGTTGAGCAGGTCTATAATTTCGCTTTTCTTCATTATTTTTTCCTGGCCTTTCAGATCGGCTTCTAGGTCACTGATCTGAAATAGGCAGGCCGGTGATACCGGATATGGCTTCCGGAAAGAAGAACGAATAATGTCAGAGGCACCGGGAATAAAACAGATCGTCATTACCGGTTCGACCGGTTTTATCGGTCAGGCCCTATCCGCCCACCTGCTGAGCAGGGGGTTCCGGGTTATGGGACTGTCACGCCATCCCGAAAGGCGACGACCGGAATTGATACCAGGGGCAGACGAGGAACGATGGAATCCTGAAAAACTGGACGGCTGGGAACGAATTCTAAAGCATTCCGATGCCATCCTCAATCTGGCCGGAGCCGGCATCGGGCCCAAACCATGGACCAAACGCATCAAGCATCAAATCCTGAACAGCCGGTTACAGGCATCCCGAATCCTGGTTCATGCATTAAAAAAAATCGACACCAAACCGCAATTATTTGTGCAAATATCGGGAACCGGTTATTACGGTTCCAGAGATCAGGAATCGCTGGATGAACATTCCACCGGGGGCCGGGGATTCCTGGCCAAGGTTTCCCGCGAATGGGAAGCGGCGACCCTTGACCTTGAGCAGATGGGAATCCGCCGGGTCATCTGCAGAACCGGCATGGTTCTGGGACCAAATGGCGGCGTCCTGAAACGCCTGCTGTTGCCCTTCAGGCTGTTTTTGGGGGGAACTATCGGTACCGGGGATCAATGGATGTCCTGGATTCACCGAACCGATGTCTGCCGGGCATTTGAGTTTTTAGTTTCCCGGCCGAAATTGGAAGGAATATTCAACCTCTCGACGCCGAAACCGGTTACCAACCGGGAATGGACTCAAACCATCAGCAAAACTATGAAAAAGCCGGCATTCCTGCATATTCCGGCATGGAGCGTCAAGACATTTCTGGGCGAAATGGGCGAGGAACTACTGCTCGCCAGCCAGCGGGTGTTCCCCGGCAGACTGCTGGAAGCCGGTTTCAAATTCAGATTCCCTGATCTGGAAAGCGGCCTGAGGGATATCCTCAGTTAAATATTCCTCAAACTTATATCCTATGAATTCAACCGGCAAAAAAGCGGGAGTCGGTCTTAAGATAGTTGGCGGCCTTAATGGCGCTGATTTCCTTGTCCTTTATTTCCAGCATCAAATCAAAATCAATCGGATTCGATTCTTCAATAAACGCAGTGAAATCATCCATATCAATTTTTTCGGCATGACTTCCCGGCCTAGCCCCCGATCTTGGCGAGCTGTAATCCACCATCAACAGCCCATCCTTTCCCCCCCAGGTTCGTGCCGAGTGTTCCAGACAATCTGGAATTTCCTCTCCCTGATTATTCAGCCGGTGGTGAAACACATCAAACAAAACCGGAATCCCGGT
>CAZOWT010000126.1:0-8602 GCA_964583345.1 uncultured Clostridia bacterium
CATCTTTATAATATCCGTATGGAAAAAAACGATTTTTCTATTAATAGGATGTTGTTGTGCTGGATAATCGTGTTAAGCATCGGTGTATTGTTTGTGACTTGCGGTAAGAGAGATAGCCGGGATTCCTCCACAGCCAGGCAATCATTACCGCCAGGTATAGGGGTCGGCCAAGACCTGGTCGACTCCCCCACGGAGCTCATTGCGGAGCAAATCCGGACCCGCATCGAAGCTGCTGGTGTCGTAACGGAGCTCCGGGCAGGTGGCGATCCGGTCTACGCAAGCCAGGAGCTTCCTGGTTTCTATGTACGGCGGCTCTACCGCCCCGTGTGGAGCGACAAGCATGGTCTCACCAGTCAGGTCATCGACCTGGTGAACGCCCTTCGCAGAGCGGATCTCGATGGTTTGCGGTCGGAAGACTACCACCTCACCGCCATCAGTACCTTGCTCATTGCCGTGCGCGGCGACATCCGGAACGGCGGAGTGATCGTTCCCGACCGATGGGCGGAGCTCGATCTCTTGCTCACGGATGCATTCCTGGTGTATGGGTCACATCTTCTAGCCGGGCGGGTGAATCCCGAAACTCTCAAGCCGGAGTGGGTGGCGAACCGGCGTGGTGCCGATTTCGGCGCTGTGTTGGAGGACGCACTGGCGTCAGGTGACGTTGCCGGCACTCTGGCGGCGCTTGAACCACCTCAGCGGGGTTTTCAGCGGCTGCGAAAGGCACTGATATATTATCGGGCAGTTGCAGCGCGGGGGGGATGGCCAACGGTCCCTGACGGGCCGAAGTTGAGGCGGGGTGATTACGGTCTTCCGGTAGCCGCGCTTCACGAGCGGCTTCGCCTCGGGGGTGATCTCGCAGTGGTGGAGATGATGGATCCCAATATGTTCGATGAGGCGCTTGAGCAGGCCTTGAAGCGGTTCCAAGCACGCTACGGCCTGAAGGCAGACGGTGTGGTGGACAAAGCGACCCGCAATGAGCTCAATGTGAGCGCAGAACACCGTGTGGGACAGTTGGAGGTGAACCTCGAGCGCTGGCGCTGGCTACCGAAGGACTTGGGACGACGCCATATAATCGTAAACATCGCGGCATTCGAACTGGATGTGGTGGAGGAGGATGAGGTCGTAATGGCTATGCGAGTCGTGGTCGGACGCCCATATCAACATACACCCGTGTTCAGTGAGACGATGCGGTACTTGGTATTAAATCCTTACTGGCATGTGCCCCACGATATCGCGGTAAAGGATGTGCTTCCGCACGTCAAGCGCGATTTTTCCTATCTTACACGACAGGAGATGCAGATGTTCCAGGGTTGGGGCCCGGACGCTCGGGAGATTGATCCCGCGACAGTCGATTGGTCGACCATCACTTCCGCTAGCTTCCCGTTCCGGCTGTCCCAGAATCCGGGATCGATCAACGCCTTGGGGCGAATTAAGTTCATGTTTTTAAACAAGTTCAACGTCTATCTTCACGACACGCCAGCTCGCCTGATGTTCGATGAAATGCAGCGAGATTTCAGCCATGGATGCATCCGGATCCAGAAGCCGCTCGAGCTCGCTTTGTATCTACTTCGGAAGGATCCAAAATGGAATCGCGAAGCACTCCTGCGTGCGCTGAACATTGAGAAAGACCGCTGCGTGCCGCTGCCGGAACCGATACCGATCCACCTGCTTTACTGGACTGCCTGGGCTGACGAGGACGGCACTATCGAGTTCCGCCGGGATATCTATGGTCAGGATGCTCCCCTTCTGGCTGCCATGCAAACACCTTCACCAGCAAAATTGTAGTCGGCATCAGAAATTTACTTGCCCATTGAGGCGTAGAAGAATCTGCCACAAAGGATGAATGATACCCATTTATTCAGGATCTAATGAAAAAAAAATAAAAACTTAGGAAAACCTGCATGAAATCTTTTTTATGGTATAATTAGAATGAGAATGAAGTAAACAAAATAAACGGTTTTTGTGAAAAAGGTTTCCAAAAACCTGCAATTTGGGGAGAGGATTACAATATGTTGCGAAGAAGAGAACGAGTTATAAAGGTACTTTTTGATGGTTTCAAGGCGTTCGTCGGGGAACTGATAGAAGTATACGTGAAGTTTTTTTCAACCAGAGGCTTACCGGCCGCTTTACCTGACCGAAAGACAGCGGGTTGGTTGCGAGAAAACCCAAACATGCAGTTTTTTACTGATGCGAGTAATCTATGAAGGATCTTATTCTTGAAGTCGATACACTGACGAGACTGTCGAAGAAACGTGGGATGAAATTTATTAAAAAATTGGAGAAGCGAACTTACCGGAAGCTGATCGAGAGGAATATTATAAAGGGGAAAGGGATGATTGCGGATACGACTTTATTTCCGACAAAAATTCCTTATTCCAATGAGGTTGGGTATGTGAACACGATTCGCGAATGCCTGGTCAATAAGATTAAGACAATAGGGAAGATGGTTGGAAGGGATATCCAGCTTCATAGCCGTAAAGCGAGGCGGGCCTACCTGATGAGGATCGACGCGGAATCAGGCCGAAGGTCCCGATCCTTCTTGAGGCGTCTCGCAACCGCGGGGTTGGCGATCAACGTGCTTACCTTGGCCGGTGTGGCTCGACCTGCCGCGTCACCACCGGCGGAGGTGGGGACTGGGATCGCCTTCCGCTACCAGAACGTGATCTCTCTCAACCGGGTGAGGGCGTTGACAGTTCTTCCGGACGAAACCGTAACCTTTGAGGTGTTAGACAGGAATCCGGGATCGGGCTATGTGACGCAGCCGGCAGGCGGTCAACTCGTGCCGCTGGGTACAGGGCGCTGGGAGTGGAAATCGCCATCTGTGCCAGGTCTCTATCCCATCAAGGTGGTTGCTGCAGACGGAGAAAAATCGGTCATGCTGCAGGCATTTGTCGTCGTCCCGTTCGATAAGCTCCGAGATGGATTCCTGAACGGCTATCGGATCGGCCACTATCCCGAGAAACCACTCCACGGGCTTGCCGATTACAAATCGCCGGTCGGATTCATCGAGGTTACCCGAGAGAATGAAGACGTCCTGGTCTCCCCTCACTTCCGGCTCAAGCAATTCCTGTGCAAACAGCCAGCCGGCGCCAGGAAGTACGTTGTGCTGAACGAGCGGCTCCTGCTTGCCCTCGAGTATATACTCAAACGGGTGAACGAAGCCGGCTATCGAGCGACCACATTCAAAATCATGAGCGGCTACCGTACCCCGGCCTACAACACGTCCCTTGGCAATGTGCATTACAGCATGCACCAGTGGGGCGCAGCCGCGGATATCTTCATCGACGAGAATGGGGATGGTATGATGGACGACCTTAATCGAGACGGCCGCTGTGATATCCGAGATGCGGAGGTGCTCTATCGGTTAATCGATGCCGCCTCAGCCCTAAAGGAGTCGCAGGGACTTATCGGCGGGTTAGGCAAGTATCGCTCGACGGACACACACGGTCCATTTGTCCATGTCGACGTTCGTCAGGGCCGCAAGGCGCGGTGGTGAGGGTTTCCTACGATCTGTTTACGGGAGGGATAAATGAAGACAAGAGTGGGTTTGTGGATTGACCATAGGAAGTCCATTATCGTGGTTATTACGGACAAAGGTGAAGAGATAGAACTGATAATGTCTAAGTCAGAAAAACAGCCCCGGCGTTCTGGTGATTCACCTCTTAAGGGTTCTTATGAATCACAGCTGGTATCGGCGGATGATAACCGTCAGAGAGTCCTTACGGGACATCTCAACATTTACTATGATGCGGTAATTGCATTTATTCGTGATGCGGAATCCATTATGATATTTGGTCCTGGTGAGGCAAAAGATGAATTGAATGAACGTCTAAAAAGAAGCAACCTCGGTGAACGCATCGTATCTGTTGAGACAGTTGACAAGATGACGAATCGCCAGATTGCGGCAAAGGTTCGACAGCAATTTCCAAAGTAATGTTCGGTAATAGTAATTGGAGTGGATTTAAGACCTTAATCGGTTTTAGCTTTATGTTTTGAAAATAATGGGTCCTCTTATACTGATTCTACCCAAAAATATTAAAGCAATTACTCATCCACACCCTCCTCTCCCTCTCGCCCGGGTCCGGAAGGGGTATCCATACTAAAAAGGAGCGCCTCGTCTCCCATATAATGGTGAAAAGTGTTTGTGTTTAGTGCTAGAAAAACAACAAAACCTTTCGAAATATTTTGATACAAATTTGGCATATGTAGAATGATGCAATGAAAAACCTGACCACCATAAGCGGTTTCTATCTTAACAATTTTTAGAATTTACTAGCGTCGTAGATCAAAGAGTCCTGTAATATTATTTCCTTCCCAGGTGCCGGATATATGATCGGGATCTATGAATGCGCCTGAATAGGTGGCAACGGTTGAGCTTGGTATGAAATTCAAGCTAATGGTGACCTGTGTATCGGTAACCGAGTATGTTCCGTACAGAACCCAAAGAAAATAAAAACCAACCGCTGTACCATTTGTATCACTGCCCGAAAAGGCAATATCCATAGCAGCGCCATATGTGTCATTGCTCCCCGGGTTCCATGAAATTAAAACCCATTTTCCCCTGATATCATATACATCTGTTTCCTCTGAGGACTTGCATCCGGTGAGGGACAAAATTCCCATCCAGACAATAATAAAAATTATTAATATAAACCGTGTTTTCATATTGGCCTCTCATTGATTTATGAAGAACTTTCTTAGATTATCGAAACAGGTCAAATAATCCATAATCATTGTCCACCTGCCAGGTGCCGGTTATGTGATCCGGATCTGAGAATGTGCCCGAATAAGTGCAAACCACGGATTTCAACGTGTAATTCATTATAATTCTAACCTGTTTATTATCAGCGGTATAGGTTCCGGTCCCATTGTCATTATCATAAGTGTCAGAGGCTGTGCCGCTTATTTCACTGCCCACAAAAGTAATTTTCCAAGCCGCAGCCTCAAAATTACCACCAACCGACACCCACACGATCAGATCCCAGGTTCCCCTGATATCATATAGCTCTGTTTCCCCTGAGGTTTTGCACCCGGTACTGAATAATACCGGCAAGAATAACAGTAAAATAAAAAAATGCATAAAAGGTTTTTTCATTTTTTACCTCCTTGACCCCTTATTATGCTGCAGATAAAAAAACATCAATTGAATAACCTTCTTTCATATGTTACTGAGTCAATATTTATTTGTCAAGAATTTTCTGGGAACCTCTTTGGCAATAAATTAGTTTCATCTTTAGAGGTTTTGACATAAAACAAAAGACAAAAAAGAGGGGACATAGCTTGACGTTATGACAATAAGAGAGATAAATGGGGGATGGCGATTTGAAACTTGGATATAAAAAAACCTATGGATTAAGAGACCGGCTTAGAAAAAAGAAGAAACCCTGAATTATCAGTCCTGTCGGACTTTTTCAGGATTTTTTAATTGTAAAATATTTCGAAAATTTTTGCCACAAAATTAACACACTTAATCTACTTAAATTTTTTCGATTATGTGTTATATTTGCACTGAATTGGTCCACCAGGTGACACAGTTAGTGACACAGTTTTGTCGGCAAAATTTTTCTAGATTTTTTGACACAATTTTTATACCTTTTAAATGATATTGTGTTGAAAATATTTATTCCTATGCATTTCAATCATCAGAACATTTTATCAATAATAAAGATTTGACCCTGTGCTTTCTTTTTTTGCCCTATTTTTTTGTCTTGATATTTCTGATATCAAATACCTTTTTCCCCGATTTGACATTACCTGAATAAACAGCGCCGGTTATCGGAGCAATGACGGAAACAGAATGGCTTTCTATGCGGTACCATGTGTCAGCTGGATTTGTATGCCAGGGAGCAACGGTGGTATTGAAAGCACTTTCAGATAGGTATGGCGGGCCGGGATTATCACCCTCATAATTGTAGGATGATACTGCCAGTTTAAACTCTGTGGCCCATATCCAAGTTTCTTGAGCGGGATAATAGTCGATATAAGCAGGCTTCACTTCATGCTCAATGGTCATGACTCCCGGAGCCAGGGTATGATAAATGGTGCGGTTAATTTTTTTGGCATCATCAAAGTCATCCGATCCGGGAACATTAAAGGCCATAAACTCATTCAACTTTTCTACACCGTTTATTCGGATTATGTGCTGGCATCCCAGATTTGTGGCCGAGAATTGAATATCGATTTTAACCGTCACATCAGTTATTTTGGATTCTTTTTTCTTATTTAACAGCAAAAAATATACCAGTGCACCGGCTACCACAAGCCCTCCGATTACTAGCAATACCGGAAATTTCTTCTTTTTTTTCTGACTCGGGTGCTCGATCACCTTTCTTTCTTCCACGGGTTGTTTTTCTACCTCTGCCTGTATTTTCGGCTGGATGATGACTTCGGTTTTCTCTTCCGTCACCTTTGGGGTTTTCTCTTTTTCAACTTCAGCTTCAGCCTTAGTGGTTTCGGAAATTTCACTCCTGAGTTTCTCTGCCAGCTCCTTGAATTCCAGGTTTGACTCCGATTCCTGAAAGGTTGGATAAGCCTCAAATACTTTTTTCAGGTTCTCCTCGACTTTTTCATCTTCACCCACAGTAAAAAATACCTTGGCCAGTTGATAAAATGCCCGGGCCACATTTTTTTTCTGCTCAGCCACAGTTTTTATTTTATTGATGTAGTCATTGAGCAGGGTGATTGCATCATCGTAATAGCCCTGCTCGTATAAACGTCTGGCTTTCACCAGCGCATCTTCCTCCTGGGGAAAAGCAAAGCTGGGCAGAATACAGAACCAGCCAAATAAAACCAAGGTTAAAATTCCGATTTTTTTCAATTCTATTTTTTCAAACATATTCAAACCTCCTAAACTGATTCATTCTACAACCTTAGAAGAAAAGTTGCAATAATCAGAAACTCCTTTAAAAAGGTGATTGTCAACTGAGATAGGATATTTGGCGTATACACGAACAGTTTAGGGTATTTGTACAAAAAGGAGCGCGCCCCCAGCTCCCCTCCCCCCCTGATCGCCAGAGACCGGAAGGGGTGCTTCAGGATTCACTTTTGGATTCGTAGATATAGAATGGAAAATGGTGAGAATTGCAAGAATCCCTTCATCAAGGACGGTTGTTGACTATCAAAAAATATCTATCTAAAATACATCAATGATACAAAATTTAAATATCAATAGAAATCCCCGACTTCCAAGTCATAAGATAAACTACGCCTTACATTTCTGGATTGTATGTGTAACCATATTAATTCTATGCGCTTCAGGATGCCAGGCGTCAGATAATAGTTCCTTGACTACAATTGCTCTCAAACCTAATATGGTTGTGAGATGCAGCGATGCATCTCCAAAATCGGGAAGTACTTTAGTCATCGGTTGGGGGATTTTTTATTCGGAACCCTGCAAGATTAATTCAATTGAATTCAAACCAGCGAATGATCAAGAATGGATCATGCTTATTTCCAACAGAGGGTTTCCTTCGTCAATTAAAAAAAGTGAGTTTTCGAATTGGAAACATACCGATTATATTGAGAAAGAGATACAGATACCCTCATTATTCAACTTATCCCAAGCAGCATTCCTTATTGAATGGAGAACGGCGAAACCTGCCAGCGATGGACGCCACTTCATCACTACTTCCAATTCTAGTGAGATTCCGATGTATGCTCCTCCACCAATCAAAATTAGTTTCTCTGTATATCTTGTCGATAATCCGCAGTCAAAAGGACTTTTATGGCATGAAACCGTCCCTTCAACTTTCTTGGAAGAAAATCCAGCTCCTCTGCTGCAAATTGAAAATGTAAAGTCAGCGAAAATGGTGTTAGACTCTTACGATCTTCCTACTCTTCTCATCTTGTTTAGTTCATCAGGGAGTCGGAAACTTGAAGAGGTTATGAATTCCAATACTGGACGGAAGCTTGTGATTGTCATTGATGATACAATAATGGCGATGCCGATCATATCCGGGGTTATCACAGACGGCAAACTGCCGATTCAAGGGCTCGGTTATTTTGTGATTGAAGACATCATCCAAAGAATCGAAAAAAGACAATCCTACCCATAAGAAAAGAGGGGGACGGTGCATTACTTTAAAGAAAAGAGGGGGACGGTGCATTACTTTATGACTTTTTCAGATCCTTTCCCTGCTTCTGATAAAAATTATGTCAAAAAAGCAGGGAGGGTGCTTTGAAATTTGTTAATATCCGATAATATGATCAGACAATCAACTTTGAACGTTGAACATTGAACCTTGAACAACTATGCGCCTGGCGGGAGGAGCATGTCGGGAATACAATTCCCACCATGCAGGTCTCCTCAAACCATAAATGGTTTTCGTCGGCTCAAACCCACGGCACCAGGATTAGGAAAACGACAGGCCAGAAAGAAGAAACGCTGAATTATCAGGCATATACGGCATTTTCAAACTTTTGAATTGTAAAATTTATTAAAATTTTTCGAAATTTTTTAACACAAATCTGACACAAAAATATTAAATCCTATCCAACTCTTTCACCTTTTTCTTTCCGGGAATCCTCAACTAATTGTTAAAAATGTTAAAAGGGGGGACGGTGCATTACTTTATTACTTTTATTGATCATGTTATTATTTGTG
>CAZOWT010000127.1:0-8601 GCA_964583345.1 uncultured Clostridia bacterium
TATCCAGCATCAGGTCGTTGACATTCTGACCGGGAATCATAACCCCCTGGGTGCCGGTAAGTCCCATTGACTTGCACACCTGGAAAAATCCCTCGATTTTCTGGTTGACCCCACCGATCGGTTGAATTTCCCCTTTCTGGTTCACCGATCCGGTAACCGCGATATCCTGCCTGATGGGAAGTCCGGAGAGGGATGACAGAAGCGCGTAAATTTCCGTGGACGAAGCGGAATCACCCTCCACTCCGGAATAAGACTGTTCAAAACAGAGGCTGGCGCTTACAGCCAGCGGTTTGTCCTGGGCAAAACGCGATCGCAGGTATCCGGAAATAATCAACACCCCCTTGTTGTGAATCCGACCGCTTAGTTCGGCTTCCCTTTCAATATTGATGATGCCGGATTCTCCCACCGCGGCATTGGCGGTAATTCGGGACGGTTTCCCGAACGAATAGTCTCCCATATCGTATACGGACAAGCCGTTCACCTGACCGATTTTGGATCCCCGGGTATCGATCATAATGCTTCCCTCATCAATCATTTCCTGGATTTTTTCTTCCACGAGCCGGGAACGATCCTGCTTCTCCTCAATGGCTTTTACCACATGCTTTTCCGATACCCGGGAGCTGTTTTCCTGTTGAGCCCAGTAGTTGGCTTCCCTGAGAATATCGGCCACATGATTAAACTGGGTGGAAATCTTGCCCTGCTTGCCTGCCAGCCGGACGCCATACTCAACCACGGAGACCATGGCGTTTTTATTGAAATTCAACAATTTCTCGGTAGAAACGATGCGGTTGATGAAATTTTGGTAATCCATCAGGCTTTCCTGGTTCACATCCATGACTGAATCAAAATCGGCCCGCAGTTTGAATATCTTCTTGAAATCTTCATCCCGGGTATAGAGAAGGTTGTATAAAAAAGAATCGCCGACAATGGCCACCTTAACATCAATATCAATCGGTTCCGGTTTCAGGCCGGAAATAGAAATCATATAAATGGGGGCATAAACCTGTATCTCAACTTTCCGGTTTCTCAGGGTTCTCTTGAATGCGGGCCAAACCCCGGGTTCGATTAGCAAATCCAGGGCTTCGAGAATCAAGAATCCACCGTCTGCCTTCAGAATCGAACCGGCTTTGATTTTGGTAAAATGCGTTTTGGAAAAACCGTACTGGTTGGGTGTGACCTCGATAGTACCAAACAGATTGGCATAGGTCGGCGAGGTTTCGAAAATGACCGGAGCCCGTTTGGCGCCGGAATTATCCACCAGGAGATTGACCTGGTACTCCAGGAAGGGATCCTTTTCCTTCTGGGGCACGGGGATTCCCATGATGGCCTGGGGTTGCTCATCCGGCTGTTTCATGAATTTAGCCAGGTTTTCCCCCACGCTTTCACTCACCTCATCAAGGTATTCGGCAATTCGATCCGATTTGAACTGGGCCTTGATCTCATCGATTCTCATCTTGATTAGCGGCCTGATCATCTCCTGATCCAGCGATCTTATTTTTTCTCCGCCCTTGCGTTCAAGTTCCCTCATCTCCTTTAAAATAAGTTCCATTTTTTCGGAAAATTCCAGGTGTTTTTTTTCTATTCGCTCCAGGTCCTCTTTTTTCACTTTTCCCTCATCAACCAGCGCATTTAACTGGTCAAAATTGACGGGTTTCTTGTCAATCAGGGGGAGGACAACCGGCCTGGTGAAGGTGCCGAATTGCATCTGGATCAGGGCGAAATTTTCACGATGGATTTCACTTTCAAAATTTTTAATAATTTTTTTCTGTTTATTTTTGATGCTTTCAATGATTTCTTTTTTTCGATTTTGATAGTCTTCACTCTCAAACAGCGCCGGGATGGTATTGCCCATATATTCGATGAATCCTTCCATATCCTTTTTGAATTTTCTCCCCTTTCCGGCCGGCAGGCGGATAAGTTTGGGATTATCCGAATTTTTGAAATTGTTCACAACCAGCTTGTCATCCGGAATTCTCTTAATACGTTTGGTTTCTTCCAGCAAACAATTTATGGCGGTTTTTCTCCCGGTTCCAACCAGACCGTTGACAAATATGTTATACCCCTGGCTCTCAATATCGAAACCGAGCCGGAGAGCATTTACCGCCCTTTTTTGCCCGATAATATCCGGACATACCCGGCCGCCTCCCTCGGTCATTGCCCTCAGGGATTCGGGATCACATTTCCATCTGAGCTTTTCCGCGCTGACGGTTTCAAATTGCTTTTTTTTAGCCATGATGCCACCTCTCGGGGATATTTTTTCAATGGTTGCCAATCAATATCAACCTATTTTGGAGAATATTCAAAAAACGGTTGCTTTTATCCAACTGGTAAAAAATTATATGATTTGCCCGGGAAAATGTCAAATGATCGCCAGCCATGATTTCAACAATTCCACACTCTGCTTTTTCCGGATTCAAAGCCGGCCGGCCAACATCATGGTTCCCCGGGCAATCTTGAATTTTTGCTTATTCTCCAATAACTTTCCAGCAGAGACCGGGAGCCGGCGCCGCAGCTGATTATCGAGCGCATGGTTTGTTCAACCGAAACATCCAGCAGATGGACATACTCCTTCTGGAGGTGATAGATAATACCGGAAGTCGGATTCAAGCCCGAAGGAACAAAAACCGTATAACTTCCGTCCGGGTGTTCATCGGTGATAAAAGCCGTCATCATGGTGCTGTTTTCAAATACCCGGACCAGCGCCACCGAAGAAAAAGGAGCCCTCTCATGGCCCAGAAATTGCTTGATGGTTTCACGAAACAGGGAATATCCCGGCGCAATTTTTAGAATCCGCTTTTCGATATGCCGGTAAAGAAAAACCCCCAGCCTGGTTTTAATGACAATCCCGACCATGAAACAGACGGCCACGATAACCAGTACGACCAGAAAATCCGCTACAAATTTCGGAATATGAGACCTCTCCAGCACCAGATGGGTAAGCGGTGCGATAAGACCGGTTACCAGGTTGAAGAGCCACCGCAGGAAAAAAAATGTGAGGGCTACCGGCAACAGAACAATCACGCCCCCCATCAGGGTGGTTTTTAAAAAATTTTTGATTTTCGCCATGGTCACCTCCTGAAAAAATCGAAAATGCCATCCCAATTGGCATCCACCGGCCAATTTAATCCTGGAAGGATTCTTTTGAAACGTTCAGGAACGTTTCAAATATTTTTCGGCCCACATCTGGAATAGAATGAGTGTCCATAGCCTGTGGGAATGGTTTTGCCGGTTTCCGAGGTGCTCATCAATCATTTTCCGAATATACGCATAATTGAAAAAACCCCGGTCATTGATTCGCCCTTCGGATAAATATTCAAGCATCAAACCCTTCAACTCATTTTTCAGCCAGTTTTTGATGGGAATGGAAAACCCTTCCTTGGTGCGGTGAATGATACTTTCAGGCAAAATATCCTTCATCGCTTTTTTAAAAAACCACTTGGTGGTATTGCCCCGCAATTTATAATTCGCCGGCAAAGAAAAAGCGAATTCCACAAGCTTATAATCCAGCAGGGGAACCCGGGCTTCCAGAGAATTGGCCATGCTCATTCGGTCAACCTTAACCAGGATATCATCAACCAGATAGGTTTTCAAATCCAGAAAAAGATCCTGATTGATCGAATCGAGATGTTTGCCGAGCCTGAAATACTCGTCAAACGGGACTCTTCCCGGTAAATGCCTGAGAAACGACTCATCGAGAAAATCATCCGAATACAATCGGGTTTTCTGATAATTTGACAAAAATATCATCCAGCGGAAATGCCGGTTTTTTATGGGATTTTCCAGACCTTCGCTGTACCGTTTTACCCGATTGACAAACCCTTTTTTTAATTCTGAAGGCGCGAACAGATGGGTGGCTTTGGAAGCCATTTTATGGAACGGGAACAACAGGGAAAAATCTATCATCCGGGATATTTTTTGGGCGATATAATGCTCATACCCCCCGAATATTTCGTCTCCTCCGTCTCCGGAAAGCACAACCGTAACCTGTTCGCGGGCGGTTTTGGAAACCAGATAGGTGGGAAAATTCGAAAAGTCGCCGAGCGGCTCATCAAAAAAACCGGCCAGATAGCGAACCAGCTCTTCGATATCAGGAGATAAATTCCGGGTATAATGATCGGTATGAAATTGCCTGGATACGATATCCGAGTACCGCAATTCGCTGTATGATTTATCTTCGAATCCGATCGAGAAGGTTTTAATTCGATCCGGAGAATGTGTGACCATTCTGGACACAATTGCGCTCGAATCAATGCCGCCGGAAAGAAAAGCACCCAGAGGCACATCCGATACCATTCGCATGTTGACGGATTCCGTTAGCAAATTCAAAAAATGTTCTTTCAAAACCGGAAAATCGGCAGGCACTTCATGAGGCGCTACTTCCCAGTATTTTTTTATGCTGACCTGCCCTTTTTCCAGAATCAACATATGCCCGGCCGGCAATTTTTTTATGCCCCTGAAAATCGAGTGGGGAGCGGGAATATATTCCAGAGTCAGGAAAAAATCCAAAGCCTGGTGATCGATTTCCCTTTCCAGGCCCGGATATTGCAATATGGCCTTGAGTTCGGATGCGAACACCAGATTTCCCTTCCCGGGGTGAAAAAAATAATAGAGCGGCTTTATCCCGATATGATCCCGGACCAGAACCAGACGGTCAAGTTTTTCATCATAAATGCCAAAAGCAAACATCCCCCGGAGTTGATGGACAAAATCCAGCCCGTATGCTTCGTACATGTTGACAATCACTTCGGTATCCGCCCGGGTATTGAACCGGAATCCCCGGGAAACCAGATCCGTTCTCAATTCCTTAAAATTGTACAATTCTCCGTTGTAGGTAATCCAGCAATTCCCGGAACTTGATGAGAGCGGTTGATGCCCGGTAACCAGATCAATAATGCTCAACCTTCTGGCCGCCAGAGCGGCTTTTTCATGGAAATAGAATCCCTCGTCATCCGGCCCCCGGTGAACGAGTTGATCGTTCATTTTTTTCAGAACCGGTTTGTCCGCAATCTTCTCAGTCTGATAAAAACCGCAGATTCCGCACATCTAATAAGCCGGCTTAATGAATGTTTTTATCCCCACGATTCGCATGTCGTTGCTGAGTGGATCATTCAGATAAAAACAGTAGGATTTTTGACTCTTGATTTTGATATGATAAATATACCGGTTCTGGATTTTCAGGGTTCGGATGCCTTTGAATGTCACCACCCGGTTTTCATCGGGTTTCAACCTGACCACCTTCTTCTGGTATTCGATTTGAACATCCACCCTGTTTTCGCTGGGGATATTACGCAGTTCGATATTGAATTCCTTTACCCGGCCCGGAACCGCTACAATCATTTCAAGGGTTTTATCGCCATAGGTCCAGAATGAATTTTTTTCCCGGGGAATGGTTTCAATGGGCCAGAAATTATCATTAATAAAAAACAGCCAGTAACAATTCTTTTCATTGATCCTGATAAAATTATGGAACGCAAACGGATTTTCATTGGTCTGGAGATTTAAAAACTGGGTTTTTTCAGGCGGAAACAAACGAATTGGAAAGGACAGGCCGGCAAAGCGGCAGGGATCGGACCGGTGCAGGCTGTACACATAAACAGAAGAAAGAAATACCAGCGAAAGCGCAACCGGGAGCAACGTGAATTTGAATATCCGGTGGCGGTACCCCAGAAAGAAAAAGAAAGGGAAAATAATCAGAAAATAACGGTTTCCAATCGAACCGCTTCCTCCGAAATAATTATCCGGCGCCAGAATGGTAAACACCAAAATGGAAAAGGTGATGGCCGCCAGAATAATCCAGTCATCAATGACTTTTCGCTGAAAAAAGAAAAGAATCAGGACAAAGAACGCGGTAAAAAAATATATGAACATCCCGGTAAAGCGCCCAAAAAAATAATAGTATAGATTGGACAATGCCACCCGGGGCGAAAAATAAAATCGATCCCAGTAATCATCCGTGCTCATTTTTTTGCCATGATCAAAACCATAACCGGGTTTTTCAAACGGGAACTGCTGATAGAAACTTCTCCTTTCTCCCCCCATGAAATTCAATTCTCCGGTCTGGACAAAATTAAATACAAAAAAAGCCGAAGTCGCAACAACAGAAATGAGCGAAAGCAGCAGGAATTTCTTCCATTCCTTTCGGGTCAATAGAATCAAATAGAGAATGGCTATGGGAATGATGGGTGTGGCCTTGGAAAAAACAGCGGTAGCGAAAAAAAAAGCGGAAAGAAAAAACCAGGACGGATTTTTGAATTTGTAAAAAAAGAAAAACAGACCGGTGAAAATTATGAAGAAATTAAACAAATCAGATGTAAGCCAGGATATATAAATGGGCAATGCTGTTGCCAGAAAGAAAACGATGGTAAAAACAAAACTTTTCGTTTGGGGATGATATTGTTTCAGAATCAGGTATCCCATCAGGATACATAAAAAAATCATTAGGCCATTGAATAAAAAAAGACCCGGCACGTCGAACAGTCTAAAAAAGAGCGCGGCAAACAGAGGATAGGCGAAGGACTTGGCATAGGTGAGCTCGCCTTTCGGGCTTCTTTTCAGGAAAAGACCCTCAGGCCCCCGTTTGAACCGTTCATATATCCGGATAATATCATTCCGGGTATATTTTAAATCAAAATCATATGCCAGACTCTGGGTAATGGCGAAATAGGATCCTTCGTCCCCGTAAAACCGCCAGTTCATACGTTTTCTCTGGTCGGTAGCCAGAGAAGAGAAAACAATGAATAATAAAAGAAAAATGAAGAAATACTTTATTGGTTTGTTCAATCAGACAATAATCAACCTTAAAAACTTTTTATAGCTTTGTCTTCATCCTCGAAGGTATCAAAAACCGTAATCAGTTTGGTTACGGAAAGTAAATCTTTTACCTTTTGGGTCAAATTTATTATTTTGATCATCCCGCCTTCTTTTTTTACAGATGTGTAGGATCTCACCACTTCCCCGAGACCGGTTGAGTCCAGGTAGGGAACCTGGTCAAAATTCAGAATTAAATTCTTTTCCTTTGCTTTAATGGAATTGTTTATCGCTTCCCTGAGCTCACCGATACCTTCACCGATGAGAATCTTCCCCTTTAAATCCAGAATCGTCACATTACCCTTTTTCCGTTTCTCAATCTTCATATTAATTCTCCTTTTTCGAAAATTATATTTTTATTTATATCACAACAAAATTCATTTTTCAATTCTCAGACGATTGTTTTTATGTTATTTTGTTTGATTCGGTTGCATATATCCTTCTGCTTTTTCCTTGGCTTTTGCCTGCAATTTTTTCAACAACTCGTCACTGATTGAAAAGGCAAGCTTGATATTTTCGGCCGATGAACTGAGATTGATGTTGCTGACCAACTCGGACACTTCGGGACCGGCCAGGGCGGCCATTCCCTTCAAGCCATTCAACAGATTTACGATCTGTTTGTTGGACTCCTCATCTTTTGAAATCAGTTTTATCTCACCTTCCCAGGAATTGGTTTCATGATCAACAAATCCAATCAATGTCTCAGCCTTGCTCAAGTCCATTTTGAAAGGCGTGCCTTCGGGCTGGGCTTCCTTCATTTTCTCGGGAAAATCGAAAAAGAAACTTATCATGGAATCGCTCTTTAACTGCGCCAGCAATGGTTTGAGCTTGGGATTATCCTGAATATTTTTTCCTTTTTTCCGGGATAAATCAACAACCTGTTTAAGATGGTTTATTTCGCCGAAAGCCAGCATATCGCCCTGGAAAAAAGAGAGGGTGATCTCATCACCTTTCTCGGTCGAGAAATTATACAGTGTCTGTCCCTGATAATCCTCGGTTTTATAAGTTTCACCCTTCTTCTGGATGAAACTCAAAATCTTTTCCTTATCATGCTTCAGATTTATTACGGCCACGAAATTTTTATTCTCATTTTCATTGAAACTGATCGAATCGAACATGGCCAGAACCATTGAATCCAGATCTTTTTCAGGATTGATACCGGTGTTATCGACAAATTCGCTGTATTTTTTTAAAAACTCATCCTGCTTGGCGGTTTCACCCTTTTTGAGTTCAGCAATCTTTTCCTTGAACAAGTCCAATTGGACGATTTTCTTCATGTTCAGGGTAAAAATTCCGGTGGCATTCTCGGGAATAAACGAAAGCAAATTCTGAATCCCTGATGCGGCAGGCTTGGTTTTCGAACCACATCCTGTGAAATTCAGCAAAGAAACAACAATTAAAAATACCGGAAACAAGGCCATCAATTTTTTCATTTTATCCTCCTGGTTATGAAAAAAAATAGCTAAAAGATAGAATTCTTTTAGATACTCCTGAATAATATCATATTTTCAAAAATAAAAAAAGCGGGATTTGTCACCAAATCATATATTCGATAATCCTGAAGGTCCGGATTCCCCGCATTGACAACCCGCAAAAATATAATTAGAATTCAACATATGAAACATGAAACCAAGGCAGTGGTTCTGGCGGCGGGGAAATCAACCCGAATGAAATCCGACACCTCAAAAATTGTTCACCGGATACTGGGAAAAGAGGTGATCAATTTTTTGCTGGACAGCCTGGTCGAAAGCGGTGTGCGGGAGGAAGACATTATCATGGTGGTGGATCCTCAGG
>CAZOWT010000128.1:0-8517 GCA_964583345.1 uncultured Clostridia bacterium
CTGATTTTTTTACCCATTCTTTTTTCATTGGCCTTCCTGAAAAGAAATTTTCTTTCGAAAATTTGGGTGCTTTTTTTGATATCGGTTTCTGTTTTTTATCTCATGTTTCATGATTCTTCCGTTGAGAAGAAAGAATTTGTTTCAACGAATGTGGCAAAAATTTTTCTCAACCAGGGGAACTATGCAAAATTTATCGCCAGGGAAATCGTCCATGAACTTAATCTTTACAAAGATAATTTTCCCGAATTTTTCAAAGGTGATTGGGTCTCAAAACTCGAGGAAATCTGGCGTGCCAGTATCGCATCCCGAGAAAATATCGCATCCGGAATTTTTGCTATTTCAAAGGACGGTGACATGAAGAGTTTTTACTCCTACCTGGTTCCGTTTCTCAAAGCCGAGGAATACCGGGTGCTGCCGCTTTGGGCCATCGAGGATACCACGGCTGAAATCTATGGCAAAAAATTGTCATTGGCAGTGGCATCCACCAGTGTTTTTGAAAAATCGGATTTTTTGGGCCGTATCATCGTTCAGGTTTTGAACTCTCCGGAACTGGTTATCAATGAACAAAGCCAGATGAATATCTTTACCCTGGACAAAAGTATAAACGGTTCTGATCTGAGTTATATTACCCTGAATGAGAAAAACCAGATACTGGATAATCCCTCAAATATCAATCTGAAAAACATTACGGGAATTTTAAATTTCAACAACCGATGGATAAAATTCAGGTTCATGGACCTGAATTTCAACGGTTATATTTTCAGGCAGAATAAAAATCCGGTTATCATTTTTTTTCCGAAAAATACCCTGGTTAAGAATTTATCCGAATTGATTCGCATTTTCTTTCTGTTTTCACTCCTTTTTCTGGTAACCGGTATTAGGGAATTGAAAAATCTGGAATGGAAACGGGCTTATTACTCATTTTCAATCCGGGTTTTTGTGATTCTAATTCTTATTTCCCTGCTGACTGCCATTATCTTTTCCATTTTCTCTTTGAATTTTTATTCGCAATCATCCGAAATCAAGATGAGATACAATTTTTTCGAAAGGGGCAGAACCGCCCAGAACATCGGGAACAATTTCGTTGAGGAAAGCGGGGACCTGACCCCCAACCATCTGTTTTTGCTGGCGGCCATCCTGGACAAGAATGTAAATGTTTTTGAGAGGGGAGAGTTAATCTTTACCAGCAATTACCGGAAGATCATCCAATCGGAAGTCCCGGTTTATTTGCATTCCAATATTCAGCAATTGCTTTTCAAAAAAAATCAGGAATTCGTGCTGACCAGAGAAAAAAACGGGTTTAACCTGTTTTTTAAGGTTTATGATTATGTTTTCAATATCGAGTTTCCCACCACCAGGCGGGATTTCGTCTCTGAAAAAGGGCAGTATATTGATTTTATTATTGTTCTGTTTTTCTGTTTGCTGGTTATCGGTATTTCATCGGCTTTCTTTTTCCGAAACAAAATTCTATCTCCCATAAGGGAACTGAACCAGGGAATGGAAGAGGTGGAAAAAGGAAACCTGACACATCTGGCTCATATGCCTTCCGAGATAGAATTAAAGAGTCTTTATCAGGGATTCAATGCCATGGTAAATGGAATTCAGGAACAGAAAAAAAATATTTCCGAAATTTCCCGGATGAAAACCCTGCTCAAAATGGGCCGCCGGGTGGCTCATGAAGTGAAAAATCCGCTGACTCCCATCAAATTGTCTGCCGAACAGATCCAGAAATCATTGAAAGACAAGAGGCCGGACTTTGAAAAAATTATCGGGCAATCGGTCCAATTTATCATTGATGAAACAGAACATTTGAAAAAAGTGTCATACGGATTTCTGGATTTTTCCAGGCTGGATGAGATCAATCCCGAAGGGTTTGATTTGCTGATTGTGGTTAATGAAGAAATCGGAAATTTCAGATCGCTCTATCCCGGTATCAATTTTGTTCTGATCAGTGAAGGCGATGACTTTCGGGTGGTGTTGGATAAAATCAAGATCAGGCAGGTCATAAAAAATATTTTGATCAATTCAATCGAGGCCATCGGCGAGAATCCGGGGGAAATCCGGCTGCAGATGAAGGAAAAGCGCAGGAGAATTTCACTGGTTATTTCAGACAATGGCATCGGACTGGATGCCAGCGAACTGGAACTGATTTTTGAAGAAGATTATTCCACAAAGGAAATCGGTACTGGCCTGGGTTTGTTTATCGTAAAAAGGATTGTCGATCTTCACCAGGGCACGATTAAAATTGAATCCCGTAAACATCGGGGAACCAGTGTGATTCTGGATTTACCGAAACATGCACCAAAAACCTGAAAAATTATCCGCAGGCGACAAAATCGGGATTGTGGTGCCATCCTCTCCGGTAAAGGAGCCATTCCGCTCCAGTGGCTTGGACAAAGTGCGCGAACTCGGCTACGTTCCGGTCGAGGCCCGGGATATCCTGGCCCGAAACGGTTTTGTCGCCAAACAGCCCGCGGATAACATAAGGGATATCGAGTCGTTCTGGAGCGATTCGGCTATCAAGGGCATCTGGGCAGCCAGAGGGGGATACGGTTCAAACCATCTTCTTCCCTTTTTAAAACAGCTGGAAATACCGGGGCCGAAAATCCTGATCGGATCTTCTGATCTCAGTTATCTGTTATGGTATATGATGGACCGGTTTAAAATGGTGGTGTTCTATGGCCCCATGGCCTATGCATCACTGGCGGAAAACCGGGTGAATTCCAAGCAATTGCAGGCGGTTTTGCGTGGCAGTGATTCCGAAAACCGAATTCAGGGCCGGGTACTGCTGGCCGGGAAATCAGGGGGAATCTTAACCGGCGGCTGCCTGTCCAACTTTGTCTCCCTGGTCGGCACCGATTTTTTTCCGGAAATCGACCAGCGGATTCTCCTGCTCGAAGATCGGGATGAAAAACCCCATCGGCTCGACCGGATGTTCTGGCAGCTTTCCCATTCGGGTGTTTTTTCCAGAATCCGCGGACTGATTCTGGGAGAGTTCCCGGGTTGTTTCAGGGACCGGGAGGAGAAAGAGCAATTCCTTTCCCGGCTGAAGGTATTTCTGAGCGAGGTGAACATCCCGGTTGTTTATGACCTTCCTCTGGGACATTCCGAAAATGTCCATACGGTTCCGCTGGGTATCACGGTTGAAATCGATACGGGCGCTTTCGAAGGCTTTTGGTTCGAGGAGAAGGCTGTTCTATGAAATTTCGGAGGAAGCGGCGTTGCCTGCAAATAAAACTGCGTGGTAAAGGGTCATGAAAGTTTTTTTAAGCGGAATTTCCGGTAGCGGTATGAGTTCACTGGCCGGCCTGTTTTGCCAGAAGGGATTCGATGTTTGCGGTTCGGATATCCATTTTTATCCCCCGGTTGATAAAATTCTGGAGAAAATTAACGCCAGGGTTTTCAAAGGATTCCACCGGCGGAATATTCCGGCTGACGTGGATTTATGCATCATCGGAAACGTGGTCTCCCGGGGAAATCCGGAAGCGGAATTCATTTTGAACCAAGGCATTCCTTTCGATTCCATGGCCGGGGCCTTATATAAATACTTCATACGCGGGAAAAAATCGATTGTGGTCTCCGGTACCCACGGCAAAACCACCATTGCCTCTTTTGTTTCATATCTGCTCGACCGCGCCGGATTGCAGCCGGGATTCTTCATCGGGGGGAAACCCGTTGATTTTGACCGGAATTATGAAACCGGTGCCGGCGATTATTTTGTGACCGAGGGTGATGAATACGAAACCAGTTTTTTTGACCGTTCTTCAAAGTTTTTGAAATATTATCCCCATTATCTGATCATGACCTCTCTTGAATACGACCATGTTGATTTTTTTCCGAACCGGACGCTTTATCTGAAGAGTTTTCAAAATCTGGTCAACCAGGTTCCATCCGAGGGGGTGATCATCAGCCATGCGGATTTTCCCATGAACCTGGAGGCAATAAAAAATGCCTTTACTCCGGTAATCTCATACGGGTTTGAAAATGGCGAGTACCGGATCGAAAACATCGAGGTAAAAAATAAGGGGTATTATTTTTCGCTGAGGGGAAAATCCGGAAAAATGGATTTCCGGTCGACGATAATGGGTCGGTACAACCTGCTGAATCTGAGTGCCGGGATACTGCTGGGTTTACACCTCAATATTCCCGAGCAGATCATTAAAGAATCGGTGTCCTCATTCGGAGGTGTGGAGCGGCGTTTTCGATTGATCAATCAAATTCGGGAAACCCTGTTTCTGGAAGATTTCGCCCACCATCCGACCTCGCTAAGGAATCTGCTCCTGAGCCTGAAGGAGACTTTTCCCGGGAAAAAAATTATTGCCCTTTTCGAACCCAGGAGCTGGAGTTTGCGAAGAAATATTTTTCAGAATGAGTTGACGGAAAGTTTTAAGTTTTGTGATGAACTCTGGATACAGGATGTCTACCAAAAAGAAAAAATTCCGCTCGGGGAAAGGCTTGATGTCCGGGCCATCCGGGCTGAACTGGAAAAAGCAGGAAAACCGGCCAGGATTTTCGATTCATATGATGATATAAAAAAAGTGCTGACCTCAATAGATTTCAAACAGGAGCAGGTTATTGCCCTGATTTCAAACGGGGATTTCGGCGGAATCCCATCGTTTGTGAAGAATTTGAGAAAAGGGGGATGATCCATGCCAAAAATACCGCTTCTTAATGATAATCACAATCATTTCTTTATCTACGGTATGCTGGCCAATGCCTTCAACCTACAGTCGGTTTCCTCAAAGAATCGGGCGCTTGAATTGATCAAAAAAAATTCGGGTGATCGGGTTAGTGTGGTGCTGGGTTGGAATGACAGTTATTACCGTTTCACCTCAACCGAACTGGATAACCTGCCGCCGGTGGTGATCTGCAACCAGTCCCTCCACGGTTTCATCTTCAATTCCAGAGCCCGGGAGATGTTAAGATATAGGGGCGGGCAGATCGTTGATCAAATCGATAATCCCGCCTGGTGTGAGAAAAACCTGACCCGCATCCTGGGATTTCTGGCTTCGATCGAACCGCTGGATGAGGACCGGATGTTACGTTTTTTGTCAGATATGGAACAAAAGGGTATCTGGATCTCCGAGGACATGTTTGCTCCAGATCCAGAATATATCCGATTTTTACTGGATTCCGGTCTTGTGGGGCGAATATTTCCCTGGACCGATCTCGATTCCTACCGGAAATTGCCGGAACAATTTAAGACCAGTATGCGGGGAATCAAGATATTTACCGACGGCGCCCTAGGTCAAAGAACAGCAGCCTTAAAAGAATCTTATTGGGGAGGCAGCCGGGGGTTGCTGAATCATACGCCGGCTGAACTGGATATCCTGATTGGAAACTCACTGAATCTTTGTGATTCAATTTCGATTCATGCCATAGGGGACCAAGCTATCGAACAGGTTTTGGATATCATCCCGGAACACAGGCGGACAAAAAACGATGCCGTTATCAGGATAGAACATTGCCAATTTATAAACCGGGAAAATGCCATCAGGGCCAAGGAACTGGGAATTATCCTGTCCATGCAACCCAATTTTTCTTCCGATTCCGTCGTTTACCTGGACCGTCTGCCCGAGGGCTATGCAGAGAAAAACAATCCGTTTCGCATGCTCATCGATGAAGCCGGATTTATCCCGGGCGCGGATTTGATTTTCGGTTCGGATGGGATGCCTCACGGGATTCAGTTCGCACTGGAACAGTCGCTTTTCCCCCCTTATGACAGTCAGAAACTGAGCTTGGATGAATTGGTTTCCGGATACTGCATGAATAATTTTGATTCGGGTCAGGTTGATGTTATAATAGATCGGAAGAATCGCCGGGTGCAAACCCGGGTTATATTAAATAAATAGCAATCTTTGTGTGCATGGTATAAGCTTTTCGAAACGTACCCTGTCAATTTCGTTAAATCCAGGAGGATGAATGATTCGAAATCGGAATGTTTTACTGTTGCTGCTGGTATGTTTTCAATTTTCTTTTCTGGGCGGTGATCAAAAAAAACGTGAACCGGTCGATTATGTGAATACCCTGATTGGCACCAGTAACCTATTTTTTGAATTTTCTCATGGCAATACCTATCCGGCGGTTTGCCTGCCTTTCGGCATGACCAGCTGGACACCCCAGACCCGAAACCGACGCTGGATGTATGATTACAAAGGCCGGTCCTGCCAGGGTTTCCGGGGGACTCATCAGTCCAATGTCTGGATGGGAGACTACGGAAGCGTTATGGTCATGCCGGTAACGGGGAAACTGAAGGTTGGGCCCCGGGAACGCTCCTCATCATTCTCCCATAGACATGAAATCGCCACTCCCTATTACTACCGGGTATTGCTCGAGGATTATCGTATTTCGGCAGAATTGTCGGCTACCATGCGGTGCTGCATATTCAGGTTCACCTTTCCCAGTGCCGATGATTCGGCCATTTTGATCGATACCAATGAGGGAGGTGGAGAAATAAAAATCATGCCCGGGGAAAAAAAGATTACGGGGTTCAATGCAAATGGCGGCGATGGCCACCCGAAGAATTTCCGCTGTTATTTCGTGGCGGAATTCGACAAGCCGTTTTCATCCCACGGGACCTGGATCGGGAATACGGTATTTCCAGGAAAGGGAGAATGCGGTGGTAAAGAGCGGGTTGGGGCATTTGTGAAATTCGAGACCGGTGAAGGGGAAACTGTCCAGGTGAGGATATCCACTTCCTTTATTGGATTTGACCAGGCTCGATTGAACCTCAGGCAGGAACTGGGCAATGCCGATTTTCAGGCGGTGAAAGCCCGGTCCCGGGAAATCTGGAACCGTGAGTTAAGCATTCTTCGGGTGGATGGCGGCAGCCCTGAACAGCAAACGCTTTTTTATTCGGCACTTTTCCGGGCCCTGCAGTTTCCCCGAACCCTGCATGAATTCGATGAGAACGGAAAACCTCATCATTACAGCCCCTACAACGGAAAAATTTGCGCCGGCGTGCTTTTTGGCGAGACCGGATTCTGGGATACCTACCGGGCGCAATTTCCCCTGCTGGTCCTGTTCAAACCCGCCAAGGTCGGAGAAATAATTACCGGCCTCCTGAATGCTTACCGGGAAGGCGGTTGGATTCCCAAGTGGCCTAGTCCGGGATACCGGAGCATGATGACCGGCACCCATGCCGATGCGGTCATCGCCGATGCCCGGGCAAAGGGGATAACATCCTTTGATCTCGATGAAGCATTCCGGGCAATGGTCAAGGCGGCAGACCATCGCGGAGATAAAAAATACGCCGGACGGGTGGGGATAGAATATTATAAAAAATTGGGATTTGTGCCGGTTGACCGGATCAAGTTCGCCACCAGCCGCACCCTGGAATTTGCCTATGATGATTTTTGCGTGGCCCGGATTGCAGCGGCGTTGGGCAGAACAGGCGAATATAACCGCCTGATGGAACGTTCCCGGAATTATCGCCGGATTTTTGATAAAAGAACCGGGTTTATGAGGGGGCGCAATCAAGACGGGTCATGGCTCGAACCGTTTAATCCCCTGGAATGGGGCAGGGGATTCTGCGAAGGGAATGCCTGGCATTATCTATGGTCGGTTCAGCATGATATTGCCGGCCTGGTGAAACTGCTGGGGGGGAAACAGCCCTTTATTGCCAGACTGGATAGGTTTCTCGGGATGCCTTCGGAAGTTCTCCAGGGATCATATAAAACCGTTACCCATGAGATGAGGGAAATGAAAGCCGTCGGTATGGGGCAGTATGCCCACAATAACGAACCGGTTCATCATGTGCTTTATCTGTACGATTATGTTGGTCAGCCCTGGAAAACCCAGAAGTGGGTCCGGCAGGTGATGGATACGGTTTACCGTCCGGAGCCGGCGGGAATGATCGGTGACGATGACAACGGCCAGATGTCAGCCTGGTTTGTCTTCAGTGCCATGGGTTTTTATCCGGTTTGCCCGGGTAAGCCCCAATATGCCATCGGCTCTCCATTGTTTCCCCGGATTTCAATCAGGCTTGTTAACGGACGCCAGCTGGTGATACGGGCCAAATTCATTAGTAAACGAAATATATATATCCAGCAGGCTTCTTTTAACGGCCACAGTTATTCCCGGAACTGGATCGATCATGCTGATTTGATGAAAGGCGGCAAATTGGAATTTATCATGGGACCTAATCCCAATCAGGACTGGGGCAGCAGGATTTCTGATTTGCCACCCGGCAGTTGAATCGCTCTGTTTGTCTTATCAAAAGGGAGAACCGGCATATTCCATCCGGTTAGCCATATGATTCAGCCCGCGGTACTTTTTGCGATTTTCCCGGCATTTTCCTCCAATGCCCGGAGATTCAATTTTTTCCCCACCTTGTGGGCTTCCAGGGTCTGCAGAAATGCCTGGGGAGGGAAAATTGAATTCTGCATGAGCATGACCAGCAGTGCCAGTAATATGGCGTCTTTCGGTCCCGCCATTTTTCTGAAACTGCCCCGAGTGACGGCGGCCCGGGTTATAGGGATCCGGAGCTGGTCATCCATGACAATGTAACCTGATCCC
>CAZOWT010000129.1:0-8337 GCA_964583345.1 uncultured Clostridia bacterium
TGTTGACGATTTTTTTCATCACCTTTTCAACCATTATTGTCGAAATTTTATATACCCGGGTTTTTTCCATGATTTACTTCAGCTCCTTTGCTTTCCTGATGATTTCCCTGGCCCTGTTCGGATACGGGCTCAGCGGGGTATTTTTATCCCTGTCCAGGATAGCCCGTAAGGATAATTCCATACGCATTCTGGAATACTTCATCCTGACATATGCCCTTCTCCTGCCCGTGGTGTTTAAGATTACCCTGACCGCTAAAATTGATTTCCTGCATCTGTTCAATCCATTCGGTAATTTCCTGATTTTGCTGCTGAATTTTACCGTGCTGGTGATTCCCTTTTTCATAGCCGGTATTTCTCTGGTGCTTATTTTCTCACTTTATTCGGATCAAATCGGCAAGCTTTATTTCGTCGATTTAATCGGAGCCGCTCTCGGCGGCCTGGCCATCATCCCCCTGATCACCGGTCTGGGCCCTTCAAAAATTATCCTGCTCTTTTTTTTCATTATGTCCGTTCTGTGGTTTCTCATCAGCGGCATAAAAAAGAAAAAAAGGATCATGATCTTCTCCCTCATCGCCGTTCTCTTCCTGGTCATGTTCCGGTTTTCGAATGACATCTTCCCGGTGGTGCCGAAAATCAAGAAAAGAGAATTTTTGAGAGATTATTACCAGAAAAGGATCGAATACAGCAAGTGGAGTCCCATCAATAAAATCGATATCGCCCCGAGTTCGAATTTTCAAAAAATGATCTGGCTGAACGGCGGCACCCAGCAATCCTCGTTGGTCCGCCATAACCGGATTTTCGAAGCCAAGAAAAAACCCATCATGTGGTTTCACCAATCCATACCCTTTCAGCTCACGAAAAAAGGATCCGCCTTCATTATCGGTTCGGCCGGCGGATTCGAGGTTTTGTGCGCCATTACCCACAAATTCAAATCAATCTATGCGGTGGAGATGGATCCGGTCATCTGCCGGCTTATCAGCCATCCCCCCTATTCCGATTACATCGGTCAAATTTTCAACCGAAAAGGCGTAACTTTGATCAACGATGAGGGCCGCAGTGTTCTCAAACGATTCAAAGATAAAAAATTTGACGTTATTCAAATGGTTAACTCCCACCCGACTGATTCGCTTTTATCCGGAGGGTTGAGCGTCGCCGAGACCTATATCTACACGGTTGAGAGTTTCAAGGATTACTGGAATCATTTGAATCCGGATGGATTCCTGTTTATTGTCCAGGTGTTCGGCGAACGGTTATTTTCCACGGCCTATGAGGCGCTTCGGGAAATGAATATCGAAGAAGCGGATCAAAAATTCTTTATCATCCAGGCCAAACTGGGATTTAACTATTTTTTCTTGAAGAAGGGAAACATCAATGCCGCTGATACCGAAATTCTCAATACATTTGCCGAAAAGCTCAGGAAAAAATTTCCCCTGGAAGTCATCTACGCGCCGCACCAAAATAAAGACAACATCTATTATAAAATCGCCTCCCCCCGATACCGGGAAATCATCAGGGAATCTTCGGTAAATATATCCCCGGTTCGGGATGATTCCCCTTACTATAACCAGCCCAATAAAATCGGGCAGTTCTCATTCGAAAACATTTATATCGGCGGGCTGGCCAGGTTCATGATCAATAATGCCATGGTGCAATCCAACAGCGTTTTCCTATCCATTCTGTTCATATCCGTGGTATTCTCTTTCCTGCTGATCTACCTCCCCCTGAAGATCCGGAACCGGGGGCAAAAAATAAACTTCAAACCGATTCTGTTTTTCTTCTTTATCGGAATGGCCTTCATTTCCGTGGAAATCATCCTTATAAAAATATTCCAGCTGTACCTGGGAAATCCGGCTTATTCGATATCGGTCATTATTTTTTCATTACTGGTCTCCACCGGAATCGGGAGCCTGCTATCGGGCAGAATCAACCGGCTTTTAAAAACAAACACCATTCTGGTTGCCACCCTGATGGTGGTTGCTCTTTTGATCGATTATGCCATTTTTTTATTTAACATTATTTATTCACTGATTCAATTCAGCCTGTTCTTGCGGTTCATTCTCTCACTGGCTTTGATTTCAATCCTGGGGATCCCCATGGGATTATTTTTCCCCACCGGACTGAAAATTCTGGGTGAGACGAACAAAAACCTGATCGGCTGGGCCTAGGGTGCAAATGCCTTTGCCACCGTACTCGGTTCGGTCATGACAGTGATCGTGGCCATTAACTGGAATTTCACCACCACCCTGATGCTGGCCGCCGGATGCTACCTGGTTGCCGGCGTCCTGTTTCATCTGAACCTGAAGAAAAAATAACAAAACCCGCGGCCAGCCACTCCCCCAAAAAAATAAAATGGTGTATAATAAGGGGTGAAAATTAAATACTTTTATGAAGGATAACAGATGAAAAAGGTTATTTTCTTACTGCTTATTTTTATTTGTACCTGGCTCCCGTCCTCGGAATTAGATTGCTTTACCATCATCGCCGGAAAGAACGCCACGGCAGACGGATCGGTTATTCTGGCCCACAATGAAGATGATAGCGGAGAGAACATCTTCCTGGATGTTCATCGTCTGGCATCCCGTTTCCATGCTCTGAATGAAATCGTCAGGTTAAAAAACGGCGCCTCCATTCCCCAGATTAAAAAAACCTTCGGATTCCTGTGGCTTCAACTGCCCGGTTTGGAATTCGCCGACAGTTATTTCAATGAAAACCGGGTGGTGGTCGCCTCGAATGCCTGTCTGTCCCGGGAAGATAAAGGCGAACTGAATCAGGGCGGAATTGGTTTCATGCTGAGGTGCATCATCGCTCAGAGGGCCCTTTCGGCCCGCCACGCGGTCAAAATTGCCACCGGCCTTCTCAATGAATTCGGTTACACCTCTTCCGGCCGCACCTATTGTATCGCCGATTCCAAAGAAGGCTGGATACTTCATGTCGTCAAAGGAAAGCACTGGATCGCCCAGCGGGTTCCCGATGACCAGGTAACGGTTATCTCCAATTATTACACCATCGAAAATGTGAATTCAAAAGACAGCAAAAATTTTCTATCCTCCGCCGAACTGATATCCTACGCCGTTAAACGGGGATGGTACAATCCCCAGAGAGACGGTAAATTCGATTTTGCCCGGGTATATTCAGACCCCGCCAACCTCAAATCAATGGGAAATATTCTCAGGCAGTGGAGGGCAACCAGCCTGCTTTCCGGGGAAAAATTCGACCTCACCGACAGGTTCCCCTTTTCATTCGTCCCCAGAAAAAAAATAAAACTTTCCGACTGTTTCCGGATTCTTCGGGATCACTACGAAGATACAGAATATGACCTCACCGATCATTACCGAAAGGGATCACCCAACAAGACCAAAAATCGAACCATCTGCACCAATTCCACCCGCTATTCTTTTGTCGCCCATCTCAGAACCGGATTGCCCAAAGAGATCGCCAGCACGGTCTGGATAGCCTTCAGCCGCCCCGATGCGAATGCCTATTCTCCATGGTATTTCCCCGACACCACTCCTCCGTCCGGTTATACCCGGGGCAACACCGAGGATGCCCAGAAGACCCATTTCAGCAAACCCGGACAATTCTTCTCTTATCAGTCCCGTTACGCCTACTGCTGTTTCTCCAAACTCTCGGAACTGGTTGACCTGGATTACCGCAACCGGATCAGAATAACCCGAAAGACCTGGAATAATTTCGAAGATTTTGTATTTAAAAACAGCAAAAAAATGGAAAAGGAATTCCTTTACATATACAAGAGAAACCAGCCCCTGGCACTAAAGGTAATGACCAACTATGTCCACAACCTGGAATACCGGAAATGGTTTCTGGCCGACGAACTGATCCGGGACCTGACGGCCAATTGAAACCTAAACCGGGTCAAAACTTGACATTTCGGTGAAACTATATTATAAAAAAAGTCGTCTAATAATAAAGAAGTATGCGAGGAAAAATGAAAAAAATCTTACCCATAACCTTTATGTTTATTTTTTTTCTCATGTTCAGCGGCTGCAACATCTTTGATTACAACGGCAAAGCCTCCATCATTTTAAAAAACATCGGGGAACTCATCATGTATGCCCAGGTTGAAAGCGGTTACAGCGTCATTGAACCGGGTGAAGAGGATACCTTCAAGCTGACCTGGCCCGGCCATGATGACATGCATGTTAACCTGATCACCTATCCCTACCATCATCCGGAAGTGGGTGAAACTCAGCATTTTTATATCAGCGACGGTGAGGAAAAGGTTATTCAGAAAGGCTATTATATGGAAGACCTGACCGCTGCCAAAAAATAGGCCGGGATCACCGGGTCCGGAAGACCCCATCAAGCGAAAACTGTCCGAAATTCAAAATACTCATTGATTCTCTTTCCAGACTTGAATGGCTTGGCGGGCATTTTCCTTTTCCCCTGAATTCAGCTGATCGCCATAACGATCAACCGCTATTTCCATGTTTTGCAGCGCTTCGGCCAGCTTCTGGTTTTTGGCCAGAATCAGGGCAAACATATAGTAGTTTTTCCCGCCCGGTTCCAGCTGGATAATCCGGCGCATGAGTTCTTCGGCCTTGCCCAGGGTTCCGTGGGCGGTGTTAAAAAGGGCAATCTTGTACAGTATTTGGGGAGTATCCCAGACATCCCGGTTTGCCAGAACCGAATTGTAGGCCTCCAGCGCCTGATCGAATTTCTTTTCTTTCAGCAGCAGTTCCGCATAGCGGATTTTCATGGAGACGTTCTCAGGTTCCAGTTTCAGGGCCTTCAGATAATTATCTTCAGCCTTCTGCAGATCATTCAACTGTTCAAAACTATCACCCTGAAGGATGAAGGCCCAGGTACAGTTGGGATCGATCCGGACAATCTCCCGGCACTGGTCCAGTACCTCCTGATACATTTTGTTGTCATACAATACCTGGCACATTAAGGTACGGAAATTGACCTGCTCCGGGAATCGCTTGATCCCGGCTTTCAGGGAATCCAGGGCCTTCTCCACCTGATTGCGGGCCAGATACAGTGAAAATTGCTGGCTGATCAGGGCATAACTGATCATTTCCGGGGTTTCCTTTACAATGGCGTTGATTTCTTTTTCGGCTTCGTCCAGCTTGTTTTGTTTAATTTTTCTGGATATTACCTTGATCCGGTTGTTGATGATAATGCCCTTTTTGGGATCCATGCTGTTGCCGGTTTTTCCCGAAAAAGCGGAAATGTAGCCCAGCGATTGCAGATGCTGGATATCTTTTTTGGAGAGGTCCCGCTTCGAATCCCCGGAAGCCCTGGAATACCGCAGGACCAGTTCTCCCAGTTTCTTGTCCAGGTTGCGGGACACGTTGGATTTTACCCGGACCAGGTTATTTTTTTCAGCCGGGTCATTCTCCAGTTGGTAAAGCTCCGGTTCCGGAAGCGAAATGTACTTGTACGGTCCGTCGATGATGCCGGTAAGCGGCGCCCAGTTCATCTCTTCTTTGCCGTACATGCTTTCAATATAAAGGCTGGCCGGCGGGTTAAAATGTCCTCCGTGCAGCAAAGAAACCAGGCTCCGGCCCTGCATACCGTCTTCGGGTTTGCAGCCGGTTAATTCCAGCACGGTGGGTAAAATATCGACCAGGCATACCCGGTCATTAACCACCCGGGATGGCCCGAATAATTTGGGATTGAAAAACAAGAGGGGAACGCGTAGGTTTTCCCGGTAACAGAAAACGCTGTGGCTGGCATATTCCTTATGCTCTCCGAATGCTTCCCCATGGTCTCCCGTCACCACCACCAGGGTATCGTCCAGCACACCGTTCTTTGCCAATAAATCAATGATTTTGCCGATATAAACATCCATATATGCCACTTCCCCCCAGTAGCGGATGCGATGATTGCTTGCCTTCTTTATGTCGAAAAATTCCGGGGGTGGCTGATAGGGACTATGTGGATCATAGAAGTGAACCCAGGAAAAAAACCTTTTCCCGTTGTTGCTATTGAACCAGCTCTCGAATTTATTATATACATCGACAGCCCGGATTTCCGATTTAAAGGTGTTGACCAGCTTATGCGAATCAAGCGAATCGTCATAAATGTCAAATCCCTGGTTCAACCCGAATTTGGAGAGCAGCACAAAAGCTGAAATCACGGCAAAGGTATGGTAATCCTTTGATTTATATATTTCGGCCATGGTTTTCTGTTCATCTTTCAGGTAATAATTGCCATTATTTCTTACCCCGTGTCCGATGGGGTACTTGCCGGTAAAAATGGTGCAATGGGAAGGCAGGGTCAGGGGAACAGCGGAAAGACAATTTTCAAACCGGACACCGCGCTCAGCCAGTTTGTCCAGGTTCGGTGTCTTGACCCGGTTATTCCCATAGCACCCCAGGGCATCGGCCCGGGTGGTATCCAGGGTAATGACCAGGATGTTACCCTTCCAGCTTCTATTCCTTTTCCCCGGGAAAACCAGCAAAAAGACGATCGCACAGATAACCAGCAGAATGATCGATACGAATAATTTTTTTTTCATTCATCCCTCATAACGGATTCGGCCGGATTCGTCAACAAAAAAAAACCCCCTGTACCTTGCGGTACAGGGGGTTTTTATGAACTTGAGATTCTATATCTGTTTCAACTAGAAGCTCAACCGGAATCCAAACTGGAAGATTCCCGGGCTGAGAATTCTCAGTGGCTGATCGAAGTTGCTGGCGTTGTAGTCGGTCTCAACCAGCAGGGTGGTGGAGTTGTTGGTGATATTGTAGCCGTCGATAAATACAGTGGCAGTGGCAGTTTCGGAAACCTTGAAGGTCTTTTCCAGACCCAGGTTCAGCATCCAGAAAGCAGGCAGACGGTTGTCTCCGAATTTCTCACTGGCCAGGTACATATTGGTCCAGATTCCGCTCTTCCTGTATGATTCATGGTAGGGCAGGACATATCCCTCGCGGGCCTGCAGCACGGCAGTGATGTTAATGCCCCAGGGAAGCTGATACAGACCGGACAGCTTCACCTGCCAGCGGGCGTTGACGTAAATCCCGGACAAACCGGAACTTCCGGACACCGCAGGTGCCACAACCGCTCCGTTGAAGTAGTCGTAGTTGGTCAAATCGCCGGCGCCCACGTCACTGCTGGTTGACCATCCGTAATCATCCTTACTGTAGTAGGCTTTCCAGTCAGCATAGGTAAACGAGGCATCCAGCATCCACTTGTTGGAGAACTTCTTGGAGAACTGCAGCACGGCTGCCAGGTATCGCTCATAGGTATCGGCGTCGTAGTTGGTGTAATAGAAGTTGCTGGCCCTTTCATGTCTCAGGTAATAGGGAGTGGTCGACCCATCGCTAAAGGTGTACTCACCACCATAATACCAGTTACCCGCCTCGGTTTCCAGACGACCATCGCTCAGGATACCAATAACCCGAACCAGGTTGTGGTGTTTCTTGTAGAAACCGGACAGTGATACGGCAATATCCTCACCCAGCGCCTTTTCAAAGGTCAGAGATAACTCGTCCAGCAGGGGGGAATTGAAACCTGAATCGGCCTCATTTCTTCTCCAGCCGGTGGTGTAATCGATTCTGCCGGTATTGGTCCAGGCAATATAACCGAAGTTGACTTCATCCCACTGGGGAACCAAATCGAAATTGGTGTCATACCAGTACAGGTCGATTTCTCTGGGCGCGTAAGCGTAACGGGTGGTCAGGGCGTTTCCGCTCTGTGAACCGTAACGGGCGGCAGTCAGTTTAACCACATTCTTGCCGTCGCCGGTGATGTCATAACTCAGTGACAGCCTGGGTGAAATCACATCGTAAGACATGGGGGACTCACCGGCTACCTGGGTCATGTTTCCCAACAGGGTCGGAAACGGATTTGCGCCATGATGCACGCTGCCGGGTTCCCACCACTGAAAGGCCGGGTTTACGGTTGAATTGATGATACCGGTTTCCTTGTCATACCGGGCTCCCAAACTAACTGTTAGCTTGCCCCACTGGGCGGTGTCGGACGCGTAGAAAGATATCCGGTTAAAGGTCACATCCAGTACGGTGTTGGGAATCAACCACACGGCCTGGTAAGCAGATGGCCAATCCTGGTATAAGGTAAAGCAAATCCGGTTGTTGGGATAGAGTGAGGTGGTGGTGGTGTCACCGGTGTAGTAGTCCACACCGAAACGGATTTCATGGTCACCGCCGAGCACACCCTCGGCAAAGTAGTTGCCGTCCAACGACAGGTCGATGGTGTTCCGGTTGGTGATGTAATGGTACATGTTGCCGAGATACAAACGGGGGATATAGATATATTCCCATTCACCACCGGCATTGACATCAATACCATTAAAATCAACAATCTCGCCGCCGCGGGGATCCAGCACGAATCCGCCGTCGGTATAGGCGA
>CAZOWT010000130.1:0-8275 GCA_964583345.1 uncultured Clostridia bacterium
TGGGATTCAGGGGCTCATAAAACAACTCAAAACTAAAAACTCAACACCTAAAACTGAAGTTGTGGCTGGAGGCCGGAAGCAGTGAGCCGTAGGCTTTTGTCTTAACTTCTTATTTTCTTATCTTCTCAACTTCTATATCTTCTCTCTCACTAAGGTTAAAAATCCGGGTTTTTCGCTGATTGTATGAGGAAACATTATTGACTTTATAATAATATTTCCATAGAATTCAAAAGGAGGTAAAAATGAAAAAGTTTTCTATGATTCTTATTTTTATGATCTCGGTTGCTTTGCTATTCACTTCTTCCTGCAAGTCCGAAGATACCTTCAACATTGCGGGCAGCTGGACCGGAATCATTAGTTGGACCGGCAGCGTAAGCTACACGGCAAATTATACCTTTGCCGGGACGGAGACTTCTGGAACCGTTAACATTGCCCTGCCAACTTATGGTCATACCGGAACCGGTACCTATACGGTCGTCGGACTGAATGTCACCCTGACCGTGGAATGGGATGCAGGCGCGATATTTAATGCCACCGGAGCGGTTAGCGCTGATTTCAATACCATGAATGGCACCTTTACCCAGGATAATGGATACAACGGAACCTGGACAGCCATGCGGTAAGTTTTTTATCTGAGGGGACAGGGGTTGACATAAGAAGTTCTGCGTTCAAGGTTCAATGTTCAAAGTTCAAGGTTGAGGCAAAAGATCAAAAGTAAAAGGTCAAAGAAAAGAAGGAAAAGGTAAAGGCAGAGGTAAAGAGATATCCCGGATTATTATCTCTTTACGAATTACGATTTACGACTTACGTAGTTCTATTAATTGCGAAGATATTCGCCGGATTTTTTTCCCCTTCACGCCTTACGATTCACGACTAACGTAGTTCTGGTAATCATGGATTTAGGATTCAGGGAGTAGTTAAAGGCGGTTGAACCGGGAAATCCATGATCGGTTTTGTTTTTCGTTCCTGATATATCGGCGCTGACGGAATCGAATCTTCAAAGAAATTGAGGCGAAAGCGGGAGAATAATCAATGATTTCCCAGTCTTGCTTTCATACTCCTGAGCAGCTTTTTCAGCTCGGCAAGCGTCGCCTTGCTGGGCTGGGGGTTGTATTCATTCCATTGAAAACCGGATTTACATCGGTACTTGTATTTGAAGTAATAGATGTTTCCGCTTTTTGCTCCGCAGGAAACAACCGTAATCTGGCAGCCCGGGTGAGTAACTTCCCGGAGAAATTTCGGCCACAGGCGGCAGTATTCAGAGAGAATATTGGCTTCCTCAGGATCGGTTACCTTCTGCTGTATGGTTCCGTCAATCGTTTTCCTGTTTTCCGTCTCTTTTTTTTGCCGGGTTTCCGTTCGATCTTCAAGCTGGGTCATCTTCCACCATCCGGCCAGTTGCTTTATCTTTCCACCCCAGATATAACGTCCCTCAAGTTTATAATTCCCCAGCAGGGTCAGGCGGATCTCCAGTCGGTTTGAATTCCAGGTATAAACACACCTTATGGCGTTTCCCGCCGAGGAACAATTGGACTTCACGTTCTTGATGTTGGTAAAATTGGCCGCACTGATGATGCGGTTTTTAATCAAATAGCGAAAGGGGGATTTGTTTCCCGGTTCATCCTGCAGCCAGTATTCCCCCTCAATGGCGCAGGTTTTAGGAATATTAACTCCCTGAGATGGAGCCGGTGTCGCTGTTTTGTTACTGTTAAATGCGTTTTTTAGCATATCCAGATGCCGGCTAATAATATTAATCTGGCTATCCAGGTTGGTTATATTCTGATTGAGCTCCGCGTATCTCTTCACCATCAGTTTGATCAGGTCAATCCCCTTTTCCTGGGCGATCGACTTGATCTGACTGAATCCATTTTTAATTTTGTTGACATTCTGCCTGGACAGATTCAATCTCTGTCTTATGGCCCGGATATCAGCCGGTGACCTGATCGTATTGATGGCGCGCCTTATATCATCCAATTGTGTTTTTATTCGGGAATACTGTTCAAAGAGAATGTCAACAGCCTGGAGGATGGTTTGGTCTGCCTGGGTGAACCGGTTATCCAGTTTATCGAGCCTGTTTTTTATATGGATCAGTCTGTCGTTGACGGATGTCCATTTCTGAGCAATGTTATTGTATTTGCTTCCCAAAATAGCTTTGAGTTGGATATCTTTGGCCTTGGCCAGATTTTCAATCCGGTTCATTTCGTCCCCGATTTGCCTGAGGGCCTGGATCAACTGGTTGAGGCGGTTACGCGCTACCTGGGAGGCTTGGAGTGAGTTTATTTTGGTAATTGAGCTTTCGAGTTCCCGCGATGAGGTATCGAGAATATCCAACTGTCTGGAAATCCGGGCAACGGCAGATAATATTACCTGTCCTTCTTCAGTGAATGCCTGCTTTAAACCATCGATATCGGATTCGAGGAGATCGATCCGGTTGTCGATCCAGTTGATATTCAAAGTTATCCGGCTCCATTCATCTCCGGAGCCCGCCTCGCTGATATCGATACCCTTGGTATCGGCGAAATATCTCACCCGTCGCTGATCATCCTTTAATTTATTGAGAGCGGACCTGATTTGATTAAGAATGCTCTGTGCCCGCTTTGCTTCTTCAAGATTTTGAATATTTTTGAGTTTGCTGTCAAATTCCTCCAGATAATCTTTTAGTTTATCCAGGGCCTCGAGAATTTCATCGATCTTGACGGTGATGGTCATTTCATCCCGGGCTCTCTCTGCTTCTTTGGCATCCACCGGATAGTGTTTGCTGCAGGTTTTTTTTGGCTCCTTTCCTTTTTCAAACTTTCTTTTTACTTTCAGCGGGCACCATCTGTTGGGGAGATCTCCGGTGGTTTTACAGACTTCCACCCAGACATATTTCTTTTCTTTTTCAGATTCCGGTTGAGATCGACAGATATCATTGCTGGTATGGTATTCCAGAACACAGAGGGCATCAGCGCCGCCCGCCACACAGAGGCGGTACCATCCCGGGGGAAGGCAAAGCTCGCTGATCTTGACCGGCTTTTCGACCGGCTTCTCGCCACTGCTTTGAAAAAACCGGAATACGGTTTTTCCGGTACTCTGTTTCTCTATACTGAATCCTCTGTTCTGTTCCCTCAGGCCGGTACGGGCATTTGTCCCCTGGTCAAGCTGACGTATTCCAAATCTCCTGAAAGATTTTGCAGATGGAACCTTAAATGTGGCGCAATGCTGATTGAGCTGTCTGTCGATCCAGGATTTCAGTGTGCCTGAACCGGCTCCCGAATCCGGTTCTTTGACCAGATCAAAGGAAATCCTGCAGACGGCATTGGCACCTCCGGCAACGCTGATGGCATAATTTCCGGGCATCAATACCAGCTGCTTAAAGGGGCCCGGGGATTCAACGGGATCTTTTCCCGATCCAATCTGCTGGTCATAACCATAAACAATTTTATTGGTATCCAGGTTTTTGATAGCAAACTTGATAAAGGTAATTGGCTCCCCGGTTTTACAATTTGTTCCCTGGTGCAACTGCCGTTTTCGGAAATTTCGAGCGGATGTTCCCGGCGGTACCCTGAAATTGCCCAGGGTTCTCTGACATTTTGCATCTATCCGGGATACTGCGGTTTGTTCTGATTGAGGAGCCGCCAGGCTGGTTAGAGAATCACCCGGGGGGATGAGAAATGCCAAAAAAAACAGGAGACAAAATGCTGCTGATTTGTTTCTCATCGGTTCTATGTGTCTACTATGTCAATAAAGTTTTTTTTTGTCAACCTAAATTTTCGAAGCTGTGTATTTCATTTTCGCATTCTTTTCGGCATGTGTACATTGTTGACTGGCTGCATGAGGATGAATTTAAATGTGAAACCACCCCAGGATCCCATTGACTCAAAATCATTAGGGGACATGGCTTGACAAATAAGCGTTCAATGTTCAAAGTTCATTGTTCAACGTTGAGGTAAAAGATCAAAGGTAAAAGGTCAAAGAAAAGAAGGCAAAGGTAAAGGCAGAGGTAAAGAGATCTCCCGGATTATTTTCTCTTTACGAATCACGATTTACGACTTACGAAAGCGAGAAGTTGAGAAGATAAGAAGTTGGGAGGATAAGAAGTTCCCCTCAGACTTACGATTCACGACTTACGTAGTACTGGTAATCATGGATTTGGGATTTAGGGGATAGGGAGTGGTGGCTTAGTGAGTGGTGGTTGGTGGCTAAAAAATTTCTAACTCTGGCTTGAGGATGGTAAGATGAGTGGATGAGAAGTGAGGAAAAGAAGAATACCCCCTTCCACCCGTTGACCCATTCACCCCTTTACAAGTTTATTATATACATTTTCCTGAGCGTGATATAATTCTTTCCGGAGGCTTCGATATGAAAATAGTCCTGAGATTCTGTTTGATTCTGATGTTTGTCCTTCCGGTTCAGGCAAAGCGGGTGGCCGTATTGCCCGAAATCTTTAATGCCGGGAGTATTCAGGTTGACCGGGATTATATTTACATTGTCCAGGAGGCCACCATTTTTATTTATGCCATTGATAATTTCCGTTTGGTGAAAAAATTCGGGCAGCGCGGCGAAGGGCCGGGGGAGTTCATACTCAGTGATGACAACATGGTAGACCTATCGGTGCAACCGGAGTATCTGCTGGTCAACAGCGTCAAGCGGATTTCCTATTTCAGTAGGGATGGCAAATATTTACGTGAGCGGCCCAATTCAGCCGGTCTGTGGATGGTGCCGGTCGGGCCTAATTTTTTGGGTATGAAGCGGGTCTATGAATCGGACGAAACCCGTTACCGCAAGCTGACCCTTTTCAATGAAAAACTGGAGTCAATAAAAGTTGTATACCAGGAATTCGACGGCATTCAGCCCCGTCTGAAAATTATCGAGGCGGTCACCTGGCCCAGCGGTATATACCGGGTGAACCGGAATCAAATTTACGTGGCCGACAAAGAAAAGACCATTCATGTATACAATCAGACCGGAGAGGAATTGTATCAGAGAGCTCTTCCCTTCCCCCGTATCAGGGTGGATGCCGGGATAAGGGAGAAATACCTTAAAATTTACCGCGAGTACGATCCTTACTGGCGGATACGCTGGGAACGGCTCAAGAGCTGGTTCACATTTCCCGACCAGCTGCCGGTCATTCAGGATTTTAAAGTGAAAGAAAACAGCATTTATATCCTCAGCTATTATGAAGAACAGGGTAAGAGTGAATTCCTGGTCCTTGATTTGCAGGGAAACCTGAAGAAACGGGTTCTCGTCCCGATTAAAAAGAATGAATGGGGTGTTTGGAATATCTTTCCTTTTGATATCCAGAATGACACGGTTTACCAGCTGGCCGAAAATCCCGATACCGAGGAACACGAGCTTCACTGTTTTGAATTAAAGTAGAAGCCGTATGAAGCGGGGACAAGGCTTGACAAATAAGTGTTCAATGTTAAAAGTTCAATGTTCAACGTTGAGGTAAAAGATCAAAGGTAATAGGTCAAAGAAAGGAAGGCAAAGGTAAAGGCAGAGGTAAAGGTAAAGTGTCAAAGATCTGTTTTTTTTCTTAACCTTAACCTTAACCTTAACCTTAACCTTAACCTTAACCTTAACCTTGCCTGTGCTGAGGCAAAGGTAAAGGTAAAAAGATTCACCGTATTTTTTCCCCTTCACGACTTACGACTCACGAAAGCGAGAAGTTGAGAAGATAAAAAGTTGGGAGGTTAAGAAGTCCCCTCACGACTTATGCCTCCCTATTAACGACTTACATCTCTAACGTTTGCTTTACTTCTACTTACTATCTTGGGGACATGGCTTGACAATTATGCTTGGTGAACTAGAATATATTAGAGGTAAAGAATATTTCCCCGTTGCCGTGACTCAAATCTGTCCAGACGATAAACAGGTTCCCTGTCTGGTCTGTGGCAATAAATGGGTCGTATACCGCTCCCGGTGTATTGGACACTCTGGTTTGGTTGAACCAGCTCACGCCGCCGTCGATTGAGCGGATGAAATAGATATTATGATCGCCAGTTGATATATCCCACCAAATCACATTCAGGTTCCCCGCATTGTCCACCGATATTCTGGGTTTCCTTGAGCTGCCGGTATTGTTTGAAATATTCACTCCGGCGCTCCAGGAATTGCCTCCATTCAGGGAACGGGAAAAAAATATCTCCTCTCTGGGAAGAGTGTCATCCTGCCACACGATATAAAGGTTTGATGGATCAAAAACACCGATATCATGAAATTCATTCCTGCCGGAGGTGCTCAGCAACATTACCGGTGCCGCCCATATTGCCCCGCCATCTGTTGATTTACTGAAGTATGTTTTATGTTTTCCCGGGGTGGTGTCAGACCAAACCACATAAATATTTCTGGTCCCGTCCACTGCAATAGACGGGTCATCGCTATACCCGGGTGTATTTGATATGTCGACCGGCACAGACCATGAGGAACCACCATCGCTTGAACGGGAAAAGATAATATCCTTGGAAACCAATTCATACCAAGCCACATAGAGATCGTCATCACCAACCACTTCTATATGAGGTGCATAACAGGAACCAGTGGAACCATTGATTCCAACGGGACTATTCCAGGATACTCCGCCATCGTCTGACCTGCTGAGAACAACTTTTGCAGTGCCAAGAACATCAATCCATACGATATAGATGTTTTCCCCCTGGCCGGCAGCGATAGCCGGCGCCCAGGTACTGATGGCAGGCTGAGAGATATTAGCTGGAAGGCTCCATGAAGCCCCATGATTTTCAGAGCGGCTGTAGTAGATTTCATTCCAGCCAGCGGTATTGTCCAGCCAGGAGACATGTAAAACATCTTTTTCGTCCACTGCGATAGAAGGCTGTGAGGATTCCCCGTTTGTATTCGAAACATTAACATGATTATAAAATGAGTGATTGGGCTTGATGGTGAATTGAAGGGATTGGGATATCCCTCCCCCGGGTTCGGGATTTTCAACCCATACGTTGACACCGATTGTGGTATAACTCAAAATATCATTCGGTCGAATCTCACAGGTCAGTTCGGTGCTGTTTATGAAGGTGGTGGCCTTTTCCTGGTTGTTAAAAAAAATTCTGGAGCAATCAACAAAGTCGGTGCCGGTGGCAGTAAGCGTGAATGATGGCATATGGGTCACCTTTTCTGATGGTGTAATAGAACTCAATATGGGAACCGGATTATCTGCTGTATTACAGCCAATCAATATTAATAAAAAAAGAGTAAATAAAATGAAAAAAAGATGGTGATTTTTCATGGTTGTTCCCCCTAAAAAAGAATAGTGGGTTTCTTTATGAATGTCAAGAAAACAAAGAGGATTTGGGATTTAGGGGATAGGGAGTGGTGGCTTAGTGAGTGGTGGTTGGTGGCTAAAAAATTTCTAACTCTGGCTTGAGGATGGTAAGATGAGTGGATGAGAAGATGAGGAAAAGAAGAATACCCTCATCCACACATTGCCCCAGTCACCCATTAGCAAGGTATTTAAATCTCTATACAGCTTACGACTCACGATTGACGTTGTTTCCTCAACCTTAACCTCAACCTTAACCTTTTTCTTTGTGTATCCCTTTCTTGACTTTATTTTCCCCGTCATTATAATCGATTCATTGTTTTTAACAACTTTGTTTTTCTGGCGGAGGGTTGAATGAAAAAGATTATTATTTTTTTGTGTATGGCTATTTTACTATCAGGTTCATTATTTTTTTTCAGTTGTAAATCGGCTGATGAGGGATTTGATATCAGGGGAACCTGGGATTTTACAGAAATGGATTCCGGGAATAGATGGACAATGACCTTCAGCGGATCAAAGGATAGCGGGTCAATCGCTGATGAATTCTCGTCCTGGTGGAGCTGCGCCGGTTCCGGAACCTATGTTGTGTATACCGATCCCGATATAGTTAAATTTGATATTTATTATTCCGGTGCTTCCATTCATTTGCTCTGTATGGGAGTTGCGGAAAATGACAATACCATGTGGGGTAGGTTTGAGGTCAATCCGCATGGATGGGATGGAAACTGGATCGCCACCCGGGAACCATAGTCTGGATTTAAGGCCGTAAAAAAAATATTTCGGATGGAAGTATTGATGTTCAGCAGATCCGAACGGGATTGTAGGGAGAGGGCTTGACAAATAAGCGTTCAAGGTTCAACGTTCAACGTTGAGGTTAAGGATCAAAGGTAAAAGGTCAAAGTAGAGTAATCAAAGCCAAAGGTAGAGGCTAAGTCTTAAAAAATCATCGTTTTATTAAATAAAGCATTGACCAATTTATTCATATTTATTATTTATTTGTTATTAATCTGTTATAGA
>CAZOWT010000131.1:0-8248 GCA_964583345.1 uncultured Clostridia bacterium
CATGATCTCTTTGTTTACTATATACCTCAGAGAATTTTTTTTTCAAGTGAATAAGGATGAACGGTTACGGGATTAATTCGAAAACCATTGGTCACTTTTTCGTTGCTGTTGACCGCCGGTGTTTTGAAGTTGGTCATTATCAGATTGAAATTGTTCGAATAACTGTTATCTTGATGGTGGGTGAACCAAATGAAAATGTTGTTTTTTAAAATTTTAGGATTGACCACCGGGAGGAAATAACCATGAAGAAAAGTATCATTATTTTAATTTTATTTTTATTGCTGTTCATGTCTGAATTGATTTTCTGTAAGCGACTCATCTCTTTTCCTGATATCAACCGGCCTTTTTCGATATTAATCGAGGGAGAAAAACTGCTCATCACCGATGGCCCGGTGATATATATTTACTCGATGAAAGATTTTTCCCTTTTGAAAAAATTCGGCAAATCTGGCGAGGGGCCGGGCGAATTCAAAGTTATTGCCAGCATCAACCGGGGAAGTGTGGTTGTTTCCGCCATGGAAAATAAAATAATGATTGCCAGTATTGGCAGGGTTTCTTTTTTCAGTCTGAACGGGGAATTTCTGGAGCAAAAAAATATTCAGTCCCTCTTCGGCTTTGGCATCATCAAACCATTTCATGACCACTATGTCGGACTGGGTGTATCCGGGGATGCTAACCTCCAGTATTTTACCCTGAATTTTTTTGATTCGGAATTTAAAAAAGCTGAGGAGATGTTTAAAATTGTTGCCTTCGAACAGAACAAATCGATCAATCCGGTTTCCATAGGGATTCTTCCATTCATAGAGGTAGAAGATCGTCGCATATTTTTTCTGGATTATGAAGGCGTTGTTCACATGTTTGATGAGACTGGCAAGGAAATCAGGACTTTTAAAATCAGCTCGTTGGAAGATGCATACATTCCGGTGAAGGTTACGGAAGAAAGAAAAGAGACCTATATTGAATATTTTTTATCCGATCCCCGATTTAAACCCCAATTCGAACGGGACCGGAATAACGTGAGCTTTCCTTCTTTATTTCCGGAAATAAAGGATTTTCGGGTAGAGAGCAAGCGGATTTACGCCATTACCTTCCGGGAAGAAGAGGGAAAAAAAGAACTTTACATCCTGGACCTGAAAGGCCGAATTCTAAAGAAAACGATGGTTGAATTGCAGGAAATCAACCCCCGGGAATTGAATCCCTACACCATTCATGAAGGGAAGCTGTATCAATTGAGTGAAAATGAAAATACCGAGGAGTGGGAGCTGCAGGTGTCATCTCTGATCGACTGAAAAAGCCAAAGGAATCGGAGCTTATCAATCGGGCAGGAGAATTCTTTTCAGGGGACAGCTCGGTAAAATCATTATGCTATTTTCCGCTGTTTTATAGAATCAGTATGAGGCCAAAGAGGATGGGATAGGCTGAGGAAATTTTCCACAGGATCGGGATGTGAAAAAGGCCGACTGTTGTCAGCAACAGAACCGCTCCGTAAACCATGCACAGCCATCCCAGAAAATAGACGGTATTTTTCGAGTTTAAAACCACCAGAATACCGACGGCAATCAGGGTGATCGGCAACCACCACATCTGAAACGGCGAAACAATCCCCAGAATTGCCAGCAGGGTGAAAATCCCGGTGACGATCAAGGCCAGCCCGATGGTGAATGTATTTTTCTTTTTTGTTGCCATACAACCTCCTCTATTCAATGTGTCCATTTTATAAGAGAACCGGGTAAATTTCAATTTGTTGGTAACTTTTTCGCAACACAGGGACATTTCATTATTCCAATCAAACCGGATGAGGGTCATTCTTCGAGAGATTGACTTTCCCCCAAAAGGTTTTTATAATCAATGGAAAAGGAGCCAACATGAAATATATGCGTTTGGTTTTTGCGGTCATTCTTTTAATGGTTTTTGTCGGGTGCGCTTCCGGTGGGGTCATGATCGATACTGTCCCTTCCAAAGTAAAACTTTCATCGTATTCGTCTCTCTGGGTCAGTATTGCCTCGGAAACGGCTTCAGCTGAAGAAATGGATATGCTGGCAGATATGGTGGTCCAAAAACTCAGGTCTTCCAATACCTTCAAGGAGCTTTCCGGCCCCGGTGAAAATTCGGCACCGCTGGACCTGCAGTTGAAATTGTTCATTGTGGATATTCGCCGGGTCAGCCTGGAAGATCGGGCCACGGCCGGCGCTCTCCCCGGCAAAGCAAAGGTTTTGGTGGATGGTGAGTTGATTGATACGGCTTCAGGAGGCCAAATCGGTTCGTTTCGTGTCGAAGGCAAATCATCGGGAGGATCGGTTTTTGCCGGAGATACCCAGCAGGCGATTATCCGGGCTTCAGAGATGATTGTGGATTATATCCTGGACAATTATTAATTTTTTATGTCCGGCCAGTAATCATTTTCGCCTTATCGTTGAATACTTTTTTCCCCCTGAAATATTTCCGTCACTATTTTTCCTGAGAGAAAGCATGAAACCAAATCGGTCATTTTTCGTATAATCCGTAATAGGCATAAAAAAATATTTTTTACTGCAGAGGGCCACATGAAAATTTCAGGTTTAATATTTTTGCTTTTGTTGGGTTTTCTGGTTTTGTTTCCGATTAACCTTTCGGCGGAGCCGGTCAATGATATGGAATACTGCTCGGTCTCGCCTTCGGTCATCATGGCCAGACACCAGTACGGTGCGAATATGACTTGCCTGGCAACTGATCAGGGTTTGTACTTTGTGGATTGCGGGATGAAAACCGAATTGGCCCGAAAATTCAGAACCGATATGGAGGAGAAGTTCAGGAAGAAAACCCTGGCTTTGCTCATAACCCATCCGCATATCGATCATTTTTTTGGCATGGCGGCGTTTTCCGATGTGAATGTGGTGGCCGCTGAACCGGGAAAGAATTTATGGGAAAAACAACTGGCCATCAAATTCAATGATCGGCTCATCGAGGCCTATACCCGGATTTTCCCGAAATTCAGGGAATCTCAGAAAAGCGCCAAACTATTTATGCCAACACTTTTTTTCAAAGATATGATTCAGCTGGGTGAGGGTGAAGACAAACTGATTTTTACCAACACCGGCGGCCATACCGTATGTTCTTCGTCGGTTTATTTCCCGAAAGAGAATATTCTGGTTGCCGGGGACCTGATCCAGGTTGATCAGTATCCCTATTTTGGAGATCCCACCAATGACATGGATGCCTGGCTCAGTGCTTTTAAAAAGTGGCAAACCCTACCTATCCAAAAAATATGCCCGGGTCACGGCCGGGTGGTTGACAAGGCATACATCGGTCTGATGAAGGATTATTTTGAAAGGTTGATTGAAGTCTTGAAAGGATTGAAGGCCCAAAATCTGGAAACCAAGGATGTCATCCGGCATCCGGATCTGCCCGCCGGCTACTGGGGAGATCAAGCCGAACGTCCGGCCTGGTTTGATTATTGCATGGCTTCTCTTTATCAGAAATTATAATTTTTGTTTTTGTATTTTTTATTTTGCTGATTGATTTTTCCCTATGTCTATTTCCTGGCGTTATATTGTAGAAAAAAACCGGATTTCAAAGGAATATTGAAATTTTTGATTACTTTCCCCAAAAAATATTTTTTCATGGTTTATTGTCAACCAATCCAAAATAGGGTATGTCTTTAGGTATGACAGTCGAAGTGAAAGAATTGGTCGAAAAGGCCAAGGAGGGTCATGTCGGTGCCATGAAAACGCTATATGACATTAATCGGGAAAGGATTCTGAAACTGGCCTTCGGCTATACCCGCAATATGGAGGATGCCGAGGAAATCCTTCAGGATACCTTTGTCAAGGCCTTTAGTGCCCTGAAAAAAAACAAATTGAAGGAGAATGGAAGTTTTCCCTCCTGGTTATACCGAATCGGGATCAATACCTCGCTGGATCTGGTGAAGAAAAACAAGAAACGTCGACATGAAAAGGATAAGGAAGCCGAACTTGTTCATCCTGACCGGTCAGCGGTCAAAACACCTGAAGAAGAGGTGATGAAATCGGAGATCTCCAGTAAGCTTAATCAGTCACTGGAATATCTGTCTCCGCAACAGCGGTTAATATTTACCATGAAACATTTCCAGCAGCTGAAAATACGGGAGATTGCCGATTACCTGGCGTGCAGCGAAGGGAATGTGAAACAACAACTTTTTCGAGCGGTTCGCCGTTTGAAAAACAAATTATCGCCATATATTCCGGAGGCCGGAAATGACATGTAAAAATGCCCAAAACCAGATTATCCTATTCCTCTATGACGAACTGGAAGAAAGGGAGAAGAAAAGGCTGATGCGGCATATCGAATCGTGCTCATCCTGCCAGAAATCATTCGAGGAGATTTCACGCTTTTTTGAAAGTTTGGGCGGAGGTAAGGAAACAGAATGGGCTGGCCGGCGGGATGACTGCTGGAGGCATATCATTGAAAGGGTCGGGAATGAAAAACCAAAAAACAGATTTTCCCTTCCGGCTTTAAAATGGAGATTCGCTTTTGGCGGTTTCGCCCTGTTTTTAATACTGGGGATTTTTATTGGCCGTTTTTTGTTTTTTGATTCCGGGTTTCCGGTTAAAGAAATTTCGACCAACGGAGGAACACAGGATAGGGCCGTACTCAATCAATACCTTGAAGATATGAAACCATTGATGCTGGATTTGTCCAATACTTCAATCTCCGGTTATCAAAACGGAAAAATACCGGGTGAAAAAGAAATTATTCGGTCCATGTTGGCCCAGACCCGTTTGTTGCGCAGCCGGCTATCGAACCAGAATGATCCCTATCTGAATTCTTTGCTGGTGGATATTGAACTGATTTTGATGGAGGTTGACAATACGGTTCCCGGAGACAGGGTCATGATGAAATCGGTTCAGGAGATGATTCACAATAAAGATATTCCCATTAAAATAGACTTGTTTCAACAGAAAGTGAGAAAAATCGGAAAAATTTAACACAAGGAGATAACCAATGAAAACAAAACCTGGAAATTTGAAAATCTTATTATCGATTTTTTTTCTGATTGTCGTCCTGGGCTTTGCGCCGATTCTCAGTGGAGATGAAACCGAGGATTCCCGGACATTTGCCCTGGCCAAAAAATATGTGTACCAGAAAGAATGGCGGGACGCCGTAGAATCTTTAAGAAAATTCCAGAACAAATTTGGCAAGAGCGAATATGCGGATGACTCACTCTACTGGCTGGCTTATTCGCTCTCCAAGTTGAGCGACGAAGGAAACGATATCCGAAACGAGGTTTCCCTGAAAAAGGAAGCGGTCGAGGTTTTGAACCAGATGGTAAAATCGTTTTCCGATAGTTCCTGGGTGAATGATGCCAAGATCTTGAGAATGGAGCTGGCCGAGGCACTCACCAAAAAAGGAGAATTCCGGTACAAGCGATACATCAATAACGGCGTAAAGGCGGATACGGAAAAAGAATCGGATGTAAAGATGTGGGCGCTGAATGCGCTTCTCAACATGGATAAAAAGAAGGCATTCCCCCTTCTGCTCAAGCTCATTAAGGAAAATAAGGATGAGCAGATTCGGGAAAAGGCGATTTTTATTCTAAGTGAAAACCGTGATCCCAAAACAGTCAGTATTCTGGTTGAGGTGGCTGAAAAGGATTCCAGCCCCCGGGTCCGGGAACGGGCCATTTTTTGGCTTGGCCAGATGGATTTGCCTGAGAGTGTTGACGCCCTGCTGCGAATCTATGACACCTGCGGTGACGAAAAGCTAAAGGAAAAACTCATTTTCTCCTTCTCTGAAACCAGGAAAAAGAAGGCAGTGGATAAACTGGTCTGGATTGCCTGTAATGAAGGTTCGGTTCAGCTTCGCAAGAGGGCGGCTTTCTGGATTGGGCAGACGCGCTTGCCCGAGGCCGTGGATTTACTTTTTGACATCTATCAGAAAAGCAAGGATATTGACTTCAGAACTCAGATGACATTCTATATTTCTGAAGTCAAGACTGAAAAGGCACTGGATAAACTTATTTATATCGCCAAAAATGATCCGGATTCCGAGGTGAGGTCAAAAGCTGCATTCTGGATCAGTCAGGTCAGGGGAAAGCAAAGCCTTGATATTCTGATGGACCTTTACCGGAATTCCTCCAACTTGGAATTCAGGAAAAAATTGATATTCTACATCTCTGAAACCCGAAGCCCCGAATATCTGAATATCCTTCACCAAATAGCCCGGGATGAGAAAAATCCCGAATTGGCCGGTCAGGCGGTTTTCTGGATCGGCCAGGCCCGCTCGGAAAATTCGGTTGGGATTCTGATGCAGGTTTACCGGAAAAATAACAATGTCGACATTAAGGAAAAGGTAATATATGCCCTGGCTGAAAACAAATCCAAAGCGGCTGTTGCAGAGTTGATTCAGCTGGTCAAAAATGAAAAGAACCCCCGCTTAAGAAAGAAAGCGATTTTCTGGCTGGGTCAGACCGGAAGCGAAGAAGCGGCAGAGGTTCTAAATGACATCATAAATGAATAACATTTAATCGATTTGACGGGAGGGTGACAATGAACAGACTATTTAAATTACTGCTGGTTTTGATGGCTCTGTTGTTCTGGCTTCCCGGCAGGATGGATTCAGCCTCAATCCGGAATCTGAAAGGTGACCATGTTTATTCTCTTGATCAGTCTGGTTTGTCAATTCAAAAAAGAATAAAACAGGCTGAAGAAAGGTTCAGCCGGGAATTCCGGGGTGACTATTTTTTAAGCGGCTACACCTTCGAGTCCAGGGGAAATTCCCGGATTGGGGGAACCACCATCGAGTACCAGGGCGAATCGGTTTCCCGTATCACTCATCAGGGAGACCGTCTGGTTATCAGGACTTTCGGACACGGCTTAGATAAGGATGACAAAGTCAAACCTGAAATAACCGACAGGGATATTGTCTTTCTGCATAAAAAAAAACAAAATGGATTTGAAATCGTTGGCCTGGGACTGCTCGATGACGGCCGGCCATATGAAATTAAGGAAATTCCCTTTTTCTGGTTGGGCCGGTTGAATGGTTCCGAAAGCCTGAGCTTTTTAAAAAAAATGTTTAACCGTGGTGAAGGTTGCCTGCGCCAAAATATTCTGGCAGCCATTGCCATGCACAACCATGATGGTTCGGCCAATTTTTTATATTTGGTTGCTGAAAAAACCGGCTATCCGCTTGAACTGAGAAAGAATGCCATATTCTGGCTGGGCACGATAAAGAGTAATCTGTCATGGGCATACCTGAAAAAGATTGCCGCCCGGGAATCCGAATATGTCCTGCGGAAACAGCTGGTATTTGCTTTTTATCTCGATGGATCCCCAGGAGCTGTCCGGGAACTGATTCGATTGGCCAGACATGATGCCTTCCTTTCCCTTCGCAAGCTGGCCATATTCTGGCTGGGCCAAAAAGCTTCGAATGAATGCGTTGGTGCTTTGGAAGATATCATTGAAGGCGAAGGGGAAATTGGGGTTAAATCCAGCGCGGTTTTTGCCATCAGCCAGCTTCAGCGGTCAGAAGCGGTTCCCATGCTGATCCGGATCGCCCGGGAAAACAGGCATCCGCAAATCCGAAAGAAGGCCATGTTCTGGCTGGGGGAGATCGGTGATCAAAAGGCATTGAAATTCTTCGAGGAAATCCTGTTGAAATGAAAAAAAGGGATATTTATCGGGCGTTATCATGGTGAAATTTTATTCAAAAATATGACCTTGAACCAGGGTATTCTATGAAAATCGGTTATCCCTGTATCAACCGCTCACTGGGATGCCGGGGCAATCGCAGTTTCCGGCTGGCTTCATATAGCGAGGGAAGAATGGAGGAGGCAATATCCGGCAACCTGGACTGTTTGAGACGGATGCTGGATTTTAACCGAGAAAACAATATTCTTTTCTTTCGCGTGACATCGGATATTATTCCATTCGCTTCACACCCGGTCTGCAAATTCCCCTGGCAGGAAGAATACAGGCAGCCCTTTTTGCAAATCGGGGATTTCATCAAAGAAAACCGGATGCGCATTTCCATGCATCCGGATCAATTCACCCTGATCAATTCGATTCGCGAAGATGTCTATCAGCGAAGCATAATAGAGCTGGCTTACCATTGCCAGGTTCTGGATTTAATGGGTCTGGATTCTAAGGCCAAGGTTCAGATTCATGTGGGAGGGGTATACCAGGATAAAATATCGAGTATTCAGAGATTCGTGAGACGGTACCGGGATCTGGATGACCTTATCAGAAGACGTCTGGTCATTGAAAATGATGATCGTCTTTTTATGCTGGCTGAC
>CAZOWT010000132.1:0-8199 GCA_964583345.1 uncultured Clostridia bacterium
AAAAGTACTCCCCTATTATCCTCTCGGTGTATTTAAGGAACCGGCCAAAGAGGAGGTGCAATAATGCTACAGGAAATGATTTTTGCCGGATTCGGAGGTCAGGGTGTGCTTTCAATGGGAACACTGCTGGCCTATGCCGCCATGAAGGAAGGAAAGGAAGTCAGCTGGATGCCCTCCTACGGCCCGGAAATGCGGGGAGGCACCGCCAACTGCATGGTTAACATCAGTGATGAACCCATTTCCTCCCCGATTGTCAGCGAATACGATATTGCCGTGGTGTTGAATCAGCCTTCCCTGAAAAAATTCGAGCCCCGGGTCAAGGCTGGCGGTCTGCTGATCTGGGAAAGCACCCATATCAAGGAAGCTCCGACCCGGACCGACATCGATGTCATCGCCCTTCCGGCCATTGAAAAGGCCACCAATGACCTGAAAAATGTGAAGGTCATGAACATGCTGGTTCTCGGCGCCCTGGTAAAACTCAAGAAAATCGTGAAGCGGGACTCGCTGATTACCGCCCTGAAAGATACACTCCCCCAGAGGCATTACCACCTCATCCCCCTGAATGAAAAAGCCATCGATATGGGGATGAATCTGGTCTCAACTCCGTAAAGCCGGACCGCTGTTGGAAAACACTTTTGAGTTTATCGAAAATCTTGCAGAATAATATTGAATATTCGAATTTATAGATTCGATTGAACGACCAGTTGTTCCCAGACTGGCCTTAAACCGAAAAAAAAGGGGATGACTTACCAGTCTCCGTAATTGGTGTAATTGCAATAGGCATAATAGGAATAATAATCCTGGCCCCAGCCATCGCAATAGCCGCCAAAGTAATCATCATACGGGGGGCATCCTAAAGAACTGATGGTGGTAATACCGGCTGCCGTCCCCAAAGCAATTGCCGACCATTTGGAAACCCGTTTTAGAAAATCACGGCGGTTTTCAACTTTTGGTTCTTCCTTCTTCTTCACATCACCCATATTTGACTCCTTTACAGACATAATATAGATAGTATAAAAAAAAACAAAAGTCAACCGAAAAATACGTTTTGGGCATATTTTTTCAAGAAAATATTTATTTTACAGGCAATGATCCTGTTAACGCCCGAAAGTCATCCTCAATCCGACCAGAAGCCTTAACCCGGATAAATTAATCTTTTCGATACCCTCATCATCCACCGGAATCCGGCAGATATCATACATCAACTGAAAAAACAAATCTAATTTTTTACCCAGCGGAAGAATTGAACCGGCAAAAACAGAGGCACCGAAATTGGAGCGATAGTTGGTGCTCTCATGAATTTCATCGGAAGCCGGAACCGCTTCCTTTATATTGAAGCGCACCACGGCCGCACCCGCATAGGGCAGCAATTTTTTTATCTTTTTGAAGACCAACTTGGCACCCAGGTATAGCGGAGTCATGGTCAGCGTGGTTTTTTCACCCAGGCCACCGGTAAATTCACCGCTTGCGGTCGAGTAGAGAGCCGAAAAGAAAAATTCGATCTTTTCCTTCAGGGTAAACGATACGGTCAGGAATCCGGCTGGGGTAATGCTGCCGTAAACATCGGTAAAAACATTATCGGTAATGAGGAATCCGCCGAGTCCCGCGCCCACTGCCCAGAAATTCTTCCTCCTGACTATTTCCTTCTCAACCGGGATAACCGGAACCTCAATGATTTTCTCAGGTTCCACCCTCTTGGCTTCGATCCTTTCCTTTTTCTTTCTGGCCCGCAATTTGCCTTTGGCCTCATCCCAGACCATTACCTTGATCTTCTTCCCGTCTTTCAGGCACTCAAACCCACTGACAATCACCTCATCACCCGGATTCAGCCCGGACTGAATCAGGGCCTCTCCGTCCAGAAAAGGACTGATTTCAACGCTTCTTCTCTGGCAGGTTTTCCCGTTTACCACATAGGTAAAATATCCGGCCTCATCCCGGAGCACTTCCTTTTCATATATCACCAGCGCATCGGAATGCTCCTTGACCAGGACCCGGAATCCGGCCTGAATCCCTTCTGACAGGCTAAGGTCGCTATTATCCAGGACGATCTTGGTTTCCTGCTCGGTCACGCTCACCGTGCCGGAAAGACTACCTTCCATGGCCTCGGTCACCACCTTTATCACCTGACCGGAGTGAAAATATCCGGCATCCACCGGTGGGACGGAAATTTTCATCATCCGATCGGAAACAATACGGAGAACAATGGCGCCGGTTTCCAGGGGTTCGTTTACCGAAACTGCATAAACAATTTTCCCGTCAAAAGGGGCCTTGATCTGGGTTTTGGAAAGTTCGTTCATTTTATCGCCCAACAAGGCTTCCGTATCCCGGATCTGATCCTCGGCCTGTTTTTCGGATACGGGGCTTCTTTCTTTCCAGTGCTGCCGCTGCCAGAGAATGTTCTTCCATTTTTTTAGCAACGCTTCGACGCTGGCGATCTCTTTTTCCAGGACCGTTGAATCGAGGCGGACCAGAATCTGGCCCTGCTGAACATGATCCCCGGCAGCCACCAGCACTTCCCTCACCCGGGCGGTCAATTCAGCGGATACATTCACATCCTGGTCATAACGGATGGGTTGCTGAAAATAGCGATATTCGGAGAACAGCTGGGGTTCGATGAGTCTGGCCTGAACCTTCACCCTTCGCGGGCATTTTGTCTCTTTGGTTTCCTGCTCCCGGACCTTAACCGGTTTCTGTTTCACGGCCACGGGTTCTTCAACCGCTTTCTCCGCTGGTTCCATCGGTTTCGGCAGGGGGAAATAAATGGAAATCACAACCTGCCCCTCGGTAAATTCTTCCACCTGGTGCCGGAGGACATCAAAATTATCCAGACTTTCCATGATCTGATCCTGAATCTCCCGGTTTCCGTAAATTTTGATCACCACCGTATCCGTGCCTTCGATCAGTCCGTAAGTATTGTAGTTCAGTTTATCCCGGTTTGCTTTTAAAAATTCAATGTATTCCTGATATCCGGGTTTGGCCGGATTTTCCGACTGGGAAAAATTTAAAAATGGAATGATCAGGAAAATCAACCCGAAAACAACCATTCGCCTAAAATTTCTCATTGTTATACTCCTCGACTTATTTTTATTTGTATTTTCTCTTTCGTTGAAAAAGGTTTATTATACTGAACCGAAAACCAAAAGTCAACAGTAGAAACCGGAGTTAAAAAGCGATTCCGATCATGAGGCGGATACCGGAAAGGTTCAGGAGCATTTCACCGGCATTCCGGAAATCAGATCCGCTGGGAGCGGAGGCATAGAGTTCCCAGGTGCTGAACCATCCCAGGTCGTAGGGATTGGTTTCAAAACTGTAAATTGTGCCGCTGATTGATTCGGAAAATGTTTCACCGGTCGATGAAGACTGGACCGATTCCCGGGTGCCTTTCAAATGTCCGATTTTCAGGTAGCAGAGTTCCAGATTGACGAATAGATCCGTTTTTTTCCCGATATTGAAAAAGTATTTTCCGCCCAGCAGCAGGCCAAACCCGGATCCATTGGCTGATATGGTATCACCCTGCCGGAGCCAGAAACTCCCGGCGCTGGATTCCAAATCCTTCTGATGGGAAAAATGCAAAAAATTATATCCCAGACTGGCATAGATTCCGAATCTGCCAAACCGGGTTTCGGCGCCGGCAAAGGGCATCAGATACATTAATTTTGTGGAGAGATCAATCTGGACCGTTTCGGTCGGCATGGCCCATTCCAGGTTATAAGTCTTGGCCGGGGAATAACGTCCATATCCGAATTCCAGACCGGCTTTCAAATACCAGCGGTCGGAAAGCCGGTAATTAAACTGCGCCTGAATGGGGACTGTAAAAATATTCTTCCCAAAATCACCCGAAAACGTGTATTCGATCCCGTAGTTCCCGGCAACCTGTTCCATCAGGGCGTCTATTCCTTCGGCCCGATAGCGGTATTCACCCGGATCAACGTATGACAGGCCCCCGGATATTCCCCACTCCAATTTCTTGTTTTTATTTCTGGGACTCTTTTTGGTTTTCCCGGATGGCTCCTTCTTCTCGGACCGGGCCAAAAGCCGGTCTTCCGGTTCGCTTTCAATCTGGAATCTGGCGGTCATGCCCGGAGAGATCAGGAACTTTTCATTGGGAATCAAAATGGTTAAGCCATCGGTTTTGCGCCTGATTTCCCCGGAACAGGCAAAATTGATTTCATTGAACGTCAGGGAAATACGATCTCCGCTCTTCAGGGAATCCAGCCCGAATGAGGGAATATCCTCCGGCAACAATTCTATCTTTAATAACGAGTCGTCTCCGATAACAGCGACCACCGTTTCCTCCGAGACTTCGGTATTCTCCGGTACGACATCGATTACCCTTCCGGAAATCAGCGCATGAATTTGCCGTTGGAACAGTTCGTTTTTATTGTCCTTAAGCTGTTTCCGGTAGGATGCGATCTTGTCCCGGGCCTGCTGTTCGGCCCTTTCGCTGCGGACCTTCCAGTGTTCGCGCTTGAACAAAATTTTCTCCCAATTTTTTATGGAATCCTCGGCCTCCTTCATATTCTGTTCGACCAATGCGGAATCCAGCCGAAGCAGCAATTGTCCGGTACGGACCCGATCTCCCTTCCCGACCAGGACATCCGATACCCGGCCGTTGATCAGGGACCTGACCTCCAGAATCTGCCGGCATGACACATCCCTTTCGAATGTTTTCATTCGCCCGCTCTCACCGGCTTGGCTGCGGATTTCGGAACCGGATATTCCCCACAAATTCGCGTCCTGCCCGGCACCGGACAGATCGACAATCAGCAGCATACTTGATATCAAGATGACACTCAATATTTTTTTCATGATAACCTCTCGTTTTAAAAGACATTGCCGGCGACTCGAACCGCATTCGCCATCAAGGTAAATGTCAGATTTTTCGCTGGCAAAAACGGAAAAGAAGTCCCGTCGACAAAAAAAAGATTTTCAAAATCCCAGCTCCGGCAATCAGGCGACACGGTCAGTGGCCGGGCGTTGACGCTCATGGGAATGGTTCCGGAATAATGGACACTGGCACCCATCGGACGGATATGGGCCATCATGGGCGGGGCAATGGCTCCCAGTTTCATCAGGAATTTTCTGACCCGGGTCATGGCGTCGGAAACAATCTGTTTTTCTTCCGAAACCGATTGGTATCGTATTTTCAGCCGGGTTTCAGCCGCTTTTTTTGTTCCGGTTTCAAGAACGGGTTCAATGGAAACCGTATTTTCCGGCCGCCGGGTATCCCAGAAATTGATATTGATAACCCCCAGGGCAGCATGCAGGCTGCGCATGGCAACAATCGCGGTTTTCAGATCGAGCGGGATTTGCTGAATGACCGGGTGCAGCAGGGCGGTTTTCAACGTGGTGATCTGGCCATGAATATACCGGTTGGTCCGGTTGCATCTGAAACCGACAGCCAGCTGGTGATACTGGTAGGATTCCGGATTATACGGCTTCCCTATCATTTTCAGATTCACAAAGGGAACCAGGATCTGCCGGTTATCCATCAGTCCCTCGAGTTTCTCGATTTTTCCGGATCGGAAATAAAGTGAATCCAGGAAAATTTTCGAAGATGATAGGGTTCCGGCAGCCAGCACCAGATTTTCCACCTCAGATTCGACCAGTTGCCCGGATGTCATATCCCGGGTGACCAGCCGGGTTACCCGGTTCCCCCTGTCAGACCTGAAATAGCAAGCCAAATGCCGGGGATGATAGGAAAAATTGGGAGTGGCCAGGCACTCCTCCAGGGTGAGGGAAGGAACGTAGAGGGAACCACTGGGACATCCCCACAGGCACCTGCCTGAATAATCACAGGCTTTTCGCTTTTCCTTATCCCGGCTCAAGGTGGCGATTCGGGACCTTCCCAGGGAAAAGCCCAGTTTCGAATTCAGGTTCTGCCTTTTTTTTTCATATTTCTTTAAAATCAGGGTTGAATTTTCATCCAGATCCAGCGGGGGGAGCAGATGGTCATGCCAGGGGAAAAAATCCGACATGTCATCCCGAACCCCGATCAAGCCGATTCTGCGTGCGACTTGCTCATAAAACGGCTTCATCTCCTCGAATTTGAACGGAAAAAGCTGGAGATCCTCATCATTAAACGGATAACATCCACCGGTCCAGGCTTCGGCCAGCCCGCCCCGGGCAAATGAAAAAAGAGGTTCGAATCCATCGGCAGTGGATTCGAATCCTGGCGGCTGACGAAAAATGTACATTTTATTGGGAGGGAACTCGTATATTTCCTGGTTGAAATCAGGGGGGACCACGCTTTCGAAATCTTCCCCGAGAAAATATTCAGCCGGATCTTTTAAATTGGATTTAAGGCCGAGAAAATCATCTTCTGGATTGATCGCCTCAAGCCCGGAATACCCGACATCAAACATCTCCACCCGGTGACCCTTTTCCAGAGCGGACAGGGCAAAATGTACCCCGCTGGCGCCCGAACCCACCACCGTTATTTTTGCCATTATTCAACTCCCGCCGGAATGTCTTTTCTTCCCATCATGACCCTGAAGGGGAGATACATGAAAAAAGACAGGAGAAGCGCCAGGGCAAATCCGCTTCCCCTCAGCCCCAGGGTTAAAAATACCATTACCTTATTCCGTCCCGGTGCCTGATCAAAAAAACGAAAGTACGGTGAGGAGGTTTCCAGGATAGCCAGCAAATAAACCAATTTTTTCCTCAATACGGCATCGGGATAAAAAAAACGCGAATATGAATCGGATAATTTTGCAAAGAACCTGTTTCGGGAAGCCTGTTTTAACAGAAACGAATCAAAACGGTTCCGGGCAATCAGATTGACCTTTTCATGACATTCGGCATATTTGTCCAGCAGCATTCGGTTGGCCGGCTGCCGGATCAAGTAGCGGCAAAATACCCGGCATTCCCTGTCAAGCCCGAAACGAACCGGATTTTCTTTTCCCGGAATCAGACTTTCGCTCACCATCCCGCTGACAGTCGTGAACCCGGATGACAGTTTTAGAAAAAGTTCATTTTCGTCAGCCGCGCCTTCATTGCGGAAAGTTGCCAGTTGTCCCAGGGTCAGGGGCAACAACGGATAAAACAGGGGTTCGGCCAGGGTCAACAAGAAAACAGCCGGGCCCATGGGAATCCGAACAAATCGCGTCTTTTTTTTTTGTTTGGTTTGCCGTATCAATTCCAGGAAATTCCGGATCGAGATGCGCTCCGGTCCCCCGATTTCCACCATGCGGTTATCGAACCGGGAATGTTTCAAAATGTTGGAAATAACCTCAGCCAGGTCATCCACGAACACCGGTTGAATCTTTACTTCCCCCCGGCCGAAAAGCGGAACCAGGGGCAAAAATGCAAAACGGGAAAACCCGCTAAAAACAGGCGATTCCTTCCCCAGTACCATGGTCGGCCGCAGCAGGCTATACTTGAGGCCGCATGACCGGATAATTTCCTCGGCCTGAATTTTGGAATCCGCATAAAAATAGCGCTTTTTTTTCTTAAATTTGGCGGCAATAGTGCTGACATATAATATAAATCGAACTCCAGATTGCTGGCAGCATTCGACCAGTTTGCGGGTTCCCAAGGTGTTTACCCGATAATATTCGGCTGGCCTGACCTTGCCGGTTACCGCGGCCAGATGGACCACGGTATCCACCTGTTTGAGGTTCTCGCGGTAGGAATCAACATCCAGCAGGTCCCCTTTTACCACAATCAGGTTTCCCGGTTTCTTGTCCGGAAAATCCATTTTTTCGGGATCGCGAGAGAGGCAATAGACGTACCGGTATGCCTGCCAATCGAGGGCCCTCAACAAGGATTTCCCGATAAAACCGCTGGCTCCGGTTATAAAAATCGACCGCTTCATTTCAAAGACCCTTTTTTATAGCCCCACATCCGGACAACCCCGAGCAGGTCAAGCCAGGCAGTTCTCAATATCTTGACCCTGGAATCCCGGTCTTCGATCCAGCGTACCGGAATTTCCTTCACCCGGTACCCTTCCCGATGGGCAATGAATAAGAGTTCGGTGTCAAAGAACCATTCGTCATCTTTAATATGCGGAAACAGTTCGTTGACGGCCTTTTTTGACGCCGCCTTGAAACCGCACTGGGCATCGGTAAAGGGAAAACGCAGCATCAGTTTCAATATCCAGATATATCCCCTGGAAATCACTTCTCTCCTGAAACTTCTATCCACATCCGCTCCCCTGAACTGACGGGAACCGATGGCAACATCAAATCCTTCCTGTAT
>CAZOWT010000133.1:0-8163 GCA_964583345.1 uncultured Clostridia bacterium
GGAAAGACGTCTTCAGATCGATATACATTTTGGAGCCATGTTGGGTTTCCACTGTTTCCACCCGGTATAACCGCTCCAGGTTTTTATGAAAATAGTCAACCTGCAGGTCATTCCTGATCCAGAACATGACGAGAATGCAGCAGGCCATTCCCAGCGCCAGGCAGGAAATATTAATAATTGAATGGAATTTATGCTTCCGGATATTACGCAAGGCAGACCGCAGATAATTCATCAACATGGATGTCCTCCCGATGATTATTCATGTTATAGCACCACCTTAAGTATAGCAACATCGGTGCCAATATTGAGAAAAACCATACCCCACCTATATTCCGCTCCAATAAAGGCAAAAGTCCATTACCATCATTTCACTAGCTCTAAAAAGAAAGGAAAATTAAACAATGCCTTGTTCGAAAGCGAACAAATTTGTCCGGTTCTGGACACCTAATTTTGCAGAATTAAGCGTCATTTCAAGACCTTTTTCCTGAAGCAAAAAATCTGGACTCTGGGAGACCATTTCAACATCGTAGACGAACATGGCAATCCCCTATTTGTGGTTCAAGGCAAGTTGTTTTCCCTGGGAGACCGGTTGCGATTTTATGATTCCAGCGGTTCCGAACTGGCTTTTATCAAGCAGAAATTGCTCAGTTTAAAAAAACAGTACCGAATCTTCCGGGATCAGAAACTGTGGGCCAGAGTGCTGAAGAAAATCACCCTGTTTAATGATAAATATGTCATTGATATCGACGGCCCGGATGACTACCTGATAATCGGTGACTTCACCAACCATCTCTACACCATTACCCGAAAGGGAAGAGCGGTGGCCTTCATCACCAAGCGATGGTTCTCATGGGGCGACAGCTATTTTATCGAAATCGATCCGGAAGAAGATGATGTGCTCATACTCGCCGCTGCCATTGTAATTGATATGGCCAGCCACGACGATGAACACCATCACAGCCAGACGTAATTCTATCTCTGATTTTTAATAAGTGGACATCAAATCTTGAATTTACCAGTTTATATCCAAATTTGCAGCATTTATGTGACCCAACCCTGATTTTTTGCAGTTATTGTCTAAAAGATATATAATTTAAACAGTATTGATTTACATAATGAAAGAAAGGAGGGCACAATGAAACCCAAAACCATTGTTTTGCTGATTTTCGCAGTTTTGCTTCTGATTATACTGCTTCAAAATACCCAGGTGGTTTCGCTGCAGTTATTGTTCTGGAATATAAGCATGTCGCGTATTATTTTTCTACCATTGGTCTTAATCATCGGCTTTGTTATCGGATATTTCGTGGGAAGAGCTTCTCACAAATCATAATAAATTTTCCGTTTCAGACCTGACGCGGGCCAGTATCCGGTTATCCCAAACAATCACCCGGCCGGTTAAAGCACCGAATTCACCGGCTTTAAGCCGAGGGGATTCTGATGGTATATTTGTTCAGTGAAATTGCCCCCTCGTCATCCTCGACGGCCATGATCAGCAGGTCGTCTTTTAAATATACCCGTCTGATACTGCAACCATCCGGGACGCTGATGGTTGACGAATACAGGTACTGTCCCCGGGGAGAGAAAATATCGATCGACTTTTTGCTATCTTCTCCCGGGTTGGCCACAAAAACATAGATCAGTCCGTTTTTATCCACCACGATATTCTCGAAATAAGAAGCGTCCCGGGGAAGACCGTCAACAATATTTTTCAACATGCTTTCGGGCGCCCCCCCCTGGGAACTCAACCGCTTTAGCAAATCATTTTTGTATTTTTCTGAAACCGGATTCGGCTTCCGCCCCTCCAGGTAAAAGCCGCCAATGGGCTTGCCTGCCAGGTTGACCACATCAATTTTGTACTGGTCGCTCATTCCGAAATATATTTTCCCATCGCGGTATTCCACCATCATCATGGGGGTAATTCCACCCAGAACAATGGCAATGACCGTGCTCCCCTCCGAAGTCTCCTGCCTCTGCACGGCTTTTTCAAAAGGCTGGTAGGTGGCAATTTTTTTCTCGGAATGGTCGCTAATGTTGACCAGTTTAACTTCCGCTTTTTTAAGGTTGGGATTCTCAATCACCGTGGGCGCGGAAATGAATTCATCCGCGGAAACAAAAGCGCGTGCATCCATTAGATTGGGAAGTGATTCGGTTCTGACAAATTCACCATCCAGGGTGAAATAGTGAATCCGGTTGGATTCGTTTACCATCAGGCAATCATTAAGCAAATGCAGCCGGGAACCCATCCTGAAATTGCGGAATTCGCCGGGGCCTTCCCCGGATTTTCCGAAAGAGGATATGAATTTGCCCTCCTTATCCAGAATATATATTTTGACATGCTTGCCGTCGGCCACAAAAATCCTTCCGGAACCGGAGGTGATGATATCCCGGATCTCGGCAAAAACATCGTCACCGGCGCCCTCGATTTTCCACACTTTTTGCAATTGGAAATCCCATGTCCCTTTCAACGGATTATCCGCGTTTCTGGTCTGGGCAAATCCCGGAAACACTATCAAGAGTCCAAGCAAAACGAAAAACATTTTTTTCATTATTCCTCCATTATATCCTTCAAAGTAAATACATGCCTCTCATCCAAAATATTACTATGATGAAAAAAAAAGGCAAATGGTTGCAAAATTCGTTCTGAAAAGAAGATTTATTGAGAAAAATTTATATATTTAAAATCCGATTTCTGGGAGTAGAGATCCTCGACATCGATGATCAGGTTATACTTGCCCCTCTTCAGCCAATCGGCGCTGATCCGGATATGGATTTCGGTGTTATCCGGCGTCAGATTTTTACTCTGCTCGAAAATGGCTCGGTTTTCCTCATCCTTGATCCGGACTTGCACATTTAACAGTCCGGATTTTTTGCCCTGGATTTCCCGGAGCACGATATCCCGGATGGTAAAATATAGAATCCGATTTTCAAATTTCACATCTTCCAGCCTGACTTCAGGTGCTTCCGATTCCCGCCTTTTTATGTAATCGGCAATATAATCGGCCCGAATGTTGTCATCAAATAAAACATCGAACTTCTTGTTATTCACCCGGACCTTGATTTTTCCTGCTTTTTCCGGATTATCCGGAACATAGGTCAGCACATAGTAAATATCCTCCATTTCAATCGCCTTCTTCAACGAAACATCCAGCTTGTTGGATACCAGCAGCTCTCCCCCGGTTTTCCGGGTGATCAGGCGCAGGCAGTTTTCCAAATCGCTATTGATTTCCCGGTTCGCCAGGTCCTGGGAAAGTTCATCCCGGTAAGCGGTGAAGAAAAAAGAGTGAAAGGTGGCGTTGGCCTTGTAAAACAGTTTGCTGATCTCTTCAGAAGGGAAATCATCCGACACCTTTAATTCCAGGTCGATTTGAGCCAGGAGCCTTGACATTATCCGGGATTTTGCCGCGTCCTCGCTCCTTCCCTGGATCAGGTCCGATATCAGTTTGCGGATGGCGCTCCGGATTTCACCGGTTAACTTCAACTCGGGGAACTTCTCAAACTGATAAAACGAAATAACCCACTTTTCCAGGCTGATTTTCTCCAGCATCCGGGCAAAATTATAAAAGGTATCCACCTCCGGGACCAGGTATTTCCGTTTGTAGTCCCTCCAGATGGCCAGATAATTCTCCAGAAACTGAATCACATCTTCCGCCATAAACATCGCATCCGTATCCCGACTGTTCAGCAGGTTTTTTATCCTAACCATATCGATTGCCTGCCTGACCTTCAGGGCATACTGATTGAAACGAATTTTTGCCCGGTTACCCTGATTCCTCAGTTCGTTATCCATCAAAGAATAGACATCCGCCTTATTCAGAACTTCTCCGAAATACATGGTCTTGTCATTGATGAATAGGAGTAATTTATCCTGGGGATCAATCAAATTATTTATAAAATACTGGATGCTTTTCTTTAATTCCCGATTATAATCCGATATTCGGAAGACCAGCACAAAATAACGAGGTTTCCTTTTCTCCTCCCGGTTGGCCGTCAGGTCAAACTGTTCCCGTTTGAGTATTTTCCTGACCGGGAAAAATCCCTGGATTTCCATTTCCTTTCCGTTTTCGAACAATTTAAAATCGGAGCGGCTCAGACCGGAAACCGGTTTGTTTTCAAACATCACTCTCACCGGGACTTCCACGTTCACCACCCTCACCTCTTCCCGGATCTTTTCCGGATCTTGCTGGGCCGGACCCGCAAGGTACCCTAAAATGAAACAAACAATAATAAGAAGTAATCCCTGAACTGGCCTTTTTTTATCCATGTAAAATCTCCTTTTTAGATTCTATAAAAGTAATGACCCCGATAATCCAACATTAAAAACATGATTTTACCCGAAGATAAACCAAAAAATCAACTTCAATTTAAGAGCATCGGTTTTCAACAGCAGTTATCATATTCACTGTGATGATCCCGCAATGGTTAACAAGGCGATAGTAGATCCGGAAAAAATAAATAATAGAATCCGGAAACCGATCAGAGAAATGGTCAAAAATTTCCGGTTTCAGAACGCCATTGTTGATTTTCTTGCATTTCCGGGGCGATCCGGTTAAAATTTTCGATGGTGAACCGTTCGACCCTTTGGCATTTTATCAAGACATATCCTCACTGGTACTATAGCTTTCTTTCCGGCGTGTTCATTTTCATGTTTTTAAAGGTTTTCAAACCCTTTGGATTCCAGCAGGTGCCGGATGACATTTTGAATCCGCTTTTCATCGGATACGGCCTGATCGGTTTTCTCTGCGTTATGATCAACCACTGGCTTCTTGGCGGCCTGGTGAACCGGAGTTTCCCGGATAAAAGCTCGATTGTGCGGGCCTGGATCTGGCCCATATGGATCGTGCTGACCATCATGATGGTCAATATTTTCTATACCCGCTGGTATTTTATCGAAACCGGATTAAGCACACCCCGGGGATTTCAATCATGGCCGGTGATTATCGGCACCCTGGCTCTGGGCGTCCTCTGTGCCTTTATCATCGAAATAATCGATCAGAATATCCGGTTGAGGCAGAACCTGAAGACCCAGCAACTGGCCAATCAGAAACTGAAGACTCGGCTTGCCGGATCCGGTGAAAAACGCGAAACCGGCGGTCAGATCGTAATCATTGCCCGGAACAATAAGGATGCATACCAATTCGAAACCGATGATTTTCTATTCCTGAGCGCCGAGGAGAATTATGTGGCCATTCACTACCGGAAGGAAAAAATCGAGCGGATGCTGATCCGGAACACCATATCCGCGGTTGCTGACCAGCTTAAATCCCATTATCCCCTGTTCTTCCGCTGCCATCGGCGCTACCTGGTCCATATCCGCAAGATCCGCTCGGTAACCGGCAATGCCCAGGGATTCACCCTGGTTCTTGACCAGGTTCCGGAAGCCATCCCGGTATCCCGGAGTTATGTTCCTGAATTCCGGAAAATCGTGAAGGAAAATCTCTAAATTCATATAAAAATCCACCGGTGGTTGTCATCCGTCACAAAACCATTCCAGCCGTCACAAAAATCCTTTACGAATACGTCATTTCCAATATAATGCAGGATGGTGCCGCGAAAACCGCCGCACCGGGAGGTTATGATGACAATAAAAAAAATTGTTGTGCTTCTGCTGATCTTGCTGTTTACCCTGAGCTTTGCAATCCCCCTGACACCCTGCTCCACCTTTTTTGCCAGGGCCAAACAGGTGAAACTGTTCGGACGAAATTATGATTTTTTTACCCACACCGGTTTTGTGGCCCTCAATCCCCGGGGCGTGGTGAAACAGGCGCTGGTGTATCCGGGAGAATCACCTGCCGCCTGGACCAGCCAGTACGGGAGCCTCACCTTTAACCAGGTGGGCCGGGAATATCCCACCGGCGGAATGAACCAGGCCGGCCTGGTCATCGAATGCATGTGGCTATCACAGACCCAGTATCCTTTAAAGGACTCTCGCCCCTGTGTCATGGAGATGCAATGGATGCAGTATGTTCTGGATACCTGCGCAACGGTTGATCAGGTCGTGGAAGCCGACCGAAAGGTGCGAATCCAGTCGAAAGGCCAGCCCCTGCATTTTCTGGTGGCTGACCGGAACGGAAATGCCATGATCGTCGAATTTATCAGTTTTTATACCTATTTCTACCCCGTTGACAGGAAGCACCCGGCAACCCTAACCAATTCATCCTACGCCGATTGCCTGAAATACCTTGAACGGTTCAAGGGCTTCGGCGGAAAAGAACCGATCAGAAAAACCATCTATTCGGTGGACCGCTTCGCGCGGCTGGCTTCCGCCATCAAGGATAAGAATCCCACGGTTGAAAAAGCCTTTTTCTGGCTGGAAACCGTATCGGCAAAACCCGGCGAGGCCGGTGACAGTTATACCAGCTGGAGCGTAGTTTACGATCCGGTGAATCTCAAAATATTTTTCAAGATCTTCGGTATCCAGGGTATCCATACGCTCAATTTTTCCGATTTTTCCTTTGAGTGCAAGAATCAGGCCCGGGCGCTGGACTTTGAAAACATCGCCGGAGATAGCCTGAAGGATTTGTTCGTTCCTCTGACCACGGAATTGAATACCCGTCTGGTCAAGCGCACCTTCGCCATATTTAAAAAGAACAATTTCCTCTCCGATATGCCGGATATGTACCTGGATGTCCTGGGGAATTACCCTGCCTCATTCCGCTGCCGAGAAAATTGAAACATGGAAATTCACTTTTTTCTATTTTTTATTCATTAAGAAACGAAAGGCAACTTTTTTTTTACTTGTTGCCCGAGTATTGTGATTATTTTGGAAAAAAAATCAGAATTTAACACCGTTCCAGGTCAGGTTTGAGGTCATTCCCCAGTCGTCATCATACCAGGTTCCCGAACCGCTCATGGAACTGGCTGATACCAGTGTACCGTTGAAGACCACATGGGTATATCCATAGGATGATGATATGTAATCGAAGATAAACTCAACCACTGAACAATTGGTTACGGTATAGGTTCCGTTATGCCCCGCTTCATAGGCCCAGCCGGAAACCACACCACTTTCGGCGCTGCCGGTGAAGGTCAAAATTTCAGTCCAGGTATAACCGCCAAAATCAGGAACAGTGATGGTAATATTCCAGGTTCCCAGAATACTGAAATCGCATTCATCACCGGATTTGCAGCCGGGATGAAACAAAAGAACCATAAAAATAAAAGCCACCAATAAAACCAGTATCCTGTTTTTCATTCTTCCTCCTTTTTTTGCATTATCTGAATAAATATTAAACAAAAAACAAATAAATTTCAATTAAAAAATTCATTCAATCCTTCTCAAAGTTCATGGTTACCGGTTTCTAAATTGACAGATAAACCCCTGAATTCAAAACCCATCCCGCTCAGGTAAAATTAACCGGCGCCGTTTTTTTTTCTCAGAATGCTGCTTCTTCTCTTCCAATCGCCGGGCTTTTGCCGCCCTGGAAGGTGAGGTCTTTTTCCTTTTTCGGGGAATCACGGCGGCCTGTCGGATCAGGGTGATGAGCCGCTGGCGGGCATCCCGCCGGTTCTGTTCCCGGCTGCGGGTGCGGTGGGCCTCGATGATCAGTTCCCCGCCTTCGGTCAATCTGGAGCCGGCCAGTTTTTCCAGGCGTTCCCGCACCTCATCGGGCAGCGATGGCGAATGGCGCACGTCGAAACGAAGCTGGACGGCGGTGGCCACCTTGTTGACATTCTGGCCACCCGGTCCGGGAGAGCGGACAAAGGCCTCCTCCAGCTCATCCTCGGATATGAATATGTTTTTCGTGACCTCGATCCTGGACATCTTGCTTCACCCCGATTATTATAACCCCCCGTCCCCTGATATTTCAAGTTTTTTTATAGGGTCAGGCCTTGACATATATTGCCGGCTCCTTTCCCCATATTACTTGGCCGGCCGGTGATATTATTTGATCCCGGAAGCTGACAAATTGACTCGGATCCTCAAATCACATATAATTATTGTTATATGATAATGATGAAAAAAATGAGGACCGGGTTAAAAATTATCCCGGTTCTGTTGGCAATGATTGCCGGCCTGGTTAATTGCCGGGAAAAGTCCCCTTCATTCCTGCTTGAAACCGGAATTGAAACATCTATTCTCGGGCCTGAAAATGTTTTTCAAAAAAATGCCATAACCGGCCTGGTCATGAGAAACCGAGAGAACCGGCACGAATCATTCTCCCG